>JBIIUB010000123.1:0-6485 GCA_044340205.1 Terrimicrobiaceae bacterium
GGATTTTCGCCCTTCTCACGGTTGTGGCCTCGCCGACTGTATCGTTGCTGCTACCGCGCATCTTCACGGATTGACACTGGCAACACTGAATTCTAAGCATTTTCCGATGCTTCGAGATGTCAGAGTGCCATACCAAAAACCTTAATCCTTTGATAGAAGTCTCCAGTTTCAAACGCCGGTCTCCCTGTTTGGATAGGGAAGGAATAAAAATGCCAAACCCTCCGCCTGAATCCAAGCCCGCTCGACCGCTCACGCTGCTCTCGGTTGTCATTCCCGCGCGGGACGAGGAGGGTTGCATTGCTTCCACCATCGAGCACCTGCACCTCGAGCTTTCGCTACGCAGCGTTCCCCATGAAATCGTAGTGGTGGACGACGGCTCCACAGACTCCACTTGGCAAATCCTCCAAGGCGAAGCCGCGAAAATCCCCACCCTCCGACCGATCCAAAATCCTGGCACGCACGGCTTCGGGCGTGCGATCACCAAGGGCCTTGACTCCATGGCCGGCGATGCAGTGCGCTACTGGCTCGCCCTCAACGAAGGGCCGCGATTGCGTCTTCGGCAACCGCTACTTGCAGATTGACTTCTCGATGTAAGAAACTATCTTACTTTTCATGACAACCATGCTTTCCAGCAAGGGGCAGCTCGTTCTTCCCTCCCCCATACGACGGCTTGACCGTCTCCGCAGCGGAGAGTCGTTTGAAATCGTGCGTGTGGATTCTGGAAAATACCTCCTCACCCGCAAATCTCCGCCATCCAATCAAGGATTGGTGGATCTTCTCGCATCCTGCCCGGTGAAAGGCTGGTTTGAACCGATCCCTTCCGAATCGACGGACACGCTGTGAAATTTATTGCCGATGCCAACCTGCTGAGTGAGCCCACCAAACCCGAGCCCGCGCCACAGGTTGTGGATTGGCTGCGCCTCCATGAGGAGCATCTTGTCGTCACCCCGGTCATTCTGGGTGAGCTTGAATACGGGATTCTGCTTCTCCCTGCGAGCAAGAGAAAAAAGCAGCTCGAAATGTGGTTTGAAAAAATACGCTCCACGGCTCGCTGTCTCGACTTCGACAGCAAGGTCGCTTCATCGTGGGCCCACCTGTTGGCCCACCTCAAATCCAAGGGCCATGCCATGCCAATCAAAGACAGCCTGATTGCCGCATCAGCGATCGCCCACAACCTCGCCGTGGCCACGCGTAACACCCGAGATTTCCAAAACGCCCAAATTCCATTGATAAACCCTTTCGAAACGAATTGAACCTCACCTCGTAAGCCTCTCTATCCTTAAAAGTCTATTCATGAAAAATCCCAACCTCAAAAAAATCCTCGTCACCGGTGGCGCCGGCTATCTCGGCTCCGTTCTTGTTCCTCAACTCTTGGCGGCAGGCCATTCCGTAACAGTTTTGGACAGTTTCATGTTCCGCCAGAGTTCTCTGGCGGAGTGCTGCGCTTCGGACTCCTTTGAGGTTGTGCGAGGCGATTGTCGCGACGAACGTTTAATCGGCGATCTGCTGAAAACCCACGATGCCGCTATCCCGCTCGCCGCGCTGGTTGGAGCACCTCTTTGCGAGCGCGACCGCCTCGGCGCCGTATCGATCAACCGCGACGCAGTGCGCCTCCTGTGCAAACTTGCCTCACCCTCGCAACGGATTCTCATGCCTGTGACCAACAGCGGCTATGGCATCGGGCAACCTGGCGTTTCCTGCACGGAGGAATCGCCGCTCAAGCCGATCTCCCTCTACGGCACAAGCAAGGTTGAGGCTGAACAGGCTGTGCTGGAGCGGGAAAACAGTATCAGTTTCCGCCTCGCCACCGTCTTCGGCATGGCCCCTCGCATGCGGCTCGACTTGCTCGTGAACGACTTCGTCTATCGCGCCGTAAACGACCGCGCGCTGGTCATCTTCGAGGGCCATTTCAAGCGGAACTACATCCACATCCGCGATGTCGCCCGCGTCTTTTTGCATGGGTTGGAAAATTTCGAGACCATGCGCGGCCGCGCTTACAATGTGGGTTTGGAGGATGCCAATCTCACCAAGCTGGAACTTTGCGCAGTGATTCAAAAACATCTGCCCAAGTTCGTGTATCTCGAAGCCCCGATCGGCGAGGATCCCGACAAGCGCGATTACATCGTCTCGAACCAGCGCATTCTCTCCACGGGCTGGGCTCCGGAGTGGACGCTCGATCGCGGCATTCGCGAACTCATCAAAGGCTACACCATCCTAAAAAACAGCATCTACGCGAATGTGTGAGGGTTAAGCATAACGCGTAGTTTTCTATTCGAGTAAATTGGATGCTTAACAAGAAATTCCTCCCTCTCTTCGGCATCGATGTTGCTATCCTCGTTGGCGGGCTCGGCACGCGGTTGCGTGGTGTGGTGGATGATGTGCCGAAGCCGCTCGCCCCAGTTCTTGGCAGGCCGTTTCTTTTCTATCTGCTCGATAGGCTCGCTCTTCGCGTCGCCCGCTCCGTCACGCTCTGCAGTGGCTACATGGCCGATTTTATTCAGGAAAAAATTGGCTCTGAGTGGATGGGAATGCCGGTCCGCCATTCTGTTGAAAAAGAGCCCATGGGCACTGCCGGCGCCCTGGCGCTCGCTAAGGTTTTTTTGCAAAGCGAGCGAGTCCTGGTCATGAATGGAGACACTTGGTTTGAGCCGGATTTCAAAGCCTTCGCCGAAGCCGCAGAGGGGGCAGAATTTTGCATTGCTGCCGCACAGGTGCCCGATGCCTCGCGCTACGGGACGCTGGAATGGGCCCCGGATGGCCGCCTCATTTCCTTCAACGAAAAATCCGATTCTCCCGCTCCAGGCAGCATCAATGCAGGTGTGTATTTCATTTCGCAAAATCTCTTGGCATCCTTCCGCGTTGAGCCTCTTTCGCTCGAGAGGGCGGTTCTGCCGGCGCTCACGCTCGAGCGGCGGGTGAAGGTTTTTCCAACCGATGCGCCCTTTCTCGACATAGGCATTCCCTCCGACTACGCCGCCGCCGCCGGTTTTTTCGAGCGGCTGGGGATTGTGCCGAAGTCTCCTTGAAAAAAATCCATAGCGAATTCGGCTAAGCTTTCCTGCAACTCAATTATTGGCGATAAAGTGAGTCCAAAAGTAGGTTGTCTTTTTTTGCTTCTTGACTTCATTTACCTCTTGAGTTAGTCATGTTGACATGGTATCGACCAATTTAGCTGAGGCAAAAAAGCATCTTGCCCATTACACAAGGCTTGTTAAAAACGGAGCGGTTGTTGTTCTTTGTGAGAGGAATAAGCCTATTGCAGAAATTCGTCCCCTCGGACATCACTCTGCAAAACGCCCCAAAAGAAAAATCGGATTAATGAAAGGTCTCTGCCCTGTGGGATTCAATTTTTTGCAGGAAGATGTGGAGAACGCGCAAGATTTTAATGACGGTTCAATTTTTCCAACTTCTGCCACTCACTCTGCGTTGTGAATCTTCTCCTCGATACTTGTGCATTTCTTTGGATGAGTGACCAAACAGACTGCCTGTCATCGCATGTTCATGCTTTATTGACAGATTCTGACAATCAAATTGTTCTTCATCAGGCAAGCACGCTTGAAATTCAAATCAAATATGACAAAGGAAATCTCCCTCTTGGCCTTCCTCCGCATAAGTTTATTCCCGAGTCTATTGCCAAGCATAAAGTGCTCTACCATGCACTTTCGGATGCAGATATCTACTTCCTCGGACGCCTTCCCATGCACCATCGCGATCCCTTCGACCGACTTCTGATTTGCCATGCCATTATCAACGGGCTTACTATAATCACCCCCGATCCACTCATTCACCAATATCCAGTAAACTACATTTGGTAAATTACTTATAAATAACCTATCTCGCGGCTCGAGTCCAAGAAATCCGACTCCTTGACTCCCTGCGGCGTCGAACAAGGCAGTAGAGCCAACGACCATACATGTCACGAATCCTGCTGTCGCAGGCTTCGCGCCATGTATGGTCGCGGCTCACTTTTGACGTTGGGCAAAAAAAAAGCTTGCGCCACTTACCGAATATAGTAAGTTTTATCGGTGATCACTTCTTTTGCATGCCGAGAGACCGAAAAGATTTTCGAGGGGCAGAGAAGTCGCAAACTACCATCAGACATCCAACTAAGGGCCAGAAGACGACTCATGCAGCTGCATAACTCACAAAACATCAACGATATGAGGATTCCTCCGAGCAATCATCTTGAGAGGCTCTCAGGTGACCTCGAAGGCTTTTGGAGCGCCAGAGTGAATCAACAATGGCGTGTTGTTTTCCTTTGGGAGGAAGGGAGCGCTTTGGAGGTAAGAATCATCGACTACCATTGAATGCCATGAAGAACGACCTAATCCCACTTGAGAACTTTTTTGCTGCCACACTCGATGAGACGTTGAGTGAATGGCCTTCGAACATGACCAATGTCGCCATTGCTACAGGAATACCTCTTCCACATCTATCGGGAATGAAGTCTGGCAAGCGGCGCTGCACTCCTGAATACGATCTTCGCTTGAGTCGCTATTTTGGCACGAGCCGTGGATACTGGATGCGGTTACAACTCGCCTACGATATGGATAGGACCCAACGCATGAAGGGATCTGAGATTGATCACAACGTCCACGCATCAGCAGGATAATAATCGGCCAACAAGCCGAGCCATCCAACCGCTAGTAGCCGTTCTGGTCCGATGATTTTCCGTAACTACAACCTCAACCCTGTTTTAGCCTTGCGGTGTCGCTACTAGCGGTGGATGTGCTTTACGTTCGCAAGAAACCTTCCCAACCCATATCGGACTTTGAATGATCGAGACACAGTAATTCAACGCCTCACCGAAGTTGGTGGAAGACTTCGAGTGAGATCGGCGTTGAACCCAATCTTGTGGTTATGCGGTATTGTCACCATGCCTTGCCTCACGGGAATGGCGTGGCGAGGAGATTTCAATGGTTGGTTGGTATTGGCTGCTTCTTCACCTCTGGTTTGCGCCATGTTTGGTTTCGTGTTTTTGCTCTTCAAGGATCGCGATAAGTTACAGTCCGAAGAATACCAGATCAGGAAGCAGGCGATCGAGCTAATTGAACAGAAGGGTGATGTGTCTCCTCAGATACTCAGAGTCATTGATGTAGTCTCGAACCCCGAATTGCCAACCCCGAGCCAGAAAGCTTTACCTGACCCAGCCGAATGAAGAAGTATCTCTTTCTTTTTGGGGTGACCGTCGCCCGAGAGACCGCAAAGGCAGCACTTGATGCGAGTCCCTTGGTTAAGACTTGGCGCCACGATCTGCCGCACTCTTTCTACATTGTTTCAGCGGCGAGCGCTCAAGAACTCTTCGAGGATATTTCACCGAGAATTCAAGGCAAGAAGCGGTTTTTGATTATTGAGATTTCGAGCACTAACAAACAAGGTCTTTTGCCTAAGGATACATGGGAATTCCTCAATAAGACGTTTTGAATGAACGCCATAAATTTCCAATGCGAACATAGTGTTAGACATCCATGAAAACCGTTACTGCCCGAGAATTCTACCATTCTTCAAAGCTTGTTGACGACCTGCCCACCGGAGATCAACTCGTCGTCACCGCCAATGGCAAGCCCAAGTTCGTCGTCTCCCATGTCGGCAGTCGTCCCAAAATGACGCGTGAACTGGCCGAGTCGCTGGCGATTGATGCTGGAACCCCTCAGGATTTCGACACGGTGGCCTTCTTGCGTTCCCTGAAAAAATGACGGCCTACGCGGATACCTCTTGGTGGGTGGCTTACAAAAATTCCAGCGACCGGCATCACACAGAAGCCGTTCAATATTTCGACGACCATTCCGATGGGTTCGTCATCTGGACACCATGGCAGCGTGTCGAAGTCTTCAATTCTTTTCGGCAACTTGAGCGCATGGGTTCTCTTCCCAAGCGGCCCGCTATCGATTTTATCCGCGCCCTCGAAAAGGAAATTCGCCTCGGCTATTGGCCCCATGTTGAGTTTAGTTGGACCGACACTGTCCGCACCGCCAACGAACTTAGCGCTGTCCATTCCCGCGACCTGCCCATTCGTGCGATGGACCTCTTCTACATCTCCATCGCTTGCGAGACCGGCGCGGACGAATTCCTCACCTTCGACGAAGATCAAGCCAACCTGGCCCGTGCCGCCGGCCTCCCCGTTTGGATAGGGAAGGAATAGAAATGCCCACTCCGCTTGAAACCAAGCCCGCTCGAGCGCTCACTCTTCCCTTTCCCTCTACAAGTTCTTTCCTTCTTCCTTGACAACCTCGCGCCAGCGTAAGACTGTCTTACTATGACCGCTACCCTGTCATCCAAAGGACAAATCGTTTTGAATGCCAGCCTGCGTCGCGCGCTGGGCCTTACTCCCGGTATGAAGTTTGAAGTTCGAGGCGAGAGCGACCGCATTATTCTGGAGCCCATTTGCTTATCGATGAAAGAAGCCAGAATCATCAAAGAAAACTCTACTGGTTGCTCTGTTTTGGATATTGAAGACGCCCCCCCGCTTACCAGCGACCGCGTTG
>JBIIUB010000040.1:0-23320 GCA_044340205.1 Terrimicrobiaceae bacterium
TGACACAGGCGTATGGCCGTTTCGCGTGTTTGAACGAGAGCGAGCTCGCTCCCTCGGGTGCCGAGAATGATTTTTTTCACCGGGATGGAGTAGGGTGGTTGCGCATCCAATGCATGAAATCCGCCACATGGGTGTCGATGAGCGCCTCACAGCGCACGATCTCAGCCTGGCGGATGTTGAGTGATTGGCGGGCGATTTCTTCGATGGAATCGATGTCGTAGAGATAGACATTCTCGAGTTCGTTCACCGAGGCGTCAACATCGCGTGGCACGGCCAGATCGATAATAAAAAGTGGTCGTTCACTGTGGCGGCGCATGATGGATTCCAGCTTCTCACGGGTCACAATAGGGTGGGGGGCGGCCGTCGAACAAATGAGGATGTCCACCTCGTCGAAGGCCGTGTGCCAGTGGTCGAAATGAACGGCCAGACCTCCGATTTGATCGGCCAGCGCAGCAGCCCGGTCGAATGTGCGGTTCGCCACGATGACCGTTCGAACTCCCCGCGAAACGAGGCTGCGGGCGACCCGTTCACTTGTGTCGCCGGCGCCGAGGATCATGACCTTGCGTCCACCGAGATCGCCGAAAATTTTCCCGGCCAGATCGACCGCGACGGATCCCACGGAGGTCGCTCCGCGAGTGATGCTCGTCTCGGTGCGGACTTGTTTCGCCACCCGGAAGGCATGCTGGAAAAGTTTGTTGAGGTGCGTATTGGTCGCGCCGTGCTCGGCAGCTGCACTGTAGGCCTGCTTGAGCTGGCCGAGGATTTCCGTTTCGCCCACAACCATGGAATCCAAGCCGCTGGCTACTCGAAAAAGATGCTTCACGCTCGGGAGTGAATCCTCTGTGTAGAAAGGGGCCTCCAACCCGCTGGTGCGGGATTTTAAAAATCGCCGTATGGCATCCATGACCGGCGTCGGAGTGATGCTCGACGCGTAGAGTTCCACACGGTTGCAGGTCGAGACGACGACTGCGCCTGAGAGCCCTTCAATGGCTCGCAGATGATTCAGGGTTTCCTGTAATTCATGGTTGCCGATGGCAAACTTCTCGCGGATCTCCAGAGCCGCGTCCCGATGGTTGATGCCGGCGCAGAGGATCGTCATTTCGGTGCGGAGAGGTATTGGATAGCCGGAAGGGTGAGGAGAATGAATCCCAACGCCGCTACGGAGAGTGTGGCCGTGCGGCGCGGGGCCAGCGTGTGGACCTGACGCAGCACGACCATGAGGGCGTAGGCGAGCCAGATTGTGGCAGAGGTCCAGAATTTGATGGTGTTCACCTGCATGCCACTCACGAATCCCGCAGCAAAAGCAATGGTCAGGAGGGCAAGTCCAAGCCAGATGAGACGGGTGTTTGCAATGCCCAGATCCGTAATAGGAGGCAGATTGTAGAGCAGCGTGCCGCCTTTGCGTTTCTTCAGTTGCCGATCCTGAATGAGATACATCATACCCGCGAGACCGGCGAGGGCGAAGGCTCCGTAGGCAATCAGGGAAAGGGATGCGTGAAATTCAATCCAAGGATCCCGCAACGCGCGAATGCTTGGAGAGCGGTCCAGCGGGGCGAATTCGGCGGTGAGGAGTAGAAGCAAAACCAAAGGCGTCGTGAAAGCTCCCAAGAGCGACAACCGATAGGCTGAGCCAACAACCAGGTAGATGAGAGTCGTGGACCAAGCCATGAAGATCACCACATCAAAGAGCGAATTGATGGGGCAGGAACGCAGCACCTGACCGCGCAGCCAGAGGTCGGCGGACAGCAAAACAAACGCCGCGACGAGGGCCGCAAGATTGGTGCGCCCGGGACGAAGCCGCCCGGAGCCCAAACGAAAGAGCGTATAGCCGAAGCTGCAGAGAAGAATGAGAGTCGAAGCGATCAGCAAAAAATTTTGCATCAAAGTAAGTGCGACTATGACGCCCCCCCTTCAGGCTTTCAATCGCGGGATTTCGGAACTTCAAAAAAAGCCCGCTGCGCATGCGAGAGGTATTTTCAAGTCCTATGAAACCTGTTTTTATGATGCTACCGTGTCTCCCGTAGTTGCGACTCTTTCATATCATAAAATCGGCAATCCTCCCTCCGATGGCTGGCTGACTTGGAATTACACCAGCACGGAGGAGTTTTCCGCACAGCTTGAGTGGTTTCAAAGCAGGGGGTGGGATTTTCTATCAGCCGAGGCGCTTTTGGATGCTTTGAGGGGGAAGGGGTCTTTGCCGAGCAAGAGCATTCTCATCACTTTCGATGACGCCTACGAATCGCTTCTGGAAAACGCTGTCCCTGTTCTCAAGGGTTTCTCGGCTCCAGCAGTTGTCTTTGCTCCAACGCAATTCATCGGTGAGACAAACCTCTTCGATCATGGAGTGGAGCCACTCGAGCGCATCGCAGATTGGAAAACACTTGGGGCCTTGGAGGATTCGGGTGTTTCCGTGGAGTCCCACGGCTACTCGCATCGCGGTTTTTCCGCGTTGAGCCAAGATGAGATCGAGCAGGAACTCGACTTTTCAAGACAGGCCATTCGCAAAAATCTGGGCAAGGATTCGCGCATGTTTGCTTTTCCCTACGGAGACTGTGGAAATGACCAGACAGCTGTGCATTCCGCCATAAGCCGTGCCGGTTACGATGTAGCGTTTCTCTATGGAGGCGGAGTTTTTAAACTCGATCAGACTCCTGCACCGCTTTTTCTCCCGAGATTGGCCATGGGACCAGGGGTGGACTTGGACGCGATGCTCCTCGAGTCGCCCCGCGTTTAAAGCCTACTCCGGCAGATTCACGCAGGCCGTGGCAAGAGCAGCCATGCCTTCGCCTCGGCCGAGGAATCCCATCGACTCGTTTGTGGTGGCTTTGATGCCAACGCGTGCCGGACTAAGCCCAAGCGCGGCGCCGACGCGGTTTTTCATTTCTGCGAGGTGAGGCGCAATGCGGGGCTCCTCGGCAATGAGTGTGGCGTCGACATTGTGCAGTCGTATGGATTTTTCGTCCAAAACAGAGCGCACACGGCGTAGGATTTCCAAGCTGCTTATGCCGCGAATTGTCGGGTCTGTGTTGGGAAAAAGATGGCCGATGTCAGGCTCTCCAGCCGCGCCGAGAACGGCATCAGCAATCGCATGGCAAAGCACATCCGCATCCGAGTGGCCATCGAGCCCAAGAGGATGGGGAATTTCAACCCCACCGAGGACCAATGGCCTGTCGGCGACTAGGCGGTGAACATCATAGCCGATGCCGGTGGCAATCATTCGAGCGGGAGGGTGACTTTGCCGCTGGTGGCGACGATGGAGTATTTTTCGGGCTGGGACTCGTGGGGTTTCAACTCCAACTTGCCGCCTGCCTGCTCCACGAGGAGAAGCCCTGCGGCCACATCCCAGAGGCTGATCATGCCTTCGATATAGGCATCCAAGCGACCACAGGCGACATAGGCGATGTCGAGCGAGGCACTGCCCATCATCCGGCATTTCTTCACGCTGCGGAGCATTTTTTCAAAGAGAGGAATGCCGCGATTTATGGTGTTGATGGATTTGGAAACGCCCACGGAGACCGTGCACTCGGCAATATCGGTGCGTGAACTGACGGATATCGGTTGGCCGTTCAGCAAGGCGGGATGCCCTTCTTTCACAGACCACATTTCGTCACGCATCGGGTCATAGATGACTCCGACGATGATTTTTCCTGCGCGGCGGAGAGCGATGCTCACGGCAAAGTGCGGGATCGAGTAGAAGAAATTTACGGTGCCGTCGATGGGGTCGATGATCCACTGGTGTTCGCTCGATTGGTCGCCTGTGAGTCCTTCCTCCCCGTAAATCGCATGGCCGGGATGGCGATCGAGAATGATGGATTCGATGAGGGTCTGCGTGCGCTTGTCGAGTTCCAGCTTGATGTCGTGGGCGAGGTTCTCATCGACGGTGAGCGGGCGGCCGAAATTGGCGCGAAGGAATCCACCTGCGGCTTGGGCTGCGTCGAGGGCGGTTTGCAAAAAGATATCGGTTGTCATCTGCTTTCAATTTCGGTTCCAGAGGCTGAGGGCGGCAAGATATTTCACATTCTTGATCTCAAACTTCGAGCTGCGTAATCTTTCAATAAATGCTCAGCATTTCCAACATCCCGGGGAGGTTTTTGTGCTCCTGACGCAGCAACAGGTTTCGCTTCTGCTTGAGGATCTGGACTACATCATCCCTCGCACCCGCTGCAATACGATGCACCTCACCAAAAGCTTTATTGTGAGGGATATTTGGCGCGATGGAGACATCCTTCTTGATCTTGTGGATGGCATGGCCGATTCCGATGCCCGCTATCTCAGTGTGCCGTTGGAAAAGCTTCGCGGTCTCATTGCACAGCGCCAGCGGGGCGTTCAGGGGAGTTCTCCGGAGAATGAGGCGGACTGCATGCCGTCCCTGTTCGGATAATAAAACGCTCCGGCACTATCCACGCTGTATCAAAAACAATGCCCTCCTCCTCGAGTAGGCGCTGTTTGTTTGACTGCCCTTGCACACTGCTGTTTCCAAAATATCCGCCAAGCGAACCGTCATTCCTCACTACCCTGTGACACGGCACTGTCGGTGCAAAGGGATTGTTCCGCAAAGCCTTGCCAATCGCCTGCGAGGAATGGCACCCCACGAGCTTGGCGATGGTGCCATAGGTCGTGACAAACCCAGCGGGAATGCCCTGAAGCGCCGCATATACTTTTTCTCGAAATGGCGTGGTGCGTTTTGCGGATTGCGTCGGATTTTTCATGGTTTAGTTTTCGCCCGATATGAAAACCAAACCGCTCTCCTTGCTGTGGCGCAACTTTGTTTTTGCCAGCCTTGCCGCGTGTGTCGTGACATCCGCCACGGCGCAGACTGACTCCACTCCTACCGGCCCATACACCCTCCCGCCGCTTCCCTACGCTTACGAAGCCCTGCAACCGCACATCGATGCCGAAACGATGCGGATTCACCATAACAAGCACCACCAGGCCTACATCACAAATGCCAACAAGCTTCTCGCGGACCAACCCGAACTCGCCAAGCTCTCTCCTGAAGAACTCCTCGCAAATCTCGACAAGGCCCCTGATGCCATCCGCGTCGGGCTTCGTAACAATGTCGGGGGACACCTCAATCACAGCCAATTTTGGCTCATGATGTCGCCTGATGGCGGTGGTGAGCCGACCGGCGAACTTGCCGAGGCGATCAAAAAAGACTTCGGTTCTTTCGATGAGTTTAAAAAGCAATTCAACGATGCCGCACTCAAGCGCTTCGGCAGCGGTTGGGCCTGGCTTGTGGAAAAGGATGGAAAACTTTCCATCATTTCCACCCCCAACCAAGACCCTCCACTCTTGGAAGGTAAAACCGCCCTGCTCGGAATCGATGTCTGGGAACACGCCTACTATTTGAAATACCAGAACCGCCGTGCCGACTACATCACCGGTTGGTGGAATGTCGTGAACTGGCCCTATGTGGCGAAACTTCACGGCGAAGCAGATTAAGCAACCCCAAACCCGTTGGCTGAACCAATCTCCATAGAGCCGGTAGGCGTCGCCGTTGATAGCCCGTATCGCCGAGTGGCGCGGAAATTCTTTTCCGACAAATTGGCTGTCGTCGCCTTGGTTTTTATCATCGGCTTTTTTGCAATCGCCATTGCAGCCGGCGCTCTGAAGGCACTCGGGCTTCCGATGCCAATGGACCCCAACGCCACAAATCTCGAGGCCAAGCTACTCCCGCCGAGTGCCACGAACTGGCTTGGCACGGACAACCTGGGGCGGGATGTCCTCTCCCGCATGGTGGCTGGGTCTACCATTTCCCTTACTGTCGGATTCGTGGCCATGGCGGTCTCGCTGGGAATCGGCATATTCGTTGGCGCTGTGAGCGGGTATTTCGGCGGTTGGATCGATAATTTGCTCATGCGCATCGTCGATGCTCTGCTCTGCTTTCCGTCATTTTTCCTGATCCTGACAGCCATCGCCATTCTTGGACCGAATATCTGGATCATCATCGCCGTGATCGGTCTCGTGAGCTGGACCGGCACTGCCAGGCTAGTGCGCGCGGAGTTTCTCACGCTGCGCGAAAGCGAGTATGTCCGCGCCGCGCGTTCCATGGGGCAGAGCGGATGGAATATCATTTTTCGACACATCATGCCGAATGCGGCCGCGCCGATTTTTGTGACAGCCATTGTCAGCATTCCAGATGCCATCCTCGTGGAATCCGGCCTTAGCTTTCTCAGCTTTGGCGTTCCCCCGCCGCAGGCGACTTGGGGCAACATCATTGCGGATGGAAAAACCTACATCCTCGATGCGTGGTGGCTCATCGTTTTTCCCGGTCTCGCCATCTTCACTGCATCTCTTGCCTTTTACATCGTCGGCGACGCCCTCCGCCGCGCCTCGGAAACCCGCCCGCAATGAAACCACCCCTTCTCGAAGTCGATAATCTCTCTATCCAATTCCAAACGGAAAATGGCGTGGTCGAAGCCGTCAAGAAAGTGAGCCTTTCCATTCCCCACAGCGGTTCGTTGGCAATCGTCGGTGAGAGCGGCAGTGGAAAGAGCGTCACGGCGCTGTCTCTCGCAAGACTCCTGCCAACGCCTCCAGCGCGCTTCGCGGGCGGTGCAATCCGTTTCGATGGTCAGGATGTCTTGACCATGTCGCAGGCTGAACTCCGCAAAGTCCGGGGTGGGGGAATCGCCTACGTTTTTCAAGAGCCGGCGACCTCGCTCAACCCTGTTTATACAATTCACAGCCAGATCGCCGAAGGCATCCGCCTGCACCGCCCGGAGGTTTCGGATGTGGATGCCGAGGTCGTCAAATGGCTCGCGACCGTAGGAATTGTGGATCCTGAAAAGCGCATGCGGGACTATCCGCACCAACTCAGCGGTGGAATGCAACAGCGCGCCATGATTGCCATGGCTCTGAGTTGCCGGCCAAAACTCCTCATCGCGGACGAACCAACCACAGCGCTGGATGTGACGATCCAAGCTCAAATCCTGGCCGAGTTGCGCCGGTTGCGAGCAGAGTTTGGAATGGCACTTGTCCTCATTACTCACAATTTTGGAATCATTCGCGGGCTCTGCGACCGCGTCGCTGTGATGTTCCGTGGCGAAATTGTGGAGTCGGGAGAAACCGAATCCGTCCTCCAAGATCCTACCCATCCCTACACCAAAGCCCTCATTGCCTGTGTGCCCCGGTTGGGCTCGAAGCAAAAACGGCTTCGCACAATCGACTATAACTGGGAGTCTGCCGCCCAATGAAAATCGAACGCGTCAAATACATCATCTGGGCCAAGAACACACCACGTGCCGTTGCTTTCTACACGAATGTCTTCGGCGGCAAGGTGACCCGTCAAAACGAACACATCGCCGAACTCGACATCTGTGGCTCCACACTGGCTATCCACAGCGGTGGCGAGGATGAGACCACTTGGACCGGCCTCAGCTTTCAGGTCGAGGATGTCATCGCAGGTGCGGCCGAAGTCGTGGCTGCAGGCGGACTCCTCCGCTACGAACCGATGTCCGACAACCCCGGCGAACCACCGCATCTCGCCATGTGCGCCGACCCCGAGGGCAACCAGATCATGCTCTTCCGCAAGCGCTGAGAAAGAGGGTTTTCGAATGTCCACAGTCGCCCAACGAGCTGCCCGTGGCCGCTCCATCTTGCTCGCGGGTGTGTTCATTAATCTCCTGCTCGCTGTGGTGAAGATGACTGCAGGTTGGCTGGGGCACTCGGATGCCTTGGTTGCCGATGGACTCGAGTCCACGCTGGATGTTCTCAGCTCGGCACTCATCTGGCTCGCCTTGAAGTATGCGGAGCGTCCGCCGGATTCGGAGCACCCCTATGGCCATGGGAAAATGGAATCCCTCGCTGGTGTTGGCGGAGCGCTGATTCTATTGGCCGCTGGCGCCATGGTCGCGCTGAACAGTCTGCGGGAAATTTTTTACGGTGCGCCTGACCGCCCAGCGCCTGCTGTCTTCACTTTGGGCATTCTGGTTTTTGTCGTCATTGTGAAGGAGGTGCTCTTCCGAATCACACAAGCCCGCAACCGTGAAGTTGAAAGCCGCGCTCTGGAATCCGACGCATGGCATCACAGGTCCGACGCACTCACTTCTCTTGCCGCCGCAGTGGGCATCCTCATCGCTTTGATTGGAGGGCCGCGTTGGGTGAGTGCAGACGATTGGGCAGCGCTTTTCTCGTGCGGCATTATTGCTCTCAATGGCCTTCGCATGCTGCGGGGATCCCTCGGCGAATTGCTCGATGAACAGGCTCCTGACGAGACGATTCAAAAGATCATGAACTGTGCGCAGGCCGTCCCTGGAGTTAAAAATGTGGAAAAATGCCGCGTTCGCAAAAGCGGACTGACACTCCTCGCGGATCTCCATGTGCGCGTGCGCGGCGATATGACGGTCTCCGCAGGCCACCGCATATCCCATCTGGTTAAAGATGCTCTCATGGAAGGCGGATATCATCTCAGTGATGTCACAGTTCACATTGAACCAGCAGAGGAACCTGTAATCGCCGGTGCGTAACCACAAAGTCCCCGCTTGCAACGGGGAAAAACCCGCGTTTATTTGACCAGTAATGGTTCCCAACACACAGGCCTTGATCAGGCTCCTCCGCGACGACGATCCCGAAACTGTGCGGCTTGTGAAACAACAGCTCTTCTCCATGGCGGAGGACAACCCCCGTTGTCTCGACAGCCTCTCCCTCGCGGATGATGAGCGTGTTTCCCGTCACGCGCGCGACATTATCAACGACATCCAAGGGCAAAATGCCGCGCGGGATTTCGAGCTGCTTTGCCACTTGGGTGGCGAAAATTTTTCCATCGAGCAAGCCGCTTGGACACTGGCACGGGCCGTCGAGCCTGAAAAGTGCACCTCACCCTTCGAAGAACAAATCAACGACTGGGGCCGCGAGTTTCTTTCCCGTATTCCAGATGCCTCCAACAGCGACGAGCGGGTGCTTTTGCTCACCGAATTTCTCTCCGACGAACTCGGCTTTCGCGGTAATTCTTCCTGCTACTATTGCGAGGAAAATTCGCTCCTGCCACATGTTGTTTCTTCCCGCGTTGGAATCCCGATCAGTCTGGCTCTCGTTTACATGATGGTCGGCTCACGCGCCGGCATGCGTATCGAGGGCATCAACCTCCCAGGCCACTTCATTGCCCGCCACTCGGGTGTTTTTTTTGATCCCTTTCACGCCGGGCGCATCCTCACAATGCCCGATGTGAAGCAACTCCTCGTTAGGCAAAACATCGAATTCAAAGAATCCCACCTGAATCCGGCCACTCCGCGTCAGTTTCTCCTCCGCATGCTCGCCAACCTTCTTTATGTCTACGATCTCGATGAGGAGGATGAAAAAAGAGATCGGGTCAAAGGGTGGATGGATACCATTTCCTTCTGTGCTGTCGCGGGATGACTGTCGAACTCATCAATAGCGGCACAGAGCTCCTGCTCGGTGAAGTCGTCAACACGCATGCCGCTTGGATTGCCAAGCAGGTTTTCCCATTCGGTCTGCGCATTGCCCGCCAAACAACCGTCCCAGATGGGCCTGCCATCAGAGACGCCGTGTGCGAAACTTTTGACCGCGCAGAAATTGTTTTTGTGACGGGAGGTCTTGGCCCAACGACGGATGACATCACGCGCGAAGCCATAGCCGAGATTCTTGGTCTTAAGCTTGTGCCCAACGAAACCGTTCGAGGCGCCATCGAAGCGCGGTTGGCGGCGAGGGGATACAAACTTCTCGAGCGCATGCTGCGTCAAACCATGGTTCCTGAGTGCGCTACCGTGCTTCCAAACAAGAACGGCACAGCTCCTGGACTCTACATTCCGAGCATGTCCACGCCCTCATCGGCATCTCCCCATTTCTTCCTCCTCCCCGGTCCGCCGAGGGAGTTGAAGCCCATGTTTGAAGAATCCGTCTTGCCGATCCTGCGCGGTTTGCTGGGCGACCTGCCGGAGAAGGATTGCCGCATCTACCGCGTGGTTGGCCTCGGAGAAAGCGCCGTGGAGGAAATGATCGGTCTCGAGCTTTCTGAAAACAAAGACCTCGAAGTCGGCTACTGCGCCCGCCCGAACGAAGTCGATTTCCGTCTCATCGGCTCCAAACAACTGCTCGACACGCTCGAACCGCGCATTCTCCAAACGCTCGGAAAAAACCTCGTTTCTGCAAAAGGCGAGGGGATCGAAGAGTGGATCACTCGCCGACTTGCTACTATGGGCCTCACCATTTCGACGGCCGAATCCTGCACAGGCGGGCTTCTTGCGAACCGTCTCACGAATGTCCCTGGCTCCTCCAAAGTTTTTCATCGCGGATTCGTGACCTACTCGAATGAATCCAAAAGCGACCTGCTCGGCGTAAGCCAAGCACTCCTTTCCGAGCACGGCGCCGTAAGCGAACCAGTGGCCCGTGCTATGGCAGAGGGGGCTTTGCGCAATGCTAATTCCGATTTCAGCCTAGCCCTCACTGGCGTCGCCGGACCTGACGGCGGCACGCCCGAAAAGCCAGTTGGCACGGTTTTCATCGCCATGGCGCAGGTTGGCAAACCCACGCATTGCCAAAAATTCTCGTTCCCAGTGGACCGCGCGACCTTCAAGCAGCTAGCCACACAAGCCGCCTTGGACATGCTTCGCCGAGCCCTTTTGGAATAAAATTTTGCCAACTCAACTGGATTTCGTGATTGCCAGAAATCCACATTTCTCTACTTTCTCAACCAGTAGCCGGCGTGGCGGAATTGGCAGACGCGCGCGACTCAAAATCGCGTTCCGCAAGGAGTGTCGGTTCGATCCCGACCGCCGGTAGTTTTTTAGATCGAATTCCTCAGGGAATTTCCCCGAACTAGCTCGGTTTGGCGCAAATTCCGTTTAGCTGATCAGCAGCAACCTTGGAGAATCAGTCCGTGGAGCACGGTGGATGCATGGAGGGACTGGACAACCGGGATATTGCACCGCAATACGCCAGAGATTGGCTATGCCGAACGGGTAGGGCTCTGAATCCGCTAAGGCCGCGTAGTGGAGGTCGTAGCAATTTTCACTCAAAAATTCACAGAATCCCTCATCATTGTAGCCCCCATAGAGTTTCAAGAGTTCAGCGCGTGTTGAGGGAATATCTACACGCCGAATAGCTTCAGAATTGAGCAAACCTTCGCTGGATGCCCCCAAATAGGTGCAAAGCCAAGTTTCGGACTGGATAGGAGCGCTATCTACATGAAATGAAAAAACATCCGTTGAGATCGGCGCATCGGCGTCATCACTCGGATAAGCGTGAATGCAGTTCAAAACAGGATCCAGACCTGCAGAGCTTAACAAATGTTTATCTGCCAGCATATTGTTGATTGCCTGCCTACCTGAAGGACTGAAGCTCAAGTTCTGTAAGATATTCTCATCCAGTGTGGTAATGTCATCACCTGGACCGATCTTTTGCAAAACCTCAGCAAAATCTCCATCAAGCGACCGGGGCCAACATAGAGCATTGATTCCATCCGCAAAAGGCGTCGAAGACAATTGCTGGAAAGAATCGACCACCTTGATGCTGGCGAATTTTGAAAGATCAAAGCCATCGGCGTTGGATCGAATACTCATCGGACAAAAAACTATGGCTGCCTGGGATAATGAAAAGACAAACTTCGTCAGGATGCATTCCGGATCGTTTGAAACGATTTCGCTGGTGGGTGACACTCGCGGCGTGCATCAGGGAATCTTTTCGGTCCGACTCGAACCATATTCGGTAGCCGGGCGCACCCGGTCTTGTGAATAAATCAGCCTTTGAAATCGGGAGACGAGGGAGTCGCTGATTTATTCCAAACTTATTCACACTATCGCTGAGAAGTGGTCCTGAGGAACATATCTATAACTTCTGATAATATATGTAATAGGTAATAGCGAGGCTGCGCATTTTCTGCTATATCACTTTGCTTCGTAACATTATCCTAAATTCAAATAGCCGATGATTCCTGCAACAAAGTGAAACGAAGTAACATGACCAAGCACGATCCTCCAATATCATTCTGAGACCGCGGAGCGCTTCGGCGAATTCCTCCAAAATTGATTTCCCTATCCAAGATTTTGTGTCCTCCATGTTCGCCGATCACAGAGATTCCGCTACAAAAACCCGCGCGGCAGCGCGCCAAAATCCTTGGAGGGTCGACCTCCGGCTTGACCCAAATGCCACCTCGAAAACCTACAAACCACTCCCGAAAACCACCTCGCCAAAAAATCGCACAAACCACAAAGCTTGCCCGCGCGCCCTGCACGCCGAACGAGTCGCAATGACAGATAAATTTCGACCAAAAATTTGGACGATCTTCCAAATTTTTGGTCTTTTACTTTTGCAAAGGATTCCAGCAATTTGATCTGCAAAAAGCCACCCGCCTCACCCGGGACCTCGTGGGTATTTGCGGCGAGGAAAATTACTTCCGATGCAGAGATTTTTTGACTCTTTGCGCATCGAAACACAACGGGGTTTATCCTTTGAAGCGCAAACTGCTCTGGATGCGGCAAATTTGATCGCTTAGGATTAAAATGTCCGGCAGGTTCATTGTGGATTCTCTTTGTTTTTCAAAGATATCTCATAACAAGAAACCTAATCTGTGTTTTTACACATTGAATTTTTAAACTACTCAACGATCTAATCAAGGAGTGAACGCCTCAATCTGGATCTTATAAACTGTTGTTTTAATATCTATTGCACCGGATTCATTGGTCATATTCCCCTCGTCGGTCATTTCCTTAGTAAATCCCAAAGAAATCAGGCCATTTTCAAATGATTCAGCACCATTCGGCTCTACCTTGACAATCCATGAGTCCGCAGCTTCTTCTCCAGTTTCTACGAATGGGATACCCGAGCGCTTAAACAACTCCAATACCTCACTGCGCTTTTGCTCGCGTTGCGCGGCATCTTCATAGCGGAGCCTAAAAATACGCATTGGCGATTCTACGGGACCGACCGGTAAGTTTGCGTTGGCGATGGATTCCAAGGATTGCCGCAACCCCGGGACCTCGGCAGCGGCCTCTGACACTTGGGCCTCCGCCACCACGGTGGATTGTCTCTCCTTTCGGATACCATTTAGTCCAAGGATGAGGACTGTGATCGGCAAAGCCAGAGCTACGCCCAGCAAGCCCAGAATTTGAAAGACCTGGGAGTTGATCCGGAATTTTGGCACGGGTTCTTCTGGTTTCTGTGCAGGATCGATCTCTGACATATTTCTATGGTGTAGCTCAGAGCGGCGCTGCCTGACCAATCGAATTTGTTGTCAGCGCAGCTTCAGATTGACCCGTCGCCCGGTCTGACCGATAGTCCCCGCCTTTTCATGGCTATAGAAAACACGCGCAACTTTTGCATCATCGCCCACATCGACCACGGTAAAACGACTCTCTCCGACCGCCTTTTGGAGGTCACGGGAACGATCCAAAAGCGCGAGTCCCAAGAGCAACTCCTCGATGCGATGGATCTCGAGCGCGAGCGTGGCATTACAATCAAGGCCCACCCGATTGCCATGGAATATACTTCCAAAAACGGAACACATTATAAACTCAATCTCTCCGACACTCCGGGGCATGTGGACTTTTCCTACGAAGTGTCCCGCTCGCTGGCTGCCTGCGAGGGTGCGCTTCTGATCATTGACGCCGCCCAGGGCGTCGAAGCCCAAACGGTCGCCAATGTTCACCTCGCCGAGAAGCAAGGCCTGAAGCTCATTCCGGTCATTAACAAGATCGACCTCCCGAATGCCGATGTCGAAAATGCCAAGCGGCAACTGGAGGACATCCTCGCCATCCCGGCCGAGGAGGCCATCCTGGCAAGCGCGAAAGCCGGCATCGGCATCGAGGACATCTTGGAAGCCGTCGTGGAACGCATTCCCCATCCGGCAGGTAAGCCCGAAGCCCGTCTGCGCGCTCTCACCTTTGACTCGCATTTCGATGCCTACCGTGGGGTGGTCATCTACACACGCGTTATGGAGGGCACGATCAAAGCAGGCGATCAGGTAAAACTCATGGCCACGAACTCAAACTACGAGGTCAAGGAGGTCGGCGTCTTCAAGCCTCAGCAGCCTAAGTTTTTTGCCAAGGAAAAACTCATCGCCGGCGACATCGGTTATGTTATTGCCAATATCAAGACCTCCTCGGAAGTGAAGGTTGGCGATACTCTCACAAGCGCCCGCCAACCTGCCGAAGAGCCCCTGCCCGGCTTCCAGGTCGTGCAGCCAATGGTCTTCAGTGGCATTTATCCCATCAACACAGCTGATTTCGAGCACCTCAAGGCAGCCATGGCCAAGCTTCAGCTCAATGACGCCGCCTTCCAATTCATGGCCGAGTCGAGCGTGGCGCTTGGCTTTGGATTCCGCTGCGGATTCCTCGGTTTGTTGCACATGGAGATCATCATCGAGCGCCTGCGCCGCGAGTTCGACATGGACATCATTGCGACCTACCCCTCGGTCATTTATGAGGTTCAGCGCACGAATGGCGAGGTTCTCCGCATCGACAATCCCGACCAACTCCCCGACCCCAGCGTGATCGAGGAAATCCGCGAGCCGATGGTGCGCTGCTTCGTGATGCTCCCAAACGAATACATCTCGCCCATCCTGCAACTCATCATGGAAAAACGCGGCGAGGTGAGCCATACAGAGTCCATCGACACCAAGCGCGTCATGCTCACAGCCGACCTCCCGCTCAACGAAATCCTCGTCGATTTTGTGGATAAAATGAAATCCATCACACGAGGCTACGGTTCGATGGACTACGAGCAGGCTGGCTACAAACCGGCGAAGCTCGTGAAGCTGGAGATGCTCGTGAATGCCGAACCGGTGGATGCCTTCTCCTCCATCGTCCATCGCGAAAAAGCCGAGTCGCGCGGTCGTGCGCTCGCCACGAAACTCAAGGAGGTCATTCCGCAACAACTTTACCAAGTGGCCATCCAAGCCGCTGTTGGCGGAAAAATCGTGGCCCGCGAGAGCGTGAGCGCCATGAGAAAAAATGTGACCGCGAAGTGCTACGGCGGTGACATCAGCCGCAAGCGCAAGCTCCTCGAGAAGCAGAAGGAAGGCAAAAAACGCATGAAGGCCGTTGGCACCGTGAACATCCCGCAGGAGGCCTTCATCGAGGTTCTCCGCACAAGCTAAGCTACCCCACCCTGCGCCATGTTTTTCCTGACACCACGCTACATCAAAGAGGCCAAGCAATACCTCCACGGCGCAAAAAAATTCCTCGCCTACAAGCGCGACATTCTCCCTGCGGCCCGCGTCACCGAGATCGAATCACTCATTGCCGACCTGCGTGGAGCCATGCGCTCGCGCAATCGCAATGAGGTTTCAGAGGCGGTCACCAAGCTCGACGAGGTCATTGGAAAATCCCTTCCTCCTCAAAAACACGCCGCCCTCCGCGAGAATATCGAAGTCTTTTTAGTAGCCATCGTCATTGCCGCTGGAGTGAAGGCGTTTCTCATCCAACCCTTCCGTATACCCACAGGTTCGATGCAGCCGACCCTCTACGGCATCGTAGGCGTGCCGACGGACACCCCGCCGCCGAATCTCGCCGTTCGGGCTTTTGATTTCGTAGTTCGGGGCCGCCACCATTTTGAACTCCGCGCCAAGCAGAGCGATGTCGTCGTGACGCTGAACGAGCGCACTTATCTGAACTTTTTTACCTTTACGGAAATCGTCTGCCGCAACGGCACCTACACACTCTTCGTGCCCCGCGATCCGCTCATGCGCTACTTCCGCGTGCTGCCAGGCCGCGAATACTCCACCGGCGAAGTCATCGCCCGCGGCCATATGGATACCGGCGACCAGGTGTTTGTGGACAAGGTCAGTTACAACTTCAGCAAGCCCAAGGCGGGTGATGTCTTTGTTTTCAAAACCACCGGCATTCGTGAGATCGAGTCCGGTCTCGATCCCTCAATGGGCTCCCAGCATTACATCAAACGCCTCGCAGGAATGCCCGGCCAGACGCTTCGCATCAATCCCCCCACCCTCACGGTGGATGGCAAAATCCCCGAGCAAACCGTTTTTCAGAGGGTCATGAGCATGAAGGATGGCTACCAAGGCTACTCTAATGGCGGGCGCGGCGGTCCGGCATTTCGCTATCTCGGCAATCCCGAGGCGACCTTCACAGTGCCTCCGCGTTCCTACTTCGCGCTTGGAGACAATAGCTACCACTCCCGCGACAGCCGCGACTGGGGAGGCGTGCCTGAGATCAATGTCGCCGGCAAGGGCTTTCTGGTTTACTGGCCTTTCAGCGAACGCTGGGGGCTCATCCGCTAACATTTCCACAACATTCCTGCGGCCTTGCTCGTAAGGTCTGACACCAGTTCGGCTACCTATGAAAAAAAAGATTTTCCTAACCATCCTCGGCCTCCTTGTCCTGATTGGCGCCATCATTGGCGTGAAAGCTCTTCAGATTATGGACCTCATCAAAATGGGTGAGACCTTCGAGATGCCTCCCGAGTCGGTGGTGATCGAGGAGTCTGCCACCAAGTCTCTCACCAGCTCGTTTCAATCCATCGGCTCGGTGGAAGCCGCGCGCGGCGTCATGGTGGCCAGCGAGGTCTCTGGCACAGTCGTTGGGATTCTCTTCCAATCGGGATCGGAGGTGAAAGCTGGCGATCCGCTCGTGCAGATCGACAAGTCGATTGAGGAGGCCCAACTCCGCTCGGCCCAGTCCACAGCGGAACTCAATCGCTTGAACCTCGAGCGCATCCGCGGACTCCGCAAAACCAGCGTGGTTTCGCAGTCCGACATGGAAGCCGCCGAGGCCCAAGCCAAGGACTCCGCCGCCCGCGTGGATCAACTCAAGTCGATTGTCGAAAAAAGGACGATCCGCGCGCCATTCACCGGCCGCCTCGGCATCCGCCAGATTCAGGAGGGACAATTCCTCAAGCCCGGCGATCCCATTGTGACCCTTCAAGCCCTCGACCCCGTCTATGTGAATTTCTCACTGCCCCAGCAACGCCTCGGAGATCTCTCGGCGGGGATGAAGGTAAAAATTACCACCGATGCGCTTCAGGGCCGTGCGTTTGAAGGCACGCTCACCGCCATCGAACCAGCGGTGGATGCCACCACGCGCAATATCAATCTTCAGGCGACTCTGCAAAATGCCGACGGCGCGCTGCGCCAAGGAATGTTTGTCGCCGTCTCGGTTCTTGTGCCGGGCACCTTCGAACGCGTTGTCATTCCAGCCACCGCTGTGATTTTCGCTCCCTATGGCGACTCGGTTTTTGTCGTGACGGAGGTGGAGAGCAAAAAAGGTCCCCGGCTTGAGGCTCATCAGAAATTCATTCGCCTTGGTCAGCGCGAAGGCGATCTGGTGGCTATCGAAGAAGGCCTCTCCGCCGGCGAGCGTATTGTGACCATCGGCGGCTTCAAACTTCGCAATGGCACGCATGTCGTCGCAGGCGAATCCAGCCTCCCCTCCTCTGCCAAGCCCACGCCTGCCGAGAAGTAAACCACGGCGCACCGCTCCATGAATTTCACCGACATCTTCATTCGCAAGCCGGTCCTCTCCCTTGTGGTGACCTTCGTCATCCTTGTGGCGGGTTTCCAATCCATCGGCTCGCTGAATGTTCGCCAATACCCGCGCAGCGAAAATGCCATTGTCACGGTCACCACGGCCTACATTGGAGCAAATGCCAAGCTCGTGCGGGGATTCATCACCACACCGCTTGAGCGCGCCATCGCGGCGGCGGACGGCATCGACTACATCGACTCCACGAGTTCGCAGGGCCTCTCGACCATCCAAGCCAGACTGCGCCTGAACTACGACGCCAACAAGGCGCTTGCCGAGATCAGTTCCAAGGTGAATCAGGTGCGTGGCGACCTCCCGCCTGAGGCCGAGGTGCCGGTCATCAATATCGAAACCGCAGACTCCCGCTTCGCCTCGGCCTATCTGCGATTCACCTCCAGCATCCTCAAGCAAAACGAAATCACCGACTACCTCGTGCGCTCGGTCCAACCGCGCCTCACCGCCCTCCCCGGCGTGCAGCGCGCGGACATTCTTGGCGCCCGCACCTTCGCCATGCGCATCTGGCTCGACCCGGTTCGCATGGCCTCGCTGGGCGTGAGCCCCTCGGATGTTCGCGCCGCCCTCGCTGCGAACAACTACCTCTCAGCCGTCGGCCAGACCAAAGGCTCATGGATCCAAGTCGATCTCACGGCCGATACCAACCTCACCTCCGTCGACGAATTCCGCCGCCTCGTGGTGCGCAAGGACGGCGAGCGTTTCATTCGCCTGGAGGACATCGCCAATGTCGTCCTCGGCGCGGAGGACTACGACACCGAGGTGCGCTTCAGTGGTGAGACAGCCGTCTTCATGGGCATTTGGCCACTGCCGAATGCCAACTCGCTGGATGTCATCAAACGCGTCCGCAGCGAGATGAAGGAAATCGAAAAAGATCTTCCCACCGGCCTTCAGGCAGGCATCGCCTACGACGGCACCGTTTATATCGAAGACGCGATCAAGGAGGTCGTGAAGACGCTCGGTGAGACACTCCTCATTGTCGTAGTCGTGATTTTTCTTTTCCTGGGATCCCTGCGGTCCGTGCTGGTGCCTGTGGTGGCCATTCCCATTTCCCTCATTGGAGCCGTTTTTCTCATGCAGATTTTTGGCTTCACCATCAATTTGCTCACCCTCTTGGCCATCGTCCTGAGCGTGGGAATTGTGGTCGATGATGCCATCGTCATGGTGGAAAATGTCGAGCGCCACATGCGCGAAGGGAAGTCGCCCTTTGATGCCGCCATCCTCAGCGCGCGCGAACTCTTCGGCCCCATTGTGGCCATGACGCTGACCCTCGCCGCCGTCTATGCTCCCATCGGCCTGCAAGGCGGTCTCACAGGCACCCTCTTCCGCGAGTTCGCCTTCACGCTCGCGGGGGCCGTGCTTGTCTCTGGTGTGGTGGCGCTCACGCTTTCGCCGATGATGTCCTCGAAGCTGCTCACGCCGCGCTCCGAGGATGCCTGGCTGCCGCGCCACATCAATGCCACCTTCGAAAAAATCCGATCCTTCTACGCACGCATCCTCGATGCCACGCTTGGCGCCCGCCCAGCCGTATACACCGCATGGATCATCCTCACACTGGTCACCGTGCTTCTCTACACCCAGTCGCCGAAGGAACTCGCCCCGAATGAAGACCAGGGCGTTATTTTCGGAATTCTCGACACGCCGTCCAATGCCTCCATCGACCAGATGTCCGTCCATGCCACCGAGGTGAACAAAGTTTTCCAGAGCTTTCCTGAGACCGCCTACACATTCCAGATCACCCAGACATTCGGCGGATTCTCCGGCATGGGCCTGAAAAGCTGGACTCAGCGTGACCGGACCGTCTTCGAAATGACACAAGAGGTTCAAGCCGGCCTCGGCAAGGTGCCCGGCGTGAGTTCCTTTGCCGTCGTTCCACCCGCATTGCCCGGCGGCGGCGACTTCCCGGTCGAGATCGTTGTGGCATCCACCGCCGATACCGAGCGCATCCTCGAATTCGTCGAGCAACTCAAGCTCAAGGCCGTGGCCAGCGGCAAGTTCGCCTTCCCGCCAATTGTGAGCGTGAAATACGACAGACCGCAGGCCGAGTTCGTCATCGACCGCGACAAGGTCGCCGCTCTCGGTCTCGACCTCGCGCAAGTCGGAGCCGACCTCTCCGCCGCCGCAGGCGGAAATTTTGTGAACCGCTTCAACATGGATGGCCGCAGCTACAAGGTCATCCCGCAGATCACCCGCCTTGGGCGACTCAATGAGGACCAACTCCTCGACATCCGCATCCGTGGCCCCAAAGGCGAACTCATTCCCCTCTCGACCGTCGCCACCGTGAAAAACAAGGTTGAACCCCGCAACCTCCAGCGCTTCCAGCAAATGAACGCTGTCAAACTCAGCGGCGTCGCCATCGTCCCGCTCGACCAGGCGCTGAAGTTCCTCGAAGACGAAGCCGCCAAGATTCTGCCCCGAGGCTACATCCTCGACTACACCGGCGAATCCCGCCAACTCCGCGCCGAGGGCCCTGCAAAATTCCTGTTCACCTTCGCCCTCGCCATTGTGATGATTTTTCTCGTCCTCTCCGCCCAGTTCAACAGCTTCCGCGACCCATTCATCATCCTCCTCGGCTCCGTTCCCCTCGCCATGTTCGGCGCCCTCATTTTCACCTTCCTGAAAATGCCCGCACCGGATGTCCCATTCTGGACCAATGGATGGACCACAACGATGAACATCTACTCCCAGATCGGCCTGGTGACCCTCATCGGCCTCATCGCCAAAAATGGCATCCTCATTGTGGAATTCGCGAACCACATGCAGCACGAAGGCCACTCGAAACTCGAAGCCGTCCGCAGCGCCGCCCTCACCCGCCTCCGCCCCATTCTCATGACCAGCCTGGCCACCGTGTTCGGCCACTTCCCTCTCATCCTCGTGACAGGGGCCGGCGCTGCCGCCCGCAACTCGATCGGCCTCGTCTTGGTGGGCGGAATGACCATCGGCACAATCTTCACCCTCCTCATCGTCCCCTCCCTCTACATGCTCATCGCCAAGGAGCAGAAAAAACACGCCTGAGTTTCCATTCTGCCACAACCCACTTATGCAGTGGCTCTACCTTTCTATAGCAATCCTTGCCGAAGTCATCGCCACCTCCTCCCTCAAGGCGGCGGAAGGTTTCACACGCCTCATTCCCTCGTTGATTGTTGTATTCGGATACGGAACAGCATTTTACTTTCTGTCTCTGACCCTCCGCACCATGCAAGTCGGCACCGCCTACGCCATCTGGTCAGGTGTCGGCACCGTGATCATCAGCATCGTCGCCTGGCTCCTTTACAATCAAAAACTCGACGCACCAAGCATTCTGGGAATGGCACTAATCATTAGCGGCGTAGTTATTATAAAATTCCTATCCCCTCAAAGCTGAGTCTGCCAATCCACGCCCCCCCCGGAACGCCGATGTCCCCGTCGGCACCACACCAGCGTCCTAAAAATCATTGGGCTGTTCATGAATCTGGCCGCCCCTCATCATCCTATGTGAAACTGCCGCAAGCATCTTCAAGCACCGCAGAGAAACTCTGCTTTCGTTTTTTGGCAATGGCATCGATCTTTGCAATGATTGCAGCGGAAAGAAGCACTTGTTTCCTCATCTTTCCAAGTGGCTTGCGCCCAGCACCCTTGCGCTTTCCGCCCCACACAACCGCTTGAGAGAAATCAAAATAGTCACTCACATCTTGGCCAGCATCAAACTTTTCCTCTAGGTTTGCTTTGCTCGTAGTTTTAGGCATTTTTGTAGTATTTGATTTCATTTTTTCGACTCCTTCTGGCGCTGATTATTCGAATTTTCTTATTTCTTAGCGTGATGATCACTGTCCAAAACTTGGAATCCAAGAAGCCAATTGCCAACCATCTTCTTTCTAAACTATTTCGCGAAGGAGCGGCAACGACCTTTCTTTTCCACATTTCCTGGATTTTTTGAAAATCCATCCCGTGCTTTGCAAGGTTCAGCGCGCTTTTCGCGGGATCAAATTCAAAATCCACACTTGAATGATTACACTCGATATCAAGGAGGGCAATACATTTCTAAAAAAACTGAAAGTAAACCGCCCCCCCCGGAACGCCGATGTCCCCGTCGGCACCACTGTGCATCCTCTCTAAAAAGTCAACTGCGGCGTGCTGTGATCGGTCCAGATGGGCAGCAAATCCGCTTCGTCGGTGAGAGCCAACACCCGGCAGACCGGGCAGAGTTTTTTCGAGCGGCCCAGATGTTCTTTCGCTAGAGCGAGATTCCCCAAGCTGCATTCGAACCGCGCGAGATGGAAATGCACCAGCGCCGTGTCTGGAAAACGATCTGCCGCTTCCAAAAGAAGTTCCCTCGCGCTGGCGACCGAACGCAGCGACAGGGCCAGGTCAATCCACCGATCCACATTGTCGGGGTCGATGATGCAAAGCTGCTCTGCAACGAATTCCAGCTCGTCAGCATTTCCCGCCGCACGGTGCATTTCCATTAACAGCGCCAGTCCCTCCACGCTTTTTTTGGTTTGGGCTGAGAGGCGTTCGTATTGCTGCATCGCATCCTCGAGCATTCCGAGTTCAAGGTAGCCTTCCGCAGCCAGAAAATTCATTTGAGAGGAGGAGTCGATCATAAGGGAGTCCCTCTATCATCGGCAGACTCTCAAACGGCTTTAACGGAATTTTCATCCCCGGGGGTGGTCTCCCCATGGCATCCCCCCCGGCCTGCGTCCGAAGTTTTCGGCCAGATGAAAAAATACAATTCCTCTTCCTCCCGGAACGAGGAATGGCCGGGTGCACGGAAACACCGCAACTGGCTTCGCTGGACCGCTGCCCTCACTCTTGGGCTCGCGGTCGCCGCTGGCGTAAGTATTCCTCTGGAAGAAAAAAACACCAATTCGAGTGATGGCAACTCACTCGCCACCACCGGAACCCCAATCTCCGAGAATGTGCCTGTGGAAGACTACGCTCCAGCGCCCATACCGCAGCCCCGGTCCTCGACCGCCAGCAGCGGAGAGATTCAACTCGAATGGGATATCGACATCCCAAACCAGGAACCCGCCGTTGAAAGCTCCACAGTCCCGAGCGATTCACAATCCGCCGCAAGGAGGGAAAATGCCACGCCCGCTCAAGGATCGGAAGATTCCTCCGTGGGCTACGGAACCGTCCGCACATCTCCTCAACAAGCCATGCTTGAGATGCCTCAGGCTCCGGCAATAGGGCGGATTCCACCCGTTCGCCCCTCGTCCACTCCGACTCCCACGCCTTCACCGATACGGAGCCCGCAGTGAGATTCCGTGCAATTCGAGGTCACTCACGCATGTGCGGTGCTCGCCCCATGGCGTTCGGGGATGCGGAAGACGAGTTTCCATGCCACATGAAAACATTTTATTCCTCGTCCTCCCGGAACGAGGGAAGGCCGGGCATGGCGAAAAGCCGTGGTTTAGTCGGCCTACTGATTGGCGCAGCGGCAGTATTATCTTTCTGGACACCTCACTCAGCACACTCCGAATCAGTTTTTTATACTGGATCAGGAGACCTCGATGATAAAAAAAGCTGGGCCGAGCATGTCATCCCGACATCGCGCGACGAGGCCGTTTTTGATGTCGTGAAAAGCGACATCTTCAGCACGGGGGCACTCAACTTTGGCAACATCGTGTGGAATAACAATACCAGCGCAAGTATTGCATTGAAGGCAAAGGGCATTACTCGATTTCTTACACTCTCTGGAGATGTCTTAGGCGAGGCAACCATTAAAGCAGGCGGCGCAGAAGGTGACCTCTTGCTCATGGGAGAGAATGCCAAATCGAACACGCTGAAATTTGAAGCACTCAAAGGCAACGGAGAACTCCAGATAAAACTGGATGCGGACGGGAACTTTCATGTCCTCAACGCCGAAGCAACTCTCGATATGTCGATAGTCGTCA
>JBIIUB010000124.1:0-6472 GCA_044340205.1 Terrimicrobiaceae bacterium
TTTCCGTCCTCCACAGTGTGGAGCTGATTATTGCTGTGGTATGGAATCAGAACCCGCACAGGTTTATCCCATTGACCCTTTACATAGAAGTTAAGAAGTGATCGGAAGCCCGGCACGGTCTCACCCTCCACCTTGCATCGAAACTGATATTCAAAATCTTGAGCCATAGGCGGAAGCGTGATTTTCAGTCGATTTGCTTGCGATGCTCCATTGCTGCGAATTTCAAGAACCTTGTTGCCTGGATTTTCAGAATCTTCGACCACTTCTATTCCAGGGCCATCCATTTTCGGATTTACAAAAATGGAAAAATCCTTCGATTTTTGAAGGTCTTTTAAAACATTCTCCTGCTCGAAATCCAGATTGATCGGCAGAGTCAACTCCGCAGAGGCGGTGGCCATGGAAAGAATGGCGGCGGAGCATAGAATAGATAGGTTTTTTGGCGTCATAGGGTTTTATTTGTTTCTGGTGTTGGGTTGGGATTGGTGGGAAGTGGGAAACACAGGCGAGGAGAAGGCAAGATTATTGGTCTATAAGCGCCAAATCCCGCATCCAACATAGGAAGCGGGTGGTTTCGTTGGCAACAAAAAATTCGGGGACTTTTGCCAAGTGGGCGCGTTTTTCTTGAAGGTTAATTGATGCAGTAAAACCACCCACTACTCCCGAGGTCTACTACTCGCGGCGGAGGCTGACGACGCAGGCGCGGAACTCGCCAGTGAGGTCGAGTTGCAGGGATTTGCCTTTGAGGGTTGTCGGGAGCCCTTGTTTTTCGGGCCAGGCCTCATCGATTTTCCATCCGCTTTCAGCGAGCGGGATTTGCGCGGACTTTGGAAATGCTTTGCCGAAGGTGTGGGCGACGAGCAGGGCGCGTTTGCCGTTTTTCGAGGTGCGCAGCACGGCTTGCCAGCCTTGCGGGTGACGCCAACTTTTGCCGGTCTTGCCGTGGAAGGTGGAGTGGCCATCGCGGATGATCGGATAGACGCGGCGGTAGAGTTCCATGGCGAATACGCTGAGCTTCCACTGTGCAGCTGAGAGGTCATGAACCTCGCCCGAAAGGCACATGCGGCCGAGGAAGGTAGCGGCGAGCGAGTAGGCAAGGCGTTGCGCGGTGTCGTTCTTGCGCAGCACCGCCCATACTTGCGACTGGCGGGGCAGGATAAGTCGCTGGAGGTTGGCGGCGATGATCGGGATCTCGCGGGTCTCGTGCGCGTCGGAGAATGATCCCATCGCACAGAGAGCCATCATCGAGGGTTCGAGACGATGTCCGCCGGAAGAGCAATTCTCGATGACGAGATCGGGAATCTCCTCGCGCATCTTGCGGAAGAATTTCTGCATGCCTTCGAGGTGCTGCCGCAGCCCTTCGCCGGGTGATTCGGCGCCATCGACGCCGAAGCCGATGGTCTCGTTGTAATCGACCTTCAGATAGCCGAGTCCGTTGTCGCGCAGGAGATGGATGAGTTTTTTGGTGAGATAATCGAAGGTGAAGGGATCGCGGAAATCCCAGTAGTGGCGGCTACCGACTTGAAGCACCCGTCCATCGCGATGAAGGTGGTGATCGGTAAGCGAAAAGGCTTTTGATCCCGGATTGCAAACCTCGAACTCGAACCAAATGCCGGGGATGAGTCCGTGGTCGCGGATCGCTTGGCAGGTTGCGGCGAGGCCGTCTGGAAAAGCCTTTCGGTTGATGATCCAGTCGCCGTTCTGCTGGATGCCTCCGCCGGGCCGCTCTGCCCAGCCATCGTCAATGACGAGATACTTCGCCGGAGTTCCTTGCAGTCGTTTTGCAAGCGCGAGCAGATTTTCCTGGGTCGGATTTCCCCAGCTTGTGCACCACTCGTTCACCACGATGGGCAGTTCGTTTTCGATCTTCGGCAGATTTGCAAGAGAGCTTTCTTGCGCAGAGCTGAGCCGCTGCGCGAGTTGATCGATATCGCCCTTGATACAACCGATCGTCGCAACGGGCGTGTCGTAGGTTTCGCCTGCTTTCAATGTTTTGAACCAATGTCCGAACTCGCGGTCGGCCTGGCCACCCGAGAGAGCGACGAAATCATCCTTGCGGAACACTTCCATCTGCCACGAGCCGGGACAGGCGAGTTGTGCGCCCCAGAGCACGCCGGCCTCGCGATCCTCCAGCGCGACGAAGGGGAAAAATCCCCGCACCGGCATCGAGCCGACCTGGCCGAAGCGTTCGCAGGCGATGCCGTGTCCGGTCCACGAACGCTCGAGTTGCAGGTCTTCCATGCCTTGCGTGTCAAGGCGGCCTTCGGCGCTCCAAGTCGAACGATAGCGATGCACAAGCAATCGATTCGGCGCGTCGTCATGAGCATAAGGTGTCATGCCACCGAGCGAGAAGCTGCTGAGCATTTCGAGGGTCACCGGTTTCTTGCCGGGGTTGCGCACACTCACGCGACTGGAAAAAACCGGCACATTCCCCTGCCAGGAAAGTTGATGTTCGCAGTGCAGTCCCGAGGGATGCTGGAGCGTGGTGACGACGCTGGTGCCGCCGTTCTTTTTCTGAACCTTCTGACCGATAAATTCGAGAACGGCCGTCGAGTGCCCTGAGCGCATCGTGCGGCCTTGGGAAAAAGATCCGCCGTAGATGTCCTCCATACATTTGAGCTGCACGAGTGAGTCCAATGCCCACGCACGCCTCGGTTGCCACATGGCCGGCAGGCCTACGATCTCGACATCCGGCGGTAGAAACTCGCGGTGCTTCACCGGTGCGAGCGATTTCGGATGAAGCGAGAGCTGCGGCGCGCCCTTGCCTTCGGCGGGTGTGTCGAAGCGGATGATCGTGTCGCCGACGGTGAATTTTGAGAGGAGTTTGGTCATGGGAAAATGTGCGTCTTGCTGGTGTGAATCCTTGGCACTTTTAAGGATTCGGTCAAAGGGTAAAGGCGAGATTAAGGAATCGCGCAAAATCCCTCTTCATCGGAACCACTAGTTTTTGTGAGTGTTCAAGATGCGGAAACGAGATCGGCGGCAAGCGCATCGCTGATGCACAATTCGCAATCAGCGATGCGCGATAATTTGAAAGCCGAAGATGGGGAACTCGCCAGCAATGCCTGAAAGCGAATTCCATCCCCTGTGACAACCCTTTCAAGTGATCAATGCGTGCCGCCTTCCCAATAGGCACCATCTTGCCAGGAATTCCCGCAGGCGCCGCCGCCGGAGTTGGCTTCGATCATCACATCCTGGCCTTCGGGAGTTAGCAGGGGGAGATAGAACTTGCTGATGCGCTGCGTGGATTTTGGCACATAGTGGCAGATGAAGGAGCGGCGGAAGCGGTCCTTGGTGCGGTTTGGGCCGGATCCGTGGATGGAACTGCCATTGAAAAAAAGGGTGTCGCCCGCCTTCATGACGCAGGGAACCGCCTTTTTGCCTTTTGGCGTGGGAACAAAGTGCGTGGTGAAGGATTCTGCAGCATTGGCCTTCTCCGGGCAGGCAATCTCCTCCTCGGCCGTATCGGCGACGAGATACATGCCGCCATTTTCGGGATCGGCATCGTCGATGGCGGTCCATGCGGCCACGCAGGTTTGAGGCTCCACCAAGAGGTAGAAATTGTCCTGGTGCATTGCCTGACCGCGTGAACCCGGCGGCTTGTAGTAGAACATGCTCTGGGCCGCCAGCACCTCATCCTGCATGAGTTCCTGAAGGCAGGTCATGACGCCGGGATGGACCAAGTTCTTGCGAGAAAGGGCATCGAATCGGTGCGGGTGCATGACCCGTGGAAATTCCTTCAAGGGATCGCCGCCGGATTCCTCCTTGGAAACAGGCTCGAAGTGCCCCCGGACGGGGCCGTTCTCCGCGATGCGGGCGAAGGTGGATTTTATTTCCTCGACTTCTGCTTCGGAAAAGAGGCCGCGTGCGACGGCGTAGCCGTGCTGCGCGAACGAGGATTTCATTTCATCCAAATCAACGGAGGAGGGGAGTGATTGAGAGGTAGTGGTGCTCATAGGACTGCAAGACTCGTTTTCATTCCGTAAAATGACAATGGACGAACTTTCCAAAAAGATGGACTATCTTACCGTCCATGAAAGCCAAGACAAAGGGGTTCCCAGGCCAGATCATTCATTTTCTACCTGCCAATTTGCTCAACCAGGTTGGTCGCCATCCGCTCGGTGTCGGTCTGCATATTAAATGTCTCGGATGGTATCCCAAGGCGCATTCGCACGGGATCAGCAGGCTTCACGGGCTTGATGAATCCATTTTGATCTTTTGCACCAAAGGAAATGGCTGGGCCGAAATTGATGGACGCCGATTTTCCGTCGCGGCCGGTGAATTGCTTTTCATCCCAGCGAACAAACCGCATGCCTACGGAGCCGATGATCATGATCCTTGGTCGATCCATTGGGCGCACTTCGCGGGAACGGCTACAGCTTCCTACGCGAGCCAGATGCCAACCCACGAATATGTGCTCTCGATCACGAGCGCTGATGCCAAAGAAGTCGCACGCATGTTTCGGGAATCCTACCGCTTGGCATCCACTGGTCTCACCGAGCGCACACTGCTGCTTATGTCCCACATTTTGAGATATGTGCTGGGGCTTCTGTTTTTTCAGACTGGCAGAAGCCTGGGAGGTGCTTCGCGCGCTATCGTGCATGATCTGACGAAGAGCATTGAATTCATGTGCGCCAATGTCGCGCGCTCAATCACCCTTCAGGAACTCTCGCGGCAAGCCGGACTCTCGCCGACCCGCTACTCCACGCTCTTTCGCGACCAGACTGGCACCTCTCCTGTCGAGCATCACATCCGCCTCCGGATGCAGGCCGCATGCCACTATCTGGACGCTACGGCACTTAGCATCAAGGAAGTGGCGGCCAAGCTCGGCTACGACGACCCGTATTACTTCTCTCGCATTTTCCAGAAAACCCTCGGCTGCTCGCCGCTGGCTTACCGGCGATCGGTGAAGGGCTGATCTCAAGCTCGCGTGAATTCGGTTTTCAGTGCGAATGACTGCAATACTCCGCTCCAAAGTCGCAGGCGATGGATGGGGCGGAATTCCGAGTCGACGAGATGTTCGGCCCGGGTTTTGTCTGTGCAAGAGCCGTGAGGTAATCCGGCACTTTTGCAAAAGCGCCCGGCGCTATGAGGCTTGGGTATTAGTCGTGATGGAAGAGTTCTTCCATATCCGCCCACCACTCGCCTGGTTGGCGGGATTCGAGCGGTTCCTGGCAGGGCTTGCAGACGGCCCACCATTCTTGCGTGCGCGGGTCGGCGGCCATCAGTGCCATGTCGGCTTCGAAGTTGCTTCCCACATACTCGAAGTAGGAAAACAGGAATCCGTCCTTGTGGTAGATCGAGTAGTTGCGAATCCCGCACTCGGTGATCTTGGCGAGAATCTCAGGCCAAGCGGCGGCGTGCAGTCGTTTGTATTCTTCGTATTTCTCCGGGCGGAGCCGGATCATGGAGCCGTAGCGTTTCATGGGATGGGTGGTTTGAGAGTGGGCTATTTCTCAGGCTAAGCCAAGCTTGTCGAGATTGGCGCGGAGGCGCTGCAGGGCACCCACATATTTCTGCGGGATCAGGCCGTGCTTGTCGGGGCCGACATCGAGAAGGAGGTTGGTGCCGCGGCTGATGCTGACCAGATACATGCCGAGCAACTCCTCGTCGCTGCGGGGTTGGTCTTCCTCGGTGAAGAACCATTCGCGGCCGATCGGATCGCAGACTTCGCCTGGCATGTAATATTTTTTGCCTTCGATCGTGCGCCACTTGACATGGCCGGTGTGGCTGTTCGGCAGGAAGCGTTCGATGGCAATGATGTCGGCCGGCCAGGCTTTGTCGATCGGGTAGTTCGATCCGTCACTGATGCCGTTGTTCATCATGACCACCGCCTCTGGCTGGAGGCTGGAAATCTGGTTGTAGAGTTCCTGGCGGTAGAAGCGCGGTAGAACGACGGGAATATCGATCCACACTTCGGCGACCTTGCCGTAGCCGGTGAGCAGTTCCTCGATCTGCGCGGTTTGAAAATCCTGATACTCGCGGGTGGTGAAGGCCAAGGATACGCGCTCGGGATACAAGGCGCGCTCATCGGCGGCGGTGTCAGAATAGGTCCGTGAACCGAATTTGTTGTGGTTGTCCCACGAGCAGTAATAGAAGCCCGGCAGCACGCCGCGTTTTTCGCAGGCATTCACGAAAGCCTCGACGACATCGGTTTTGTTGCCGCTGGTGCCGACATGGTAGTCGTTGAGCTTCGTCGGCCAGAGGCAGTGACCGGCGACATGCTTGGTGGTGAGCACGGCATACTTCATTCCCGCGTCGCGGGCGACCGAGATCCATTGGTCCACATCGAGCTTGTCGGGCGCGTAGAGGGTGGAGGGATGATTGCCGTCGGGAAGTTCCGAGCCGGTGTAGGTGCTCATGCCGTAGTGGATGAACATGCCGTATTTCAAGGCTTCCCATTTCTGGAGTTGTTCGAGGCTCAGGCGCTGGGCGCCGCGTTCATTGGTGGGTTCGGAGTTCATGGTGCAAAGCC
>JBIIUB010000125.1:0-6446 GCA_044340205.1 Terrimicrobiaceae bacterium
AATTCCTCGGGCAATGGTCAAATCGAAATCGGAAACCGCTGGACCCGCCAGATCAACGGCGGACATGTCGCAAGCGACTACCTCAATGACATCTCGCTGGGCATCTGCCTCGTCGGCGATCTGAACCGCGACCTTCCAACCAAGGATCAACTTGGCGCTCTGGACGAACTCTGCAGCTACCTCCGCGACCGTGTGGGAAAAGTCAAAGGCCGCCCGGCGATTGTCAAAGGCCACAAAGAAATCAACCCCAAGCCGACTGATTGTCCCGGCGACCGCTTTCCGCTGGGATGGCTCCGCAAGCGCTTCGGCGGCTGATCGAGGTTTCGCATGCGCGATCTTTTTCTTTGGTTTGTGGCAGGCGAGGAGAGTGGCGATGCACGCGCTGTGGAGGTCATGCAAGCCATCAAAGAGCAACACCCGTCCGTGATTTTCGGCGGTGCCGGCGGCAATGCCATGCAGAAGTTGTGCGAAGAGCAATTCGACAACTGGGTCCAGCAAGCGGCTGTAACCGGTTTGTGGGATGTTTTAAAAAACTACGGCTACTTCAGGCAAAAGTTCCACGCGATGCTTGCCGCCATCCGCGAGAAAAAACCAGACGCCGTCGTGCTCGTCGATTACCCCGGCTTCAACCTTCGCCTCGCGCGAACACTCAGAGATACCGGCTACCAAGGCAAAATTCTCTACTACATCAGCCCCCAGGTCTGGGCATGGAACAGGGGACGCATCCCCAAGATGGCGCGTTTCCTGGATCTCATGATCTGCGTCTTCCCCTTCGAGGCTCCAATGTATCAGGCCAGCGGACTGCACACCGTCTTCGTAGGACATCCCCTGCTGGAAGCCCTCGCAGCCAAGCGCGGTGGCATCGAGCGTGAACAGAATTTACTCGGACTTTTTCCAGGCAGCAGGGAACGCGAAGTGAAACGGAATTTTCCAGTGATGCTCGAGGCGGCTCGTTTGGTGGCCGAGAAAATGCCGGGCATCCGCTTTGAGGCCTCTGCCGCCGGCAGCGCACGCGCCGAAAGCATGCGCAAGTTGGCCGCTGGATTTCCCGTCGAAATCCGCGAAGGCAACGCCCACGAGTTGATGCAACGCGCCACAGCAGGCATCGTCTGCTCCGGAACAGCAACGCTCGAAGCCGCCTTCTTTGGCCTCCCCTACTGCCTCATCTACAAAACAGCCTGGCTCACTTTTGAAATCGGCAAGCGGCTTGTGGATGTCAACGCACTGGGAATCGTCAATATCCTGAACAATTACCGCCTGAACCCTCCCGAAAACCTGGCCCTACCTGCCAAGCCCGCTCCCCATCTCGTTCGGGAATTCATCCAAAACGACGCCACACCGGAAGCCCTCGCCAAAGAATCCCTCCGCCTCCTCCAAAGCGAATCCACTCGCGAAGAACTCCGCTCCCAACTCACCGCCATCACCTCCCTGCTCAAAGCCGAAGGCGCCAGCGAACGAAGCGCCACCGCCCTGCTCCGAAGTCTACCGGATTAACCAAAAAAATAAACGGTCGTTCATTTTTTTGGTCTTTTATAAAACATTATTGGTCAGTTTTATGTGTTTTATTCTTCTTTTTTCGAAAGAATTTTTGGCCCCATTTTGAACCAAAAATTTGGACGATCGTCCAAATTTTTGGTTCGCGCTGGGGAGGTTGAACTGTGCACAGGAGAAGTTGGTTTTATTACGCGAGGCGGAGGACGAGTTTTAGGGCGTCGGCGCGCACGGTGGCGGATTCTATGGCTTCGAGCAGTGAGGTTTTGAGGGTTTGGAGTGCTTCGATTTCGCCGGGGCGGATGTGGTTGTTGATGAGTCGCAGGTCTTCGAGGCGTTCGATTTCGGCTGTGATTTGATCCGAGGCTTTTTGGCGGGCGGTTTGGATGATGGCTTCCTTGCGGGCTGCGGCGAACTCAGATGCCTTAGCGAGCATGGCGGGAAGGTGCTTTTTCTTGAAGACGGGCGTGTCGAGGAGAGTGAAGACATCGCCTGTTTCCAGAACTGCGTTGCGGAATTCGTCATCGTCACCGCAATCTTTGAGAGACTGATCGACTACAATTCGCAGAGGTGTGGCGGGGAGGAAGCGGTCGGCATGCAAGGATGGCGGGGCGATGGATTCGATGACGAAGTGGGCTTCGAGAAGGATTCCATCGGCTTCAGCGGATTTCCAAACACTGAAAACCGAGTTGCCGGTTTCCATTCCGAGGATGGCATCAAGGGCGGCGAGAACGAGAGGGTGGTCGGGTGTGACGAAGCCGATGTCCTCGCGGGAGAGGGCGCGACTGCGTTGGAAGGTCACCATCGTTCCCTCGGCGGCGAGGCCGGGAAGTGTGGCGGTTTGGGATCCGCCACTTTTGAGCAGATAACTCCGCAGGCCGAGTTCCTCGACCTGAACTCCCAAGTGGTCGAGCATTCGGATGAAGAAGGATTCGAAGTCGGAATCGGCATCCTGGCGCTGAATGGCCTCGATGAGTGGTTTGGCGATTTCCGGGCGGTTGGAATTGAGTTCGAGAAGCCGATCGTGGCCGCCCTGCAGGCGTTTTGTGATTTTTTTGGCTTCTGCCGAAGTTTCCTTGATGAGGGTGGCGAGTTCAGCGGGGGCGAAATTTTCAGCGACGGCTTGGATTTTTTTACCAAAGCGAAGCATGAGGTCGGAGGCACCGTGGGGAATTTTCTGAAAGGCGTCGAGGGCCTCGTGATACCAGTGGGCGAGCACATGGGAGCGCGTGCCTTCCTCGAACGGGACATGGATATGTATGGTCGAGGTCTGGCCGATACGGTCGAGGCGGCCGATGCGTTGTTCCAGCAACTCGGGATTGTCGGGCAGGTCGAACAAAACGAGGTGGTGAGCGAATTGAAAATTCCGACCTTCGCTGCCGATTTCGGAGCAAATGAGCAAGCGGGCGCCATCCTCCTCGGCGAAGTAGGCGGCGTTGCGGTCGCGCTGGAGGAGGGTGAGTCCCTCGTGAAAGACGGCGGCGGCGATTTTGATCTCCTTCTGGAGGCTGTTCAGAATACTGGTGGCCGTATCCGGCGATTTACAAATCACGAGAACCTTTTGCTTCTTGAGCTCCTTGAGGAGGGCGATCAACCAACGAATTTTTGCTGCAGATTCGTCCGACTCAGGAGGCAGTGGGGCCAAGTGAGCCTTGCGTTTAGGGAAACCGGATAGAGCGGCGCGGGTGTTTCGGAAAATAACCCTCCCGGTGCCATATTCGTCGAGCAGCGCGGCCACCACCCGGTCGCGGGCGGAGACATCACCCGCCAAAAAGTCGGCATAGTGACCAGCTACGCGCGTGCCTTTGAAAATCGAGGTGTTGGGGATTTTCTTTCCCGCCAGCAAGGCGTCGATGGATTTTGCGACGGACTCGTAGTGGTCGGATTCCTTGAGAAAGGCATCCAGGTCATCGTAGCGGTTTGGGTCGAGCAGGCGGAGGCGCGCGAAATGGCCTTCCATGCCGAGTTGTTGTGGGGTCGCGGTGAGAAGAAGAAGCGAGGATGCAGCAACAGCGAGGGATTCGACGAGTTGATACTCCGGCCCGGCTTCTTTCGGCGACCATTGAAGATGGTGTGCTTCGTCCACCACCAGAAGATCCCAGCCAGCCTCGCGCGCTTGAGCGGCGCGCATCGGGTTTTTCGAGAGAAAATCGAGAGCACAAATGACAAGCTGGCTGTCGAGAAAGGGATTGGCTCCCTCGAGTTCGAGCGAGGCGCAGCGGTCTTCATCAAAAATGCTGAAAGACATCTGGAACCGGCGGAACATTTCCACAAACCACTGGTTGAGCAGCGCAGGAGGAAGAAGAATCAGGATGCGACCAGCTCGGCCTGTGATGTGCAAGCGATGAAGAATAAGCCCGGCTTCGATTGTTTTTCCAAGGCCCACCTCATCCGCAAGGAGGACACGGGGATTCATGCGGGAGGATACATCGGCGGCGATGGAAATCTGGTGCGGAATGAGGTCCACGCGTCCACCGGCAAAGCCGCGAACCGGGCTCTGGCGCATCTCACGACGGCGGTGCAGGCACTCCACGCGCAGCTTGAAGCGCTCGAGCTCATCGACCTGTCCGGCGAGAAGACGATCTTCGGGTTTGGAAAAAGTGATATTGTCGGAAAGCTCCGCCTCGGCGACATCCCTCGACCCACAGCGATAGGTCAGCAGACCACCGGCATCGGTTATGGAGTCCACATGAAGGCTCTCGCCGGAGTGCGTGCGGACGGAGTCACCCTCCTTGAAGGCAACCCGACGAACGGGTGCGCTGCCGAGTGCATATTGGCGGTGTTCCCCAGCAGCGGGAAAAAAAATCTCGGCGCGGCCGAATTCGCTCTTCAGAACAATTCCGAGTCCAAGCTCGGGTTCTGTGTCACTGACCCATCGTTGACCGGGGACTGGAGTGATTTTGCTCATAATGCGGAAAGTTCCTCCCAGCGTGCGTAGAGGCGTTCGATCTCGGCGCGGGCGGATTCAAGTTTGGAAATGGTTTCTTTTGCCTCGGTGGCGTGCTCGGTGTGGAAGTTCGGATCGTTGAGGAGGAGCTCCAGTGCGGCTGCCGCCTGTTCGGCTTCGAGGATCGTTCGCTCCATTCCTTCCAGTTCAGCTTTTTCCTTGTAGGTCAGCTTACGCCCCGCGGGTGCAGGTGTAGGCTGCGCCTTGGAGACCGGATCTTCAAATGAGCGCCCGATATTTTTGTAATGCTTCTCGCGATCTTTTTTCTTCTCCAGGTAGTAGGAATAATTTCCGGACTGGATGTGAATGCCACCCTCCTCGAATGCGACGATCTGGTCGCAGATGCGGTCTAGGAAATAGCGGTCGTGACTGACAACAAGAACTGTCCCATCGAAGACTGCGAGGGCTTCTTCGAGCATTCGGAGGCTACTGAGGTCGAGATCGTTTGTGGGTTCGTCGAGGACGATGACATTGCCGCCGCGGCAGAGTGTCTTTGCGAGCATGAGGCGCGCTCGCTCGCCGCCCGAGAGCTTGTCCACGCGCTCGTTCACGCGGGATTCATCGAATAAAAACCGTCGCAGGTAGGATCGCACCGTGAGCATTTGTGTCCCGAAACGCACCATGCCGCTGGTGCCGCCGATTTCTTCCATCACGGTGCCGAGGCCGTTCAGTTGGGCTCGACTTTGATCAATGTAGTTGAAAACAACTCGCTTTCCGACCGTCGCGCTGCCTTCGCTGGGTTCCTGTTGACCAAGACAGATGCGAAGGAGTGTGGTTTTGCCGACGCCATTTCGACCGACAATACCAGTGCACTGGCCGGGGCGGAGTGAAAGATCCAGATTGCGAAAGAGCCAGCGTTTGGAGTCGCCAAGCGGGAGCGAGACGCCCGCATTCACAAGTTCCACAGCTGTGTTGCCGATCTCGGGAGCTGGAGGAATGAGAAGATCCATTTCCCGCTCTTCCGGCGGGGCGCTTTGACCGGCGACTTGGTAGAACGACTCCAGGCGGTGTTTAGATTTTGAACGCTGGGCGCGGACACCGGCGCGGACATATTCGAGTTCGGCCTTTATGAATCGTTGGCGGCGACGCTCCGATTGCTCCACGATCTGCTGCCGGAGGGCCTTAGATTCCAGATACGCGGTGTAGTTTCCCGGATGCGAGAATGCTTGGCCGAAGCTGATTTCGACGATGCGCGTGGCGATGGTTTCCAGAAAATAGCGGTCGTGCGTCACAAAGATGATCGCGCCGGGGAAGCTTTGGAGAAAGCCTTCGAGCCAGTCGATCGACTCGGCATCAAGGTGGTTCGTGGGCTCATCCAGAAGCAGGAGGTCGGGCTGGGAAGCCAGCGCACGGCAGAGAGCGACACGGCGCTTCTCTCCGCCGGAGAGAGGCCCGACCAAGGCATCAAGCGGAGGAGCGTCCAGCGAACCGGCAAGGGATTTGATGCGGGTCTCGAGATTCCAGCCATCCGCATGCTGGATAAGCTCAAGGAGCTCGTGCAGCTCAGCATCGCTCCCCTCGCCGCTTTCGTAGCGGCGCATCCACTCCACGAGGTCAGCAGCGCCAGACTCGATGTTTTCGAGAACCGTTCGCGTGGGATCGAGTTCGAATTCCTGCGGAAGGTAGCCAGTGCGAAGCCCCCGGCGGCGTGAGATTTCACCCGCGTCGGGATCGTTCGCTCCAGCGAGGATTTTTAGGAGGCTTGTCTTGCCACAGCCGTTGCGTCCCACGAGGCCAACTTTTTCTCCGGGGGCAACGGTGAGCGTGACTCCGTTGAGGAGGACATGATTGCCGTAAGCGAGTTTGATTTCCTGAGCGGAGAGGAGAGATGGGATTGCAGACATTAGAAATTAGAAAGCAGAGGCGCAGGAAGAACGCCTGCGTGACATTTTTTATTCACGGACATCAGAACGAGAAGATGTCTGGGGTATTGAAGGCGTTTTCGATCTGACGGATTTCGCGGGTCGGGCCCATGACGACCTCGACGATGTCGAACCTGTAAGTGATA
>JBIIUB010000002.1:0-73658 GCA_044340205.1 Terrimicrobiaceae bacterium
TTGAGCAAGTGTGGCGAGTTCCGACATGCGGTTGAGGATTTTATCTGCTGTTTTGATGACTCCGTCCTGTGTTTGAAGGAAGGCGATTGAATTATTGACATTTGCCAAGGTGGCATCGGTGCGGCGAATCGAAGCGCTGAGCTTCATCGACACAGCGAGACCGCCGGCGTCGTCATAGGATGAGTTGATGCGTGAACCACTGGAAAGGCGGTTGAGGCTTCTCTGGAGATTCACATTGGTGTTGCTAAGGTTGTAGGCTGCTGATGTGGCTGCTGAATTGGTGTTGATTACGACTGACATATCCTTTGTCTTTCTGTGGTGCGAAGTCCGTCTCGCTGTCGGGCCGCTTTGGTTCAGTGTTCGACCTCACTGGGGGAGATTGTCTCCGTTGGTTGATACATCGGCGCATGGCTTGATCGACTTTAGAAATTTTTTTCGATCACCTCAGAAATATGGATTCGGAGAGGTAGCGGAGTCATAATGAGGATATGGATTCCAGCGGCCCGAACATCACTCTCGCTCTCATCGCGCGGGATGAGGAAACGCACATCGAAAGATGTCTTAAATCCGCATCAGGACTCGATGCGGAGATGATCGTTGTTGATACGGGCTCCACGGACAAAACGAGAGACATCGCGATCGCGTGTGGGGCGAAGGTTTTGGATTTCCAATGGATCGATGATTTCAGCGCCGCTCGGAACAAGGCTCTCGAGGTCGCCAAAGGCCGATGGATTCTTGTGCTGGACGCGGATGAATATCTGCCTCCGGCCAGTGTTGAAGAGATTCGGGCGCTGACATCAAATGACGCCGCTCCTCACTGCGCCTATCAGCTCTTGAATAAAAGCAGCTCCGACGATGGCCGCACGGGCACATCCGGCCTGATTGTGCGGCTTTTCCCGAATGATCCACGCGTGCGATATGAATGGCCTGTTCACGAACAAGTCGCAACCAGCCTGCAGAGGGCGGGCATTCCGGTGGTAGACACCAGTATCGAAATCATTCATACCGGCTACTCAAGCCCTGAAGTGAATGCCGCCAAGCAAGCGCGCAATCTTCGGATTTTAGAAAAAATGACCCAAGCCAGCGATGCGGTGCATCCGATGGTATGGTTCCTCACGGGAGGTGCTCTTCTTGACCTGAACCGCCCTGATGAAGCCCTTGCGGCCTATATTCAATGTTCGCAAACCACCCTTCCCGGCGAAGCGGTCCACGAGGCCTCACTGGTCCGCCGCGCCACTTGTCTTGCGGACTTGAAAAGATTTCAAGAAATCCGCGCCATTCAACCAGCGCACTCCGAAGCGGAATGGCATCCGGAATTACTTCTTCTTCGGGGACAAGCGGAGATCAGTCTTGGCGATACACACAAGGGAATGGCTTTTCTCCATCGGGTCTTCCAAACGCCGTCCCATTCACGCATCCCGGCATACGATCCAATCCGGGTGAGAATCCGCGCACTAATGACTATTGCTTCACTCTGGGAAAATTCTTCCCCAGGGCGAGCTGTTGCACTGCTGCGACTGGCGACCCAATCCGTGCAAAGCGGGCATGAAGTCAATCTGGCCGAAGTTTTGGCGATCGAGCAGGCCTGAAAGCAGGGCTATCCGAAGATTTGTTGCCTGAGCTGATTTTGGCGGTCGAGGAGGGTTGCGTAATTGAAATCAAGACGCGGTTCCAATCGGGACCCCGCTGCAACTGGTGCGCAGTGGGCTGAGAGATCTTCGAGCGATTGCTTGGGTCTGGCTGCGGCCAGGGCTTGGATGGCGGCGCCGAGCGCGGCTCCTTCGGCGCTCTGCATGGTGACTACGGGGTAGCCGAAGATGTCGGCGAGAATTTGGCGCCAAGCGGGGCTTTTGCTTCCGCCGCCGGTGAGGCGGATTTCGGAGGGTTTGAGTCCGAGGGATTCCATGCGGCGGAGGCCGTAGGCCATGCCGAGTGTGACGCCTTCCACCGCAGCCCGGGCCATGTGGGCGGGTGTGAGATTCGAGGTGTTCATGCCGTGCAGGACGCCGCAGCCTTCGGGGAGGTTTGGCGTGCGCTCGCCTTGGAGGTAGGGCAGGAAGATCAGGCCATCGGCTCCTGCGGGAACGGATGAGACTTCCCGATCCATGCGCTCGTGATCCCAACCGAAGAGGTTGCGGAAGGCCTCGGTGGCGACGGTGACATTCATCGTGCAGAGGAGCGGCATCCAGTGGTCGGCACTGTCGCAGAATGCGGCAATCTCGCCTTGGGGGTCGATGACAGGCTGCGGGGCGCAGGCGAAAATCGTGCCGCTTGTGCCGAGGCTCGCTGTGACTGTGCCGGGGCGGATGTTTCCCGTGCCGATGGCGGCCATCATGTTGTCCCCTCCCCCGGCGCTGATGATGACATCCGGCGAGAGGCCCCATGCGCTGGCGAGGGCGGGCAGGAGTTTTCCGACTGGTTCGGTGGAGGGGCCGACGGGCGGAAGTTTTGAGAGGAGGTTTTCGTCGATGGCGGCGCAGACTTCACTGCTCCAACGGCGTGTGCGGACATCGAGGAGGGCGGTGCCGGAGGCGTCGCCGAACTCCATGCGCAGTGTGCCGGTAAGGCGGAGATTTAAAAAATCATGCGGCAGGGCGACATGGGCGAGCTTGGCGAAATTCGCGGGCTCGTTTTGCTTGAGCCAAAGAATTTTCGGCATGGTGAAGCCGGGCAGGATGTCATTTCCGGCAAGGGCAATCGTTTTATCGCGTCCCCCGAGCTTGGTCCGGATTTCGTCGCACTGTGCGGTGGTGGAGGTATCGCACCAGAGCTTGGCGGGTCGGATGACTTGGTGATTGGCATCGAGCGGCACGAAGCCGTGTTGTTGACCGGAAACGCCGATGCCCACAACCTCCGCTCTGCGGGGGCCGAGGTGGGCGAGGACTTGGCTGACGGTCTCCTCGAGGGCATCCCACCAGATGGCGGGATCCTGCTCGAGGTGGCCGGCGGGCAGTCCCTCCACCAAGCCGTAGGCTTTGCTGGCGGAGGCAATGACTTTTCCGGAGTCGCCATCGAGGGCGACCGTTTTCAGGCTCTGCGTGCCGCAGTCGATGCCAAGGGTGATCACAGGAGTTCGTTGAGGATGTTTTCGAGATACTCCTGACCACCGCTTTCGAGTGTGGGCGCGGGCTGCGAGAGCGCGAGCTTTTCGAGTTCGGCGAACGATGCCTTACCGGCGAGGATTTTCTTGCCGAGATCGGAGTTCCACGAGGCGTAGCGGTTTTTCACGAATTCCTCGATGCGGCCGTCAGCCCGGATGGCTGCAGCGATCTTGAGTCCGCGCGCGAAGGCATCCATGCCGCCGATGTGGGCGTGGAAAAGGTCGGCGGGGTGGTGGGATTCGCGGCGGCGCTTGGCGTCGAAGTTGAGTCCACCCTCCTTGAAGCCACCCATGCCGAGAACGACGAGCATGACTTCGGCGGCGAGGTAGATGTTTGTCGGGAATTGGTCGGTGTCCCAGCCGATGAGTTCGTCGCCACGGTTGGCGTCGATCGAGCCGAGGCGGCCTGCGTTGGCGGCGACGGTCAGTTCGTGGCGCATCGTGTGGCCGGCGAGCGTGGCATGGTTGGTTTCGATGTTGAGTTCGAATTCGTCGAAGAGTCCGTATTCGCGCAGGAAGTTGAAGCAGGCGGCGGAGTCCGAGTCGTATTGGTGGGTAGAGGGTTCGCGGGGTTTCGGCTCGATCCAGAATTTGCCGGTGAAGCCGATTTCTTTCTTCCAAGCGACCGCCATGTGGAGGAAGGCGGCGAGTTGATCGAGTTCGTGCTTCATGTCGGTATTCCAGAGCGAGGAATAGCCTTCACGACCGCCCCAGAAGACATAGCCGCCGCCGCCAAGTTCCTTGGTGACGGAGATGGCTTTTTTCACCTGAGCCGCTGCGTGGGCAAAGACGGGCAGGCTCGGCGTGGTGGCTCCACCTTGGGCGAAACGCGGATGCGAAAACAGGCAGGCAGTGCCCCAGAGGAGCTTCTTGCCGGTGCGCTGCTGCTCCTCGGCGAGGGTCCCGGCTACGGCATCCAACGCGGCGTGGGACTCGGCGAGCGTGTCGCACTCGGGCGCGACATCGCGGTCGTGGAAGCAGTAGAAATCGATGTCAATTTTTTCGAGGAATTCAAAAAACACACGCACACGCTTCTGGGCGTTGGCGACGGAATTCGTGCCGTCATCCCACGGCATCAGGGCCGTGCCGCCGCCGAAGGGATCGGCGAGAGGATTGCGCATGACATGCCAGTAGGCGGCTGCGAAACGCAGGTGCTCGCGCATGGATTTGCCCTCGACGAGTTCATCGGGGTTGTAGTGTTTGAAGGCAAAAGGATTTTTCGACTTGGAGCCTTCGTAGGCGATCTTTGGGACCTCAGGGAAGTATGGCATGTGTGTTGTTTTGTAGGTTTGGGATTTGGGGCAAGAAGCGAGGGAATGATCAATTACGATCCGTAGCTTTTGCTGAAACGCTTGCGCGACTCGGATTCGGGCTCCGCTGCCGCAGCGACCTGCGTGGGCGCTGCTTCAACTGCTGGCGCGGCGGGTTGACTCGGTGCGGGGGCGGGATTTTTGGAGGCCTGGAGGAAGGCGAGGCGCAGGTCGGAAAGGACGCTGGTGAGCATCTGGGTTTCTTCATTGCTGAGGTTGCCACGGGTTTTTTCCTGAAGCATTTCGATTTGGTCGATGAACATGCGGGCGAACTCGAGGTTCACTTCGGGCTGGCCGGTTTGGGGATTCGGCACATGGCCTAGAAACATTGCGGCCTGCTGGGCCTGCATCATAACGAGTTCGATGAAACGCTGGGTCATTTCACCGGAGTGGGTGGCGGATTGGACTTCGGGCATAGTTTTTTTAGTTGGTGGATGTTTTTTTGTCGGGAGGAAGCACGGTGGCTTCAACTCGGGAATCGGAGTGGAAATACTTTGCGGCGACGCGGCGCGTGTCGTCGAGGGTGATTTTTTCGATCTCCTCTTTGCGGCGTTTGTGGGCATCGACACCGAGGCCCATGAGTTCATCGACGGCGACGGCTGCACCGAAGGCGCTGTTGCTTTGGTTGCGAATTGCTTCGCCGCCGAGGAGCTTCGCGCGGGCGCGGGTGAGTTCGTCTTCGGTGAGGCCATTTGTGGCCAGGTCCTGAATCTCGGAGCGCATTTCCTTGGTGACCGGCTCGATCTTTTGGGGATCGGTGCCGAGGTAGAAAAGGAAGGCGCCAGGCGCGAGGCCGCAGAACTGCGCGGCTCCAACAAAGTAGGCGAGGCCCATCTGCTCGCGGATGCGGTTGAAGAAACGCGAGCCAAGATCGCTTGAGGCCTCGCTGATCAATTCCAGAGCGATGCGATCGGAGTCATTCACCGAGGCGCCTTGGAAGCCGAGCATGAGGACAGCCTGTTTCTTGTCGAGATGTGCGGTGGCGGGAGCCAAGCCTGCAACTGGAGCGGGCTTTTCGACATTCTCAAATGCCAGCGCGCCTTTGGGCATGCCGGCGAAGGATTTTTCGAAGAGCTTCACGACCTCTTCGGCCTTCACATCGCCGAAGACGGAGATGACACCATTTGCGGCGCAGGCGAATTTTTTGTGGAACTCCCGGAGTTGCGCGGCAGTGATGCCGGAGACGGAATCCGGCGAACCGAGATTGCGCAGGGCATAGGGATGCGTGCCGAAGAGATTTTCCCGAACGAGATTGCGGGCCACCGAGGTGACTTGCTCCTCATCGGCCTTGATGCCAGCGATCTGCGTGCGCCTTTCCAACTCGACCTCACGCTCGGGGAATGTGGGATTCAAAAGCACATCAGCCAGAATATCGACACCGAGCTTCAGGTCTGGCCGCATGACATCCACCGATACGGTGAAGGAATTATTACCGCTATCCGAGCCGATGCTGCCGCCCACGCCTTCGATGTCGTCGGCGAGTTGCTCGGCTGTGCGGGTTTTCGTGCCCTTGAGAATGGTGCGTGAGTAGAGGCGGGTGATGCCGTTTGTTTCCTTCGTCTCGGCGAGGAGGCCGCCACGGAAGACGGCGCTCATGGCCACGAGCGGGATGCGGGAATCCTCGCGCACGAGGAGGCGCAGGCCATTTGAGAGGGTGAATTTTTTGATTTCGCCAGCTTTGTTTTCGTCCACCTGCGCTGCCTCGGACTTCGCAGCAGGCGGGTTGATCGAAGTGACATTCAAAGACTCGTCGCGGAGGTATTCGCGAGCAACTCGCTGCACATCGGCAGCTGTGACTTTCGAAATCTGATCCAAATAGTGGCGGGTGAAATTCAGGTTGCGGGTGAGCATCCAATTCGAACCGAGGTCCGACGCCTTGCCACGCGCCGTGGTGAGGCCATGAAGCTGGGATGAGAGCAGCGAGCGGCGGGCGCGGTCGAGTTCCTGCGCCGTGACGCCGTTCTTTTTAAGGTTTTCCAGAATGGCGAGAGATTCCTTCTCGGCCGCCTCGCGCTTGTCGGGATCAGTCACCGCCTGCATGAGAAAGACGCCTTCGGACTGAAGCGAAAACATGCCGGCGCCAGCGCTGTGGGCGATTTGTTTTCGCTCGCGAATTTCACGGTTCAAACGCGAACTCGCGCCACTGCCGAGGATTTCGCCGAGAATTTCCAATGCGGGCGTGTCGGGATTCGTCACGCCGGGCACGCGCCAAGACATGGAAAGACGCGAGAGCTCGGTCGGGAACTCCTCGTGAATCTCGCGGCGCCCCATTTGAGGCGGCTCGGTAGCCACATAGAGGGGCTCGAGAGCCTTGCGGGGAGCGGAATCAAAAAGCTCGCCGAGTTCCTTGAAGATCGCAGCGGCATCGACATCCCCCACCACGACGAAAGTCAGATTATTCGGGACATAGCGAGATTTGTAATAGTTCAGGACATCCTCGCGGGTGAGCTTGTTGTAGACATCGAGGTAACCGATCACCGGATGCCGAAACGGGCTGGTGGTAAAAACCGTGTCGAGCATGAGCTGGGAGCTCTGGCGACCGGGATCATCGAATCCCATGGCGAACTCACGGCGGATGACTTCTTGCTCTTTCGTGTATTCCTCCTCGGGCAGCGTGGCATTCTGCATCGCATCGGCAAGAATCGCGACGGCATCCGAGGCGCCCTCTTTTGGCACATCGATCCAGTAGACCGTGCGATCGAAGGAAGTGTAGGCATTGATATAGCCGCCCCGGTTTTGGACCTGCTTGGCGATCTCGCCCGGAGGGCGCTTTTCCGTTCCCTTGAAAAGCATGTGCTCCAGAATGTGCGAAAGGCCCGCTCCCATTTTTTCGCCCTCATGAATACTCCCCGTGCCGCACCAGGCCTGCACACTGGCCACCGGAGCACTGCGGTCCTCCTCGACGATGAGCGTGAGGCCGTTTTCGTAAGAGAAGACTCGGGCCTTGGATTCGGCGAGTGTGAGGCTTTCGGAGGTTTTGGCTTGGGTGTGATCGGGCATAAGAAAAAAGGCAACTGCCATGGCTGCGGTGAGAAAATGGGGTTTCATAAGAGGGATCCGACACTGAGGGGCGGCTCGCCGTTCACGGAGCCCTCCAATGGCCGGAATGGCGCGACAAAGGCTTCGCGGAAATCAAACACATCTCGAAAGCTCTCTGTGGTGTCTTCCTCAGTCTTTCCAAAAATGCCAGCCTCGACGAGGTTGAAGACCATCTGGCCGACATCCGCCGTTGCCATGACGCCCCAGTAGTTCAAAACCATAAGCGCCATCGGTCCGAATTCCCCAAGCGCGTGAATACGGAATCCATCGAGCAACTCGGCGGCACCCACATGGGGTCCGGGCTCCTTTTTTGACTTCTTGCGGCGCTTGATCGTGGCCTCGAGCGAGTCGCGGAGGAAGGCATAGGCTTCGGGATGATAACGACGGTCCTCTTGGCAGACCGTTTCGACGGCTTCTTGAAATCCTGTGTTCTGCATTAGTTGGTCTTCGGAGCCTCGGCGGCGATGGCTGCGTTGTCAGGGTGCGACTCCCTCCAGTGCCGGACACCAAGGCCCAGCACCAGAATGAACACAAAGCCCACAACCAGCGTCTGCTCGCGGCGCGTCAGCTCAAACATGCCGCCACGATAAACCGAAATGCACACCGCGCAAGACGCGTGATGCGCAAAATTCCATCACTCGCAAAAATCTGGCATCGACTGCCGCGTTGACGCCACAGCGCGACTCGGGTTTCATTCCGCGCCTATGTCCAAAGATGCTTCTGCCACCCGAATGGAAAAAATCGTCAGCCTCTGCAAGCGACGCGGGTTCATTTTCCAATCCTCCGAAATCTACGGCGGCCTGAACGGCTTCTGGGACTACGGCCCGCTCGGCGTGGAACTGAAGAAAAACCTCAAGGACTTCTGGTGGCGGCGCAATGTGCGCGAGCGCGACGACATGGAGGGCATGGACGGATCGATCATCATGAACCGCGCCGTCTGGAAGGCCTCGGGACACGAGGAGACATTCAGCGACCCGATGGTGGACTGCAGAGTCTGCAAATCCCGCAACCGCGCCGACCAGTTGCCCGAAAAAGATGGTCAGAAATACTGTCCTCAATGCGGCAGTCGCGACCTAACCGAACCGCGCGATTTCAACCTCATGTTCAAAAGCCACGCCGGTCCGCTCGAGAGCGAGGACAACCTCGTGTATCTGCGTCCAGAGACCGCACAGGCGATCTTTGTGAACTTCCGCAATGTGCTCGACACCTCGCGCCAGAAGCTGCCCTTCGGCATCGCACAGATCGGAAAAGCCTTTCGCAACGAGATCAACCCGCGCAACTACATCTTCCGCTCCCGCGAATTCGAGCAGATGGAGATCGAGTATTTCTGCCGCCCCGAGGACGGCATGCAACTCACAGACTACTGGCTCGAACAACGCCTCAAATTCTACGAGGACATCGGCATTCCCCGCTCGAAGATCCACATCAATGACATCCCTGACGGCGAGCGCGCGTTCTACTCGAAGAAGACCTACGACCTTGAATACGAGTTCCCCTTCGGCGTGAGCGAACTCGAAGGCATCGCCTACCGCACCGACTACGATCTCGGAAAACACATCGAACACTCCGGCAAGCCGCTCGACTACTTCGACGAGGCCACCAAGGAACGCTTCGTCCCGCATGTCGTGGAGCCGAGCGCCGGGGTCGACCGCACCACACTCGCACTCATCTGCGAGGCCTTCGACGAAGAAACCGTCACCGATGAAAAAGGAAACTCCGAGACACGCACCGTGCTGCGTTTCAATCCCCGCATGGCCCCTATCAAATGCGGCATCTTCCCGCTTCTGAAAAACAAACCCGTCCTCGTGGAAAAGGCCAAGGAGGTCGCCGCCTCGCTCCGCCCGATTATGAATGTCTTCTACGACGAAGCCGGCGCCATCGGACGCCGCTACCGCCGCCAAGACGAGGCTGGCACACCCTTCTGCGTGACGATTGACTTCGACACCATCGGCGAAAACGGCCCTGAAAAGGAAAATACCGTCACCCTGCGCCACCGCGACTCGATGGCTCAGGAACGCATTGCCATCGCCGACCTCAAAAACTACCTCATCGACAAAATTAGCTGATTTTTTGCGCGCAGCGCTGCAACGGGTCGAAAGAGATTCTCTTGGCAAATTGCGATTGAGATGCGATCTCAATAACCAATGAGATTGTTTATGAACCTTAGCTTTTGGCGGTTTTTGATCGCGCTTTCGTTGTGCATGGGAGCGCCTGTTGTTTCCGCAACCGGAATGCCCGCCGAGGTCGTTGTGGCCCTCAAGCCCGACAAGGATCCGGACAAAATGCTCGCCGAACGCGAGGCACTTGCCAAGGCCCTCGGGGCCTCGCTCGGACGCCCGGTGAAAGTCATCGTTCCCCTCTCGGCAGCGGTAATCATCGAAGGACTCTCCAATGGCTCCATCGACCTGGGCTATTTGAGCGCCACCGATATGGTGAACGCCCGCGAGGCAGGCGCGGCGGGTTTGTTGTTGGTGGGAGAGATTGACGGCAGAAGGTATTACGAAAGCGTCTGGCTGTGCTTGAAGGAGCGCCCCTACGAGCGGATCGCCGACCTGCGCGGAAAACCCGTCGCCTTCGCCAGCCGCACCAGCACTTCCGGATATCTCGTTCCGCTTTTGGATTTGAAAAAACAAAATCTCATCGCGAAAAGCCCCTCGGAATTTTTCGGCGAAGGAAATGTCTGGTTCGGCACCGGCTACATGAGCGCCGTCGAGCGCGTGCTCGCAGGTGAGGCCGAGGCCGCCGCTGTGAGTGACTATGTTTTCGACAATGACAAGCATCTCACGCCGGAGCAGAAATCCCGTCTCCGCATCCTCGCAAAGCAGGGCCCGGTTCCGACCCACAGCATTGCCGCCGCATCCCGTCTCAGCCCGGAGGCCTGTCAGGAACTTCGCAAAGCCCTGCTGGATTTCTCGGAAAAAAATCCCGCTCTTCGCGACACCGTTTTCTCTTCGAAACTTGTCGAGGCCGATGCAAAGACCCACCTCCAACCAGTAGAGGATGCCCTTGCTTTTGCCAAAGACTCCACCCAGTAGAATGAAAACAGCGACGCCTCATCTTCGAATTAAAAATCTCGCCGTGGAGCGGGAAGGCCGTTCGCTTCTCCACGATCTCGACCTCAATGTGGAACGGGGCACCTTTGTTTCGATCGAAGGAGGATCAGGCGCCGGCAAGACCAGCCTCCTTTCCTGCCTCGCCGGCATGCTTGAGCCGGCATCCGGACAAGTCACCTACAGTTGCCAAGAAAACGGTGAACACTCGCCAAAGGGATTCTGCAGCCGGCTGGGCCTCGTTTTTCAACACCTCCGCCTCACGCCAAATGCCACCGCCGAGACAAATGTCCTCTGCGGCCTCCTCGGACAGCGTTCGACTTGGCGCACACTCTTCGGATTTGCCCGCTCGGACCGGCGCCGCGCCATGGAACTTCTCGAAAAACTCGGCATCGGCCACCTCGCACAAAAAACTGTCGCCCACATATCCGGCGGCGAGCGCCAGCGCGTTGCCGTCGCGCGTGCCTTGATCAGCAAACCCGAGTGCGTCCTCGCCGATGAACCCGTTTCGAGTCTGGATCCCCAGCTCGCCCGCCAAGTTCTTGGCCTGCTCAAGGAGGAATGCGCCAGCTCCGGCTGCACCGTGCTTTGCGCCCTCCACGACAAAGCCCTCTCCGGCGAATTTTCAGACGCCACCCTACGCCTGCGCGGCGGGGGAGGTTGGGACTACTCCGCAGGAGGCAACTCTTGAGACCAAAGCTCGACGCCCCCCGCGTGGCGTTTTTGCTACTTCTCCTCGCGGCGCTTTTTTCGCTGCCCGTGCTGAAACCTTCCGGTCGCGAACTCGACTACGCCGCGAACCTTGGCCGCTTTCTCTCGCGCTTCTGGCCTCCCGATTTTTCTATTCTCCCCCAAATCCTACCGTCGCTTTGGGAAACATTTCAAATCGCGGTTCTCTCCACACTCGCAGCCTCCCTCATTGGCATCCCGCTCGCCGCCGCAGCCTCAAAGACCACCGCTCCGCGCGCCTTGGTTGCCGCCACCCGGTTTTTACTCAACATCATCCGCGCCATACCCGGTCTCGTGTGGGCACTCATCACCGTCGCAGTCCTGGGAGCCAATGCCGGAGCGGGTGTCGCGGCCCTGGCCATTTACTCGCTCGGCTACTTGGGGAAATTTTTCAGCGACGCCTTCGAAAGCGCCGATCCCGCCGTGGGCAATGCCCTCCGAGCCTCTGGAGCCAGCCGCGTGCAGGCTTTCCAATACGGCATCTGGCCGCACGCCCGTCCACTCATCTGGAGCCACACACTCTGGATGCTGGAATACAACATCCGCTCCGCCGCGATCATCGGCTATGTCGGCGCGGGCGGCATCGGCACATGGCTGCACACCTATCAGGAATTCTATCAATGGGACAAATTCGCCGCCGTGCTGGCATGCATCCTCATAGCGGTCATCTTGCTTGACCTCGCCGGCTCGAAACTGCGCTCGGCCCTTGCTCCGGCGGCCTGACGCACATCCTTTGCTTTGACCGGCCACGCAAAAAGCCTTTAATAATCCCCCTTTCTCTTATGCCTACCCAACCGACCATCATCTACACGAAAACCGACGAGGCCCCTCTGCTCGCCACTTATTCCCTGCTGCCGATTATCGAGGCCTTTACCAAACATGCCGGCATCGGAGTGGAAATGCGGGATATTTCGCTCGCTGGCCGCATCTTGGCTGTGTTTGCAGACCGGTTGCCAGCAGAGCAAAAAACGGCGGACGCCCTTGCCGAACTCGGCGCACTCACACTCCAAGCCGAAGCAAATATCATCAAGCTGCCAAACATCAGCGCATCAATCCCGCAGCTGAAGGCCGCCATTGCTGAACTCCAAAAACGCGGCTTCGCCCTGCCGGACTATCCCGAGGTTCCCGCGAATGATGACGAGAAAGACATCAAGGCCCGCTACGACAAGGTCAAAGGCAGCGCTGTGAATCCTGTGCTCCGCGAGGGAAATTCCGACCGCCGCGCCCCCAAGGCTGTAAAGGACTACGCCCGCAAGCACCCGCACAAGATGGGCGCCTGGTCGACGGACTCGAAAACGCGTGTGGCCACAATGGGAGCGAACGACTTTTTCTCGAATGAAAAATCCGTGACCCTGCCTGCAGCCACCACGGCAAAGATTGAGTTCCTGCCAAACGGCGCAGCACCCGTCGTGCTCAAAGACGGCCTCAAACTCCAAGCCGGCGAGGTTCTCGACGCAACCTTCATGAGCCGTAAGGCGCTCGAGGCCTTCCTCGCGACGCAGATCGCCACAGCGCAGGATCTCGGCGTGCTTTTCTCGCTCCACCTCAAAGCCACGATGATGAAGGTTTCAGACCCGATTCTCTTCGGTCATGTGGTGAAGGTTTTCCTCGGCGATTTCCTGAAAAAACACGCCACCGTGCTGGCCAAGCTGGGTGTCGATTTCAACAACGGCCTCGGCGACCTCGCGACCAAGATTCAAAAGCTCCCCGCCGATGAGAAGGCCGCGATCGAAGCGGACCTCAAAGCCACCCTCGCCGCGCGCCCTGCTCTGGCCATGGTGAACTCGGACAAAGGCATTACCAACCTGCATGTGCCGAGCGATGTCATCGTCGACGCCTCCATGCCGGCCATGATCCGCGAAGGCGGCAAGATGTGGAACGCCGAGGGTAAAACGCAGGACACGCTCGCCGTCATTCCCGACAGTTGCTACGCCTCGGTGTATGAAACCGTGATCTCGTTCTGCCGCAAAAACGGCGCGCTCGATCCCAAGACAATGGGCTCCGTGCCGAATGTTGGCCTCATGGCCCAAGCCGCTGAAGAATACGGATCCCACAACAAGACTTTTGAAATCGCAGCTGATGGCATTGTGCGCATCACGGATGCCGACGGCAAAACGCTCATCGAACACAGCGTGGAGTCAGGAGACATCTGGCGCGCCTGCCAGACGAAGGATGCCGCCATCCGCGACTGGGTGAAACTCGCCGTGCGCCGCGCCCGCGCCACCAGCTCCCCGGCCATTTTCTGGCTCGACGCCAAGCGCGCCCACGATGCCCAACTCATCGCCAAGGTCGAAAAATATCTCGCCGACCACGACACCGCCGGACTCGACATCCGCATCCTCCCGCCTGCCGAGGCCTGCCAATTCAGCCTCGAGCGCATCGTCAAAGGCGAGGACACCATTTCCGTGACCGGCAATGTGCTCCGCGACTACCTCACAGACCTGTTCCCGATCCTGGAAGTCGGCACCAGCGCCAAGATGCTCTCCATCGTCCCGCTCATGAACGGCGGCGGCCTCTTCGAGACAGGCGCCGGCGGATCCGCTCCGAAGCATGTGCAGCAATTCCTCGAGGAGAATTACCTCCGCTGGGACTCGCTCGGTGAATTTTTTGCCATCGCCGCCTCGTTTGAGCACCTGGCCGACACGCAATCCCACGCCAGGGCCAAAGTCCTCGCCGACACCCTCGACGCCGCGACCGGCCAACTCCTCGAGCACGACAAATCCCCCGCCCGCAAGGTCGGTGGACTCGACAACCGAGGCAGCCATTTCTACATCGCCCACTACTGGGCCCAAGCGCTCGCCGCTCAAAACCAGGATGCTGAGCTGAAAAAAATCTTCACTCCCGTTGCCGAAGCCTTCACTGCCAACGAGGCGAAAATCGTCAGCGAACTCGCCGCCGTCCAAGGCAGCGCGATCGATGTCGGTGGCTACTACATGCCGGATGACGCCAAAGCCTCCGTCGCCATGCGCCCGAGCGCCACATTCAACGGCATCCTCGCCACGATCTGATCGCGGCAAGAAGCAGGAGAAACACCAAATACGCACATCCCAAGGTTACAAATTCGTAACATGAATCCCGTTGCGCAATACATCGGGAGCCAAGATTCAGAAGGGTGCACTTGGTGTGAGAATCAGTGCAAAAGGAACAGGCGGGGGCAGCGCTCCCGCCTGTTTCATGTCTCCCGAAGACTTCCGTTTTTTCGATTGCTCCTGTGACTGAAAATCAAGCTCGAATTTTTTGTGACAGGATCGTAACAATACTTCCGTTGCTGGCTGCAGGGTAGACTGCTGTCCTACCGCGCTCAATGATTCGGAGTTCTCACACCATCCGCTTCAGACGCCTGATCCTTCACTTGGTATTGGGAGTCTCTGTCGCCCTGTCCGGCCGCCTGGCCGCGCAGGACGCGAATCATTTGCTCGATGAGGAGCCGCCGCCAGTCGTGGATCCCGAGCCTCCGCAGACCTTTTCCATCCGCGAATTCCGCGTGGTCGGCGCCAAGACACTTCCAACCGGAGCGGTGGATAAGGCACTCTACAGCCACACCGGGCCGGGCCGCACGCCGGAGGATGTGGAAAACGCCCGCGCCTCGCTGGAGAAGGCCTACCACGACGAAGGCTACCAGACCGTTTCCGTCTCTGTGCCGCCCCAAGGGGTGAATACCGGCGTCATTGTGTTGCAGGTCACCGAGGCAACCGTCGGCCGCCTGCGCGTGAAGGGTTCCCGCTTTTTCGACATCGAGAGGATCAAAAAGATGGCCCCAGCGCTCGCAGAGGGCACCGTGCCGAATTTCAACGATGTGCAGCGCGACATCATCGCCCTCAACCAGACCGCCGACCTCCAAGTCACCCCCTCACTTGCCGTTGGAAAAACACCAGGAACTGTCGATGTGGAGCTGACAGTGAAGGACAAATTCCCACTGCACGGCAGCGTGGAGCTGAACAACCGCTACAGCGCGAACACGACGCCCCTGCGGCTCGACGCCTCGGTGCGCTACGACAATTTGTGGCAGATGGGCCACACGATCGGCGCAGGCTTCCAGATCGCCCCGCAGCGCCCGAGCGACGCCCTCATTTTTTCCGGTTACTACATTGCCCGCACGCCATCCATCGACTGGGTCGCGCTCATGCTTCAAGCTACGCGCCAGAACAGCGAGGTCTCGACACTCGGCGGCACCGACTCGCTCGGAAACGGCGAAATCTACGGCGGGCGCTTCCTTTTCAACCTCCCCGCAAAGACCGGGTTCTACCACTCGGCCAGTATGGGCATCGACTACAAGGATTTTGCTCAAGATCTCGTTGTGGGCAACCAAACGGTTTCCAGTCCCCTCACCTACTGGCCGTTCTCGATCAACTACAACGCCAACTCGATCGGCAAACACTACGAGACCGAGTTCGGTGCTGGCGTGACCTTCTCTTTCCGTGGAACAGGCACGCAGGAGGCGATTGATTTCGACAATCGTCGCTACAATGCAAATGCGAACTTTTTCTACCTGCGAGGCAATCTGGCCCACACGCAGAAACTGCCGTGGGACTTCCAACTCTTCGGCGAGGTGCAGGGTCAAGCGACGGCCAATCCCCTCGTGGACACCGAGCAATACAGCCTCGGCGGGCAATCCACCGTGCGCGGTTACCTCGAGTCCGTTGTAACCGGCGACAACGCCATTGCCGGCACGCTGGAATTTCGCACACCGTCCCTTCTCGGTTGGCTCCCGAAGGGCAACGAGTGGCGCTTTTTCGTCTTTATCGATGCCGGCTATGCCGTGCTCAACGATCCGCTCCCTGAGCAGACCTCGACCTTCAACCTCTGGAGCTACGGCGTCGGCACCAGCATCCGCCTCGTGGACCATATCAATGGCGACTTCTTTATCGGTATCCCACAAGTCACCCAATCTCCCTCGGAAGCCTATCAACCGCTCTTCTCCTTCAGCATCTCCGCAGAACTTTAACCGCAAGATATGAAAACAACCGCATTCATCCGAACAGCACTTCTCGCCGCCACGGCCCTTGTTTCCGTCACAGCGAATTCCCACGCCTGGTGGAACAAAGACTGGACCGCCCGCCGACCCGTCACGATCGATACCACCAAGACCGGATTTGAAATCAGCGAACCAGTCGGCACCGCCACCATCCTCCTGCGCCTCCACCAAGGAAACTTCGATTTCTCCACCGCCAAAGAGGACGGCACCGACATCCGCTTCGTGACAGAGGATGACAAGACACCCCTCGAATCCCGCGTGGAAAAATGGGACGCCCTCATGAACGAAGGCTTCGTGTGGGTCAAAGTCCCCGACATCAAGCCCGGCGCACAAACCAAAATCTGGCTCTACAGCGGCAACCCTGAAATCACCGCTGAGGAAGCCGCAGACCCGCTCGCAGCGCACGATACCGACACCATCCTCGCCTACAACTTCACCGCAGCCACACCCAAGGACGCCACAAAAAACGCCAACAACGCCACCTCCGGCGGCACGCTTTCCGAGGGCGCTCTCATCGGCCCCGGCATGCGCCTCCTCGGCAACACAGCCACCAAGATTCCCGGCTCGGACACCCTCCGCGCCGATGCTGCCCAACCCTTCACTCTCTCGACATGGTTGAAACAATCCACCCTCAACGAAAAAGGCGTCCTCTTTGATTGGGGTGATGACTCCGCCCGTTTCCAAGTCGTTTTCCAAGCAGGCGCGCCTGTTGTTACCATCACCTCCGCTTCCGGCACTTCCAAATCAACACCCGCGGACCCCGTCGCACCCAATGTCTGGAAACACATCGCCGTGGTTTCTGACGGCTCAAGCACAAAACTCTTCGTCGACGGCAAGGAATACTCCTCCGTCGCCGCTGGTCTGCCAGCCATCGTTGGCGAAGCCACGCTCGGCGCAGATGCCGATGGCAAAAACGGCCTCGTCGGCGAGATCGACGAGTTCAGCCTCTCGAAAACCGCCCGCCCCGAAGGCTGGGTCCAACTCGCCTACACCGGCCAGGCCGGCAATGATGCCAGCACCAAGCTCGTCGCCCTCGGCGAAGGTGAAGGCGGGGCCAGCGCAGGCGGTCACGGCGGCGCCATGGAGCATGTCATGCTCTTCGGCGACATCGCCAAGAACATGATGTTCGACGGCTGGATCGCCATCGGCGTCTGCGTGATCATGATGTTTGCAGGATGGACCGTTGCCTTCGTCAAATTTGTTAATCTCGATAAAATCAAAAAAGGAAACGCAGAGTTCCAGCGCCTCTGGAAGGATGTCGCCACCGACCTCACTGCGATGGATCTCGACAACCCTGAGTCCTCAAAAACCTTCGGCGGCAAGATCGGCAAAAAAGGCCTCACCCTCCTCGCCGATTCACCCCTCTACCACATTTACCATGTCGGATCGGAAGAAATCCGCCACCGCCTCGGCTTCGGAAAAAACAAGGGCCAAGGCCTCTCAGCCCGCTCGATCCAAGCCATCCGCGCCTCGTTGGATGCCGCCCTCGTGCATGAACAGCACCGCCTCGGCAACGGCCTCGTTTACCTCACCACCAGCATCGCCGGCGGCCCCTATGTCGGTCTGCTCGGAACGGTCGTGGGTGTTATGATCACCTTCGCCATCATCGCCAAATCCGGCGAGGTGGATGTGAACTCGATCGCTCCCGGTATCGCCAGTGCGCTCCTCGCCACGACTGTGGGTCTCCTCGTCGCGATCCCGGCGCTGTTCATGTATAGCTTCCTGAATACCAGCATCAAAAACACCGTTTCCGCGATGCAGGTCTTCATCGACGAGTTCGTCGCCAAGGTCGCCGAATTCTACCCCACCCCGGGAGATTCCGGCCTTACCGTCCCGATCCGCCAAATCCGCACCCCGGAGGAGGCCGCACGCATTGAGGAGACCAAGGGCGATGAGAACGCTGCCATCATGGACAACCTCATCAAACACAAATAACCCACCATGGACGCTGGCGACGACAAATCCTACGACGACATCAATGTGACCCCGATGGTAGACCTCTACCTCGTGCTTTTGCTGATTTTTATCATCATGACCACAGCCGGAGTCCAGGGCGTGAAAATCGATCTCCCGAAAGGCAGCAAAGCCCCGGCTCTCGGCGGACCCAAGGGAAAATCCATCACCATTAACAACGAGGGCAAACTCTTCCTCGACACCGTGCCGGTGACCATCGCCGAACTCGAAGCCAAGCTCAGCGAGCATAAATCCAAGGTGCCCGAGTTCCCCGTCGTTGTCCGTGGCGACCGCGCCACGCAATACATGATGGTCATGGAAGTCCTCGATGTGCTGGGACGCCTCGACATCAAGCAAATCGGCCTCGCCACCCAGGCGCCCAAGTAACCCAAAACCATGCCCGACGAAGAAGAAGACGAGCCAAGTTTCTTTGCGAAGCACAAAATCAAGATCATCCTTGGTGGCGTTCTCATCGTCGCGTTGGGCGTTTATTTCATGGGCGCACCGAAATCCGCCCCAAAGAAAAAATCCTCCGGCCCCGTCATGATTTCCCTGCCCCCGCCGCCGCCACCACCTCCCCCGCCGCCACCACCTCCGCCACCCAAGGAGCAACCACCCGAGCCCGAAACAGTGAAAGAGGAAAAATTCACACCCGAGGAGGCTCCCGAGCCCGAACCCCAAGCCGCACCCGAACCCGCCCCCATGGGCACGAACCTCGAGGGCAACGGCCCCGACGCCTTCGGCCTCGCCAAGGGCGGAGGCAGCGGCATGATTGGAGGCACCGGCACAGGAAAAGGCGGCAAGGGCTCGAAATTCGGCGGCTATGCCTCCCAAGTGCAAGGCTCCATCGTCCAAGCCCTCCGCAATCACAAAAAAACCAAATCCGCCGCACTCAATGTCACCGCCCGCATCTGGCTCGACGCCACCGGTCGCGTGACCCGCGCCACCATCTCTGGTTCCTCAGGCGACCCCGCCACCGACGCCGCCCTCCGCAACGAAATTCTCACCGGTCTGCAAATGCAGGCTCCCCCACCGGAAGGCATGCCGATGCCCATCGTCATGCGACTCAAAGCCACTCGACCCAACTGATCCCATGAGCCTGCCCACCACCCTAAGACTCCTCGCCCTCGCCACCCTGCTGGCCACCGTCCCGCTACACGCGCAGGACTACACCGTCAGCGAACCCTCAAAAAACAAGATCGTCATCGACTACGCGCAGAATACGGCACCAGCCCCCACGCCTGCTCCAGTCGTTCAACCGATCACGGACGCCCCGCTTCCAGCAGTGCCAGCATCCACGCCCGAGGCTCAACCAAAGCCTCAACCTTCTCCCACCCCTGAACCAACACCCGAGCTGAAGCCAATAAAAGCGGCTATCCAAGAATCCCAATCGAACGCCGCGCCACTTCCCGTTGTCGAATCCCCGCTTCCCTCGACTCCGAGCACCCCCACCGGCAATGTCACCATCAACCTCATCCAAAAACTCGTGAAACGCGGCATCCTCACCCAAGAGGAAGCTAACGAAATGATCCGCCAGTCGGAAGCCGAGGCCGAGGCCGTCCGCGCCCAGAGCCAGACCGACATGGTCGCCATCGCCCAGGCCGCCGCCGTTCAGGTCGTCGCCACATCCGCCCCCGCAGGTTCCGACCTCCCACCCTCCTCGCCGGATGACATCCGCGTGACCCACATTCCCCAACCTGTCAAAGACCAGATCAAAGAAGAGATCAAACTCGAACTCGCCACGAACCGCACCTCCCGCGAGATCGCCAATTCCCTGCGCCTCCCGAAATGGGTTGAGAATGGCAAAGCCGCCTTCGACCTCCGCGTGCGTTACGCTGGCACCTTCTTCCCAACCGGCAACGATGCCAGCGGCGCCTTCCCGAATTTCAATGCCATTAACACCGGCGCTCCCTTCGATACCACCGGCACCCAGTTCGCACCCCAGCTGAATGTTGACCAAAACCGCAACCAGTATCTCCTCCGAGCCCGCTTTGGCATGGACTTCGCCATGAGCGAAAACTTCTCCTCCGGCTTCCGCGTGGCCACCGGCAGCAACAACTCGCCCGTCTCTACCAACCAAGGTATGGGCGTTGCCAACTCCGCCACCCAAGGCCAAGGCGGCAACTTCAGCAAATACGCCATCTGGCTCGACCGCGCCTTCATGCGCTACGACTTCAATGTCACCGAGGCCATCAAGACCACCGCATGGGCCGGCCGTTTCGAAAACCCCTTCTTCAGCACCCGCCTGACCTGGGATGACGACCTCGGCTTCGACGGTGCCGCCCTCACCACCAAGGCAAACATCACCGAGAACTTCGCCCTCTTCGGCACCGGCGGCGCGTTCGTCGTTTACAACACCGACTTCAACTTCTCCTCAAACCAGCCCGCAAAATTCGCCAGCTACGACAAATACATGTTCGGCGGACAAGCCGGCTTCGAGTGGAAAATCGGCGACGACCTGAAATGGAAAACTGCCGCCGCCGTCTACTACTTCGACAACATCGAAGGAAAACTCTCCGATCCCTATACGCCACTCACCGCTAACGACGCCAGCAACACAGATAACAGCCGTCCCTCCTTCGCCCAAAAAGGAAACACCTACATGGCTATCCGCGACATTGTTCCCGATGCCAGCAACGACTATGGCGCCATCAACCAGTGGCAATACTACGGCCTTGCCACCGAGTTCACCGAACTCGCCCTCACCTCACAGATCGACTACGACGGCTTCGAACCCGTCCGCGTTTCTGTCGTCGGCGAATATGTGCAGAACCTCGCATTCAACCAGGACGACATCAACGCTATCGCCGTCAACAACCGCAGCGCACTCGATGAGAACGAACTCACCGACATCGGTCTCTTCGAAGGCAGCCCCTACGGCTGGTTCGTCGACCTCCGCGTCGGCACCGTCGCCCTCGCGAAACGCTGGGACTGGCTCCTCTCCGTCGGCTACCGCTGGATCGGCTCCGACTCCGTGGTTGACGGCTTCAATGACTCCGACTTCGGCGGCGGCGGCACCAACATGCAAGGTTTCACCGCAGCCGGTTTCCTCTCCCTCTCCGAGAATGTCTACCTCGGCCTGCGCTGGATGGGCTCCGAAAGCATCGCCGGCCCGCAATACGACACCAATATCTTCTACCTTGAGGTTAACTCCAAATTCTAACGCCACATGAAAATCAAAACCTACGCCCTCTTGGCCGCAGCCGCCGTCCTCCTCTCGCCGCTCCTCCGCGCCGCCGAGGAAGACCCCACCGCAAAGTTCCGCGAAGCCCTCAAAGACACCATGCTCAAGCTCCGCGCCGCCCAAACCGACCTCGCCAACGCCCAAGCCGCCCAGTATGCCGCCGAGGCCAAGGCGACCGAACTCACCGCGAAAACCGAGTCCCTCAACAAGGAACTCGCCAACGAGCGCAACACCTCCACCAACATGATCGCCGATCTCAATAAAAAGATCGCCGACCGCGACGGCTCGATCGTCGAACTCAACGCCGCCCTCGCCAAATGGAAAAAATCCTACGGCGAAGTCGCCAAACTCGCCTCGAAACGCGAAGGCCAACGCGCCCAACTCGACACCAAACGCATCGAACTCGAACGCAAAGTCCAAGAGGAACAACAAAAAAACATCGAAATGTATCAAGCCGGCATGGAAATCCTCGACCGCTACGAAAAATTCGGCCTCGGCGACGCCATCCTCGCCCGCGAACCCTTCACCGCCGCCCAACGCGTCAAATTCCAAAACCTCGTCCAAGACCTCTCCGACAAACTCACCGACGCCCGCATCCCCGCCGACGCCCCAAAGAAATAATCCGATCCGTCCAATCCGTCTGATCCACCCGATCCGTCCAATCCAAAACTCACCCACCATGCTCCGCCACACCACCCTCGCCCTCCTCGCCGCCGCCTCTCTTACCCTCCCCGCCCACGCCGCCGACTCCGTCATCGCCCGCGCCGGTGACCGCGACATCACCGTCGCGCAAATCCAGCCCTACCTCGCCAGCCTCAGCGAAGCCGACCGCGCCGCCCTCAAGCAAAACCCCGCCGCCCTCAGCCAAGCCGTCCGCACCCTCATTCTCCAGCAAGTCCTCCTCAAAGAAGCCAGCAACGCCGACTGGGACGACAAAGCCGAAACCCAAGCCCTCCTCGCCCGCGTCCGCGACGCCGCCATCGCCGAGAGCTACCTCGAATCCGTCACCAAAGTCCCGGCCGACTTCCCCTCGGATGCCGAAGTCAAGGAAGTCTACGACGCCCGCAAAGCCGAACTGAACTTGCCCAAGCAATACCGCCTCGCCCAAATCTTCATCGCCAACGGCACCGACCCCGCAAAAGCCAAGTCCAAAGCCGACGCCCTCGCCAAACTGGTCAAATCCGGCGACTTCGCCGCCCTCGCCAAAACCAACAGCGACGAACCCCGCAGCGCCGCCAATGGAGGTGAGGTCGGTCTCCTCCCCGAGGAATCCATCCAGCCCGCCATCCGCAAAGCCCTCACCGGCCTCGCCAAAGGCGCCACCGCCGGTCCCATCGAACTCGGCGATGGACTCTACTTCGTCAAAATCCTCGACATCCAAGAACCCCGCACCGCCACCCTCGACGAGGTAAAACCCCAAATCATCCGCGCCCTCCGCACCGAACGCCAGAACCTAAACCGCCAAGCCTACCTCCAACGCCTCCAAGCCCAGGCCCCCATCACCCTCGACGAAATCGCCTTACCAACCCTCCTCAAACCCGACGACAAAAAATAACCCCGCAAGTTACAAAATCGTCACACAACCAACCCTAAACCCTCCACCCTACCCCGCCGATCCTAATCCCTCACGATCCATCCACCGTCAATCAGGTCACCAAGGTCAATCAGGTCATTCCGATCCGTCAGATTCGCCCAATCCCTAAAACTCGCCACCCATGTTGAAAACCGGCCACCGCACCAAATACCACCTCCGCGCCTTCGAGTTCCTCGCAGCGCGTAGGCGTTCGCGCGCCGTTCTCACATGCACCCTGCTCGCCTCCTTCCTGGCTACCATGCCCACCGGTGGACTCCAAGCTGGCGACATCCTCCGCGGAGGAGCCAGCGCCGGCAACGCCAAGCGAAACTCCGAAGCCCGTGCCAACGCCGGAGCCGCAGCCGCCAAAGTCCGCGCCCAAGACCGCCTCGCCCGCACCACTAAGGCCGTCAACGACATGCGCGCCCTCCAAGCCTCCGCCCGCGCCGCAGCCGGGGCTAATACCATCCCCAACGGCCTCACCGAAGGCGGTCTCAAAGTCCTCACCGGCGCAAACGCGAAATGGGAAGGTGCAAACGCACCCATAGCCTCCGGCAACACCGTCGGTATCACCCAAACCGCTTCCCAAGCCCTACTGCACTGGGAAACCTTCAATGTCGGCAGCCAAACCACCGTTAATTTCGACCAATCCGCCGGCGGAGCCGATTCCGGAAAATGGATCGCCTTCAACAAAGTCTTCGACCCCACCGCCAAACCCTCCGAGATCCGTGGAAAAATAACCTCCCAAGGCCAAGTCTACATCCTCAACCAAAACGGCATCATCTTCGGCGCCGGTTCCCAAGTCAACGCCCGCACCCTCGTCGCCTCAGCCCTCCCGATCAACGATAACCTCGTTAAGAATGGCCTCCTCAACAACAAAGACGCCCAGTTTCTCTTCAGCGCCCTCGAAGTTCCAGGCGGTTCCGACGGCACACCAACCTTTACACCCACGGATGTTCCCGAGGTTTTGGGCGATATTATCCTCGAGCGTGGAGCAAAAATCTCAAGTCCCGAACTCGCGGGAGGTAACGGTGGCCGCGTAATGCTCATCGGCGCCAATGTTCGCAACAAGGGCGAAATTTCTACTCCTGCGGGCCAAACAATCCTCGCCGCCGGATTGCAAGTGGGTGTGCGTGAGCACAACAACTCCGACCCGAGCCTACGCGGATTGGATGTATGGGTTGGCGCAGTTGACCTCGATGGCGTCAATCCTTACGCAGGACAAGTTCAAAATTCCGGAATCATTGAATCGCCAACCGGGTCCATTGTTGTTGCGGGAAAAAGGATTGACCAAAACGGTGTTTTGGAAAGCACGACTTCCGTAAACTTGAACGGTCGGATTGATCTCCTTGCCAACTACGGGGCTGTAGCCAACCCGAATTTCGATAATTCGGGAACCCTTGGCGATGGCGCCCCGATGTTTATCAACCAGTTCACTGGCAATATCGTAATGGGGCCTCAAAGTATCACACGCATCCTGCCGGACTATGCCTCAACCAAGTCGGTTCCTGGGACGAGACTCCCCCAAAATTCGCAAATCAACTTTCAAGGAAATTCCATTTCATTTTCTGCCGGATCGACCCTGCTAGCTCCCTCGGGCGATGTGGGCATACGCTCGGGCACATGGAGCTACAAAGACGACGAAAGTTTGAATCGCACGATCTTCAATGCGGATGGCGAAATCGAGGAGACCCTCCAATCCGCGCTCCGAACGCCATTTATTTTTACTCAAGGCACCGTGAACTTCTCATCTGGCGCGATTCTTGATGTCTCGGGCACTCCGGATGTATTTGTTCCTCTCTCACACCGTGTCATGGATGTCCAGTTGCGTGGAAACGAACTGGCGGATTCCCCATTACAAAGGGACAGCGATCTGCGTGGAAAAAACCTCCGAATCGATCTCCGCAAAACCGGAGTTTATGGAGGGAGGTTTTGGATGGGAACGCCCTTGGGCGACGCAAATGGCTTGGCGAATATCATTGAAAGAAACGCCGCCCAACTGACAACACGAGGCGGCACCGTATCAATACAAGCCGGTGAATCAGTCGCTGTGGCATCCGGTGCGGAACTGAATGTATCCGGTGGCTACACGAGAAACGAAGGCGGATTGATTCAAACGACGCGGCTTCTACGAAATGGCAGTTTGATCAACATCGCGGATGCGACGCCGGATATTATTTACGATGGAATCCTCACCGGTAGCTCTCAAAAAGTCTCGGCAAAATGGGGAAACCCCAAAACTTATCGTCATGCTTTGGCTCCAATGGGTGCTTATAGTGAAAAAGAATACATCGCTGGCGAATCGGGCGGTTCCATCGATATCACCGCACCAACCGTTCGCATCTCGGGCGAATTGAGTGGCAGAACAGTTACGGGACTGAAACAACTCAACACACCTGCGGGACACTCCTCTTTGGCTCTTCGTTTCCGCAATCAGAAACCGGTCGAGACTCCGACAGGCACAGTTTATTTGGATCAAATCTCTGCTCCACCTGCGCTGGTTCTTGGCACTGGTTCAGGAGTCGGCATCCCCGGTTTGAAGATGGGGCAAACACTCACGATTCCGTCATCAATTCTTGAGGAAGAAGAAGGTTTTGGCCATGTCACCCTTGAAAACAAAGGAGGCACAATACAGGTCGCGGGGGAGCCGGTCCAGATGGCTGCTGGCGGCTCTCTGACGCTCCAGGCCACTAATGTTTCGATTCTTTCATCCGTCTTGATTCCCGGAGGTTCGCTATCTGCTACGGCCTATAACTACTCGCCATTCCTCTATGCCGAGCAAACTGCCACCGAAGTATTGGTGGGACAACCAGCACCAAAGGTCGTTGAGCGCACTGGTATCATTCTTATTGGGTCGGGCGTGGAATTGAATGTTGCAGGAACCATTTCGGATGATCGACCCACCTCCGCCTTGGCTCACAACTCGCGACGGGCCATCGACGGCGGCAGCGTGAAGCTGGAAGGATTTTCGATCTTTGCCGGTTCAGAAACTGCCGTCCGCGCATCGGGCGGGGTAGCGATGAATGGCCGGGGTAAATACACTAAGGGAAAAGGCGGCTCGATTTCCCTGTTGGCTGGCAAGGATCCTCTTTTGAGCACATCGGTCGGGGGGACTTTGGGGCTGCCATCCATCCTCGAGGCTTATTCCTCGAGCACCGGCGGCTCCCTCACTCTTCAAGCGATGCGTGCGAGACTTGGAGCGACAACGGATCGTGGCGGCACCACACTCGATTTAAGCCCTGGCTTTTTCCAAAAAGGTGGCTTTTCCAATTTCTCCATCCGCGCGATTGGGCAACCGGGATCGGATGAGCCTGCTCTCTATGTTCTGCCTGGAACCACCATCGAACCCATCACCGAATCTGTAGTCGTCCGCCCGCATGTGCTAAACAGCGGCTTGGGTCTTGTAAAAATGCAGCTTCCCGAGGGTATTCGCTCTGCGGCGGGACTTTCACTGACTGCACTTGGTGTGGATGATCCCTTCACGGATGAAGAGGTGGAAGCGATTGGTTCGATTGTCCTTGGTGCAGGTGCCAAAATCAAAACCGACATTGGCGGTGCTGTCTCACTGAAGGGGCAGACTGTTTCTGTTTTCGGTTCCATCGAAACTCCCGCTGGGAGCATCTCCATCGAGGGCGGAAGCAGATTTCCTCTCGCCGCCCAGCAGGCGGCCTCCTCAACCTCGGCACTCACCACTGTCTATATCGCCCCAACAGCCCGTTTGCTTGCCCGTGGAGCGACGCGGGAAATACCCGATTCCTTCGGGAGAAAAATGGGAGAAGTTCTCGGAGGTGGCTCGATCCGTTTGGCTGGCAACATCGTAGCGGAATCCGGAGCTGTCCTCGATGTGTCAGGCATTTCAAATGAATTGGACATTCACCCCTCCTCTCTGAATACCGCGCACAGACCCTCGCCCCGTCATGGTTTGGTTACAAAGCCTTGGGGCCAACAATCCGTGCGCGTTGGAGTGGACAGCAACGGCGGCACGATCAGGCTTCTCGGCTCCCAGCTCCTGCTTTCGGATGCGACACTGCTTGGAAAATCCGGAGGGTCGACGGCAGTTGGCGGTTTGTTGGTGGTCTCCTCGGATGCGTTCAACCTGCAATCTGGGGCGGATATCACCCTTTCGGTGCAACAATCCGGCAATTTGATCGGATCGGAAAATACGAATTTGGGTGTTGGATCCAGCGTATTGGATTCGGAGGGCTCCAAAATTACCGGGGGTGGTTTTTTTGCCATCGACCGATTCAAGTCGGGAGGCTTTGCAGCTTTGGATTTGGGTTACGAATATTTCGCCTCGGCCACGATTCCTCACGGAGGAAATGTCAAATTCATCGGCCCTTTGAACATCCAAGCGGATGGCTATGTTCGCGTTGCGTCAGGAGGGATTGTTCAGACCGACGATCAGGTTTCCATTTCTGCTCCCTATATTGCGATTGGTCAGGAGTTCCGCCCCCCACTCCATCCTTCCGAAACTTTCAGCCCCTTCAACGATGCGAATGGCAAACTGTCTGTAACGCCAACCACCGGGCCAGGAAGCCTGTCGCTTAGAGCCAGTCATGTGGATGTCGGAACATTGGTTACGATGGATACAGGATCACTCCATATCACAGCGAACAATGGTGATATCCGGGGCAGCGGCACTTTGAGCGTAGCAGGAAGCATCACGCTGGAGTCAGCCCAAGTTTATCCCACCACTCTCGGGAAGTTCGACATCTTTGCATATGACACGGAGGGCTCCCCAGGCAGCGTGACAATCACCCAATCAGGGCTCGCCGGAGTTCCTCTTTCCGCCGGGGGCAACTTGCGCATTTTTGCATCGAATATTTCTCAAGGAGGAACCCTGCGCGCACCCTTCGGCTCGATTACTCTCGGATGGGATGGCTCCGACTTGAACACAGCGACAGAGGATATCGAAGGCCCGGTTAACCAAGTCGCAGGATTAGAAACAGCTACCCCGGTCTCCTCTGAAATCAACCTTCTTGCTGGTAGCACCACATCAGTCTCGGCCATCGATCCCGCAACCGGCCAAGGAGTTGTAATCCCATTTGGAATCAGCCCTGACGGAAATATCTGGGTCGATCCTCGGGGCGTCAATGTCACCTCGTCTGGCATGCCTGAAAAGACAATCGCCATCTCCGGACAGGGCATCAATCAAGAGGCAGGCTCCATTATCGACCTTCGCGGCGGAGGGGATTTGATGGCCTACCGCTGGGTCTCCGGAACCGGTGGCAGCGTGGATATTCTTGGCAGCCCAGTCGCATGGAACTCCGGAACGGACTACTCGGCAGGCGATCTGGTTTCTCACAATGGTCGACAATATTCAGCGCGAATGGCACTCAGCCCCCGAGATTTCAACGGGAGCGTTCCGACTCCGGGTCGCACGGCCTATTGGGTTGAAGTGCCCGAATCTTTCGCCGTCATCCCTGGATTCAAGTCTCCACTTGCGCCCTACGCTCACTTCAACTCCAGCGACTACGCCAGTTCTCTGGGAGGAGACAACGGCTACACCTCAAGCCTGAAGATCGGCGACAAGATCACTCTTGATGGCGGTTACGGCCTCCCGGCAGGCTCTTACACTCTGCTACCGCGACGCTACGCTTTGCTACCGGGTGCGCGACTTGTCACGCCGACCTCATCAAAATCCGCAGGATTCGTAAATGCCGAGGGAGCCGCCCACGCCTCGGGGTATCGCTCGAATTTCTTTACCAAGCCGGATCAAGCCACACCGATTCGGAGCAGCTACGAAATTCTTTCTCCCGAGGTTTTGGCAAATCGGGCGGAATATGCCGTTTATTCTGCGAATGATTTTATTCCAAAGGCAGCTACATCTGCGCGCTTGAATGTCAATCAAGCGCTACCAATGGATTCCGGCTCACTTTCCATCCACGGCGCCAGCAGCCTTTCCCTTCTCGGTCATGTGGAAACCGCCTCAGCCGGAGGCATCGGGGCCGCTATCGACATAAGTAGCTTTGAAATCACTATCGGAAATTATAACCCATTTGCGCCTTCGGAGGTGTTTTTATACGCCTCCGTTCTTAATTCTTGGAAAGCAGAAAGCTTACTAATTGGAGGTCAGCGTTCAAAAAACGCTTTGGGCACGATCCTAAATGTCAAAACTGATTCCCTGCTTCTCCATGGAGCAGTTTTGGAAGGAGGCGATATCATTCTCGCGGCCAAAAATGGATTACGCATTAGCGATGGCGCCTCAATCCAATCTAAAAATCCCTCGTCCGTTCAACGCGATCTGACCACCCAGGGTTCGAGTGCTTATGTTCGAGTGGACTCCAATAAGTTGTCGATGATAAATCGTATTGGTGCGGTTGATGAGAACGCAGCGTCTCTCATAATCGGGGACAATGTTTCTCTCTCAGGAGCCTCGATCTCTATGGACTCCTCCCGCCGGGCATCCATTTCCGAAGCAGTCGCCATCAACTCGAGCCGCATTTCAATAGGTTCGGGATCCCTTCTGCTGGATCTGGGAGGAACGGCATTGGGCGATGCGGACACCCTCCGACTGGGGACAAGTGTTCTTAACCAGTTGAGTCAAGCTGATTCTATATCCCTTAAAGCCTACTCTTCTTTTACCATTGCTGGCTCGGGAACGCTTGGCTCGGAAAATCTCGCCAACCTTTCGCTTGAGTCCAGTGGAATCCTCGGCAAAGGCGGCAATGTGGTCATCAAAGCAAAAAACCTTCTACTATCGAATCCGAATTCTGTTGCCGCCCCTGCTGAAACATCAAGCGCGGGCCAAATTTCTTTCCAATCAAATCACCTCCGCCTTGGCAAGGGAGATTTTACAGTTGCGGGATATAACCTCGCCCAATTCGAGGCTTCGAAGGGAACCATCATTGCCAACAGTGGCGCCCTGCTGGGCAGCGGAGAGTTGAATCTGCTGACACCAACCATCGCTTCGACAAGACTTTCCGATTACCTCATCGAGTCTGATGGCGCCCTCAATATCAATTCCTCCAAGGGAGCAGGTGATGTCGCCAGCGAACTAGGAGCCAAACTCTCACTCGTTGGAAGCTCCGTCATCATTGGCTCCAGAATCTCACTCCCTAGTGGCGAACTCAATATCCGCGCCAAGAGCGGAGATGTCACTATCAACTCAGCCTTGAGCGTGGCAGGGAGTTCGCGAACCTTCTACGATGTCGTGAAATTTGCCGACGCTGGCGGCATCCGCATCACTTCGGACCGTGGAAACATCCTGCTTGCCGAGGGATCGAGCCTCTCGGTTAAGGGAGACAATGCCGGGGGACGCGCGGGGACTCTGGAGATTGCCGCAAGCGCTGGATCCTTCATCAATCAGGGAACCCTGCTCGGCCAGGCGGCGACAGGATTCGAGGGAGGCTCGTTCATTCTCGATGTTGGAACGACTGGAGATTTTGCGGAAATCAACACCCCTCTCGAAGAAGGCGGGTTCAATAATCTCAGAAACCTTCGCATCCGATCCGGCGATGTTTTACTAGATCAGAAAGTCACCTCGAGAGAGTTCCGCCTCAGCACGGATGGTGGAGACATTACAGTTTCTGCAGAGATCGATGCCTCTGGCAAAACAGGCAGCACAATTTCACTGGAAGCTTCTGGCAGTATTACACTTGCAGAATCAGCCCTGCTTTCCGTGGAAGGCGAAAATTTCAACTCCGCAGGCAAAGGCGGGCTGGTTGAGCTTTTTACCGGCTCGCAAATTAATGGCGTCATCGATACCTCGGCGCGTCTTTCCATTCAATCCGACTCACAAATTCTTTTTGGGGTGAACGACTATGTGTCAGGGGGCTACCTTGATGCAGGCAGCAGCGCCTCGCTTGGCAAATTCCAAGGCAGGCTCCATCTCCGCGCTCCGAGGAGTGATGGCAACACCGATCTCTTGATCGATCCTCTGGCTGGCACGATCGAGGGGGCCTCTGCGATTATTGTCGAGGGTTACCGTCTTTTCGATCGCACAACACAGGATGGGGTTATGAATATAGCCTTGCGCGATGCCATCCACACCGACGCTCAGGCTTTTATGACCAACGAGAGCGCCATCCAATCACGCCTACTTGGTGGCAGCACTGATAACCTCTCCGCCCATACCGTGGTTGCACCAGGTTTTGAAATCATTAACACAGCAGGTGACCTCACGCTCGGTCTCGCTAACCGTGAAGGCACAGACAACATCGAAGGCAAAAGTGCCGCCGATTGGGATCTCTCCGCGATGCGTTATGGCAGCAAAAACGCTCCGGGCCTTCTCACCCTACGCGCCTCGGGAGACATCGTTTTTAATAACTCCCTCAGCGACGGTTTTGTTTCGGTCCAGCCTGGCGCGGAAGACCCCTCTATTTATACCAACAACTTGAGCTTCGAGGAAAATGGCCACTCGCGGCTCTGGTTGGCGCAACTCCAGACGATCAATTCGAACCTTCCGACAAACTTCCAATCTTGGAGCTACACAATCACTGCTGGCTCGGATTTGGCCTCGGCAAATACCAAATCGATCCTCTCCCGTGACCTTCTTGAGGAAGGCAAAGGGTCTGTGCTTGTCGGAGAGTTTTATCCTGCCGTCGCCAACGCGAATAATCCTGATACAAACCCCGATGCTCCTCAAGTTGATGCGGGCGTCGGGCAATATGGAACCACTGCAAACCATCTCCGCATCAACCTCACAGAGACCGACGAGGGAACCTACGACGAAGAGGGCAATGTCATCACCGAGGGAACAGGTCTGCTTAAAGACATGGGAACCCGTTACGAAATTGTTCGCACAGGAACGGGGGATATCGAGGTCAACGCCGGGCGGCATGTCCAACTCCGAAATCAGTTTGCCACCATCTACACGGCAGGCGTTGCGATTCCAGATGCAACGAGAGTCATTGCAGACGGGGATTTTTCCACACCGATTGTGGCTTTCGATCCAACCTCCCATCCTGAACAGGGATCTATGGGACGTCCCTCTCAGGCGTTTACACCTCAATGGGCCATGGCAGGCGGTGACCTCCGGATTTTCGCGGGTAACGACATTGCCAGGGTTACTCAGTTCACAGACTCCGAAGGCAAAATCTCGATTATTCCGGATTCGAGCCATCAGTTTACTTCAAACTGGCTTTATCGACGCGGCCATGTGGATACCACGACAGGCAAGTTTGGCGCGATCCAATTCCAAGACAGCAACGGCGAAACGATCGTGGACTCCTCCGCTTCCACCGCTTGGTGGATCGATTACAGCAACTTCTTCCAAGGCTTCGGAACACTTGGTGGCGGTGACATCGCGCTTGTTGCGAAAAACGACATCGTCAATGCCGATGCCGTCTCCCCCACCAATGCCCGCATGGCGGGAATTGGCGGTGAGGAAAACCTTGCAGCGGACCTTGCTAATCTCGTCGAGTTTGGCGGTGGCGATTTGAAGATCGAAGCGGGAAGGAATATTGATGGTGGTCTCTACTACGCAGAGCGTGGGCAAGGCATCTTGCAAGCCGGCGGCAAGGTGAAGACGAATGCGGCCCGCTCTCCCTCACTGGGACTATTGGGAGCACTCGGTGCCTATAGCGAGTCTTTATTAACCAGCACCGAGCCGGAAATTTTCCTGCCAGAAACCTGGCTGCCCACGGCTCTCTTTGTTGGCAAAGGGTCGTTCGAGGTTTCCGCCAAACAAGACATCCTGCTCGGCCCAATCGCCAACGCCTTCCTCATGCCGACCGGTTTGGGAAACAAGTTCTGGTATAAATCCTATTTCAGCACCTTCTCGCCAGAATCCACAGTGGATGTGAAGTCGCTCGGCGGCGATGTCACCTTCCGTTCAGCCACTATCCTGCCCTTGGAGTTCGGGGCAAAGCCGATCCTCACCTCTTGGATCCAGCAGCAGAACCTCTTCAATGTCGAAGGCGCAGATATTTATTCTTCAAATTCCCAGCCTTGGACACGACTCTCGGAATCCACGCTTGAGGGCTTCGGCAGTGTGATGAATCTGATTCCTCCGACGCTCAAAGTTGGTGCCTTCGCTGGAAGTGTGAACACGGTTGGGTCTGTAATCCTTGCACCTGCCTCGCGTGGAAATCTTGAAATCGTCGCGGCGGAAGCGGTCAATGGCCTTCAACCTGCAGGCAAAACGGAGTTTCAGGACGAAGCGGGCAATCTCTACTCTCTCATGGGGTGGATTTCCTCGACCATCAACCTCTCGGACGCCAATCCCGCCGCAATACCGGGAACAACCGCTCCTCTCAGCTACTACGGATATGCCGGTGAATCGGGTGTGCTTTACGAGTCCTCTGCAAACTTCCTCGCAAACATCGACAAAGCCCTTGGCGAAACCGGCTCCTATGCTGGCAACGATGCGGCTATCGATCTGAAGAGGCTTCGACATGGAGACTCGCTACTCCATGCGGGCGACACCGAACCCGTCCGAGTTTACACCGGCAACGGCGATATCTCCGGTCTCGCCCTCTTCGCACCCAAGTTTTCAAGGATCACAAGCGGAGGATCAATCTCAGATGTGGCATTTTATCTCCAGAATCTTAATGCCAAGGACATCTCGATTGTCTCGGCAACAGGAGACATTATTCCCTACAATGAAGCTGCGACACTTCGCACCGAGGCATCGAACATTCTCGCAGGGAATGTCGTTCTCGATGCACCACGCATCACGGCGAATAACAAAGCTGTGACTGCGCTTGCCGGCGACATCCAGATTTCAGGCCCGGGATTCCTCGAGGTCTTGGCCGGTGTAAACCTCGATCTCGGCACCGGAGAAAATCTGGCCGATGGCACCGGCACGGGCATAGTAAGCATCGGCAATTCCCGCAATCCCAACCTGCCATTTGAAGGTGCCTCGATTATTGCGCTGGCTGGCATAGGTGCAGCGGAAGGTGGTCCGGCCCTCGGGCTCAAAGGTAGCAATTTGGTTTTTGAAAATCTCGAAGCCATAGCCCCATCTGGCTCTCTTGTGGAAACACTCTCTGAAGATCCCGAACACATCGCGATCGCTGGTTTGCAAACCCTCTTTTCCATCATTGCTGCCACGGGCGAGGCGTATCCCGAAACTTCCAGTTACGAGCCCGCTTTGGAGGCTGTAGAGACTGTCTTTGCGCGCCTTGATGGCCCAGGAGACATCTTCACCCGCTCGCGTGATATCCGAACTGTCAGCGGCGGATCCGTTGCCCTGGCTGCTCCACGCGGCGGGCTCACCATGGCCTCCGACATCTTTGGAAATCCTCTGACTCCTCCAGGCGTAGTCACCGAGTTCGGCGGCGGAGTTTCCATTCTCACAGATGGCGATGTGGATATCGGTCGAGCCCGTATCTTCACGCTTCGCGGAGGCGACATGACGATCTGGTCCACGACGGGCGACATCGCTGCAGGAACCTCGCCCAAGACTGTCGTTACCGCGCCGCCCACTCGTGTCGTCATCGACTCGCCCAGCGCGGATGTAAAAACCGACCTCGGTGGCCTTGCAACCGGTGGCGGCATCGGCGTGCTCGCCGCTGTCGAGGATGTCGAACCAGGCAATGTCTATCTCCTCGCTCCAAAGGGAACCGTGGATGCCGGAGATGCCGGTATCCAAAGCACAGGCAATCTGAACATCGCTGCTGTTTCTGTAATTAATGCCGATAATATTTCCACTGGCGGAACCTCTGCGGGAGTTCCCTCCTCCGCACCTGCAGCAGCCGCTCCGATTTCTGTCTCGCCATCCGCTTCGAGCAGCACTGCAGCTTCGTCCTCTGCGGCACAGAGCATGGCCAATCAAGCCCAGCCACACCCCGAGACAACCGAGGAGCAGCCATCGCTGATCACAGTGGAAGTCCTCGGCTACGGCGGAGGTGATGCCGAGGAAGAGAAAGAGGAAGGATAGCTCCTTTCAGCTCCCAGACTCGCTTTGAAGGCGGATTGGCGTCCGAGAGCAAAGCGGTAATGTAACGAAATCGTCACATTAACCCCCTCGCTCTTTTTTGCGGAGTGAACATTTTCTTGATCACCACGCTACCAATCACTGGTGAGTGGAAATTCAAAACTAAAATACATTAGCGACAGAAATCACATGAAAACAAAATCACTACTCATAGCTGCGGCCGCCCTCGGGCTTGGCCTCTCCGCCCAGGCTCAAACCACAACCGTCGACATCGTCGGAGCCACAGCGTTCCGCTCTGCGGCTCATACTTCCATCATGGCCTCCTACACAACGCTCGATGGTTACGCCCACTCTGGTGCCGCTACAAAAGCTGGCAGTGCCTCTCGAGCCACCTACAAAGGAACATTTCCCGGCATCACAGGCACAACTGTTATTCGCGTAAGCTGGACAGGTTCTGTGGAAGGCGTTCGCTCATTGGCCAGCTCCAAAGCCACACCCGACACCTTTATTCCAATTTCATCTGTCACGACTGGAGAAACTCACTCGGTCAATGCGACTGTGACCGGTTCCAGAACGGCTGTCATGGCCTTCTCTGATGTGGCCCAAGCCAACACTCCCTACAAGACACCGGCTCTCAAGGGCGGCCCGGTCGGAGTGATCGCTTTTGCTCCTGTCATTAACAAAGGTGCTGAAGCGGAGATCACAAATATCACCGGCCTTCAGTTCCGCCGCCTTCTCTCCAACGGAACAATTCCGGAATCGATGCTCACCGGCAACACAACCTCCAACGGAATGATATATGTAACAGGAAGAAATGATGGTTCAGGAACGCGAGTTGCCTTCTTATCGGAGGTCGGTCATGGAGCGGCCAACCCTGTGAAACAATATGTGATCAATGCACCTGCCAGCACCACAAATCTGGCGACTCCCGTATTAGCACCAATCATTGCCAATTCGACAACCTACCCGGGTTATGTTCTTTCAACTGATTTTGCGAAGAAAGCGGAAATCGGAAACGGTGGTTACCAGAGCGGTGGAACAATCGCCAATTGGATGAAGCTTCCTTCTTCCGGAGACTTTAACATCATTAGCTGGTTGGGCACATCCGATGCAATTACCGCCCGTGATTCTGGCAATGGTGGGCGCGTGCTTTCCTACAATGGCGAAAAATTGGAAGGTGTTGCAGCTGGATCTTTCTCCGAAGCCGATCGTAACAAGATTCGCCTTGGGAAATACTCTGCTTGGAATTTTGAAAATCTTTTCACCAAAGGCACCTTAACAGGAAATAATAAAATTGTTTACGACAAACTCGTATCAACTATTCCTTCCAATCTGGGATCTTCCGGTGTCGCGAATGATTCTTCCTTCAAAGTGACCCGCACGACAGATGGAAGCGTAATTGCTCCAAAATAATACGATTCATTAGTTCAAAATCGGACTGGCACTGCCTTGCAGTGCCAGTCTTTTTTTCGTTACAGCTGGTTGATTTTTTAATCTCAAAAGTGCCAATGTTGATTTCAAAATTCTAATAATGGCAAGCGGTCTGCCCCTATGCTTCTAATCAGAAAAAGAACCTATTTGGCACTTGCGATAATCGTCTTGGGATTCGCAGTCTTTTTACTCGTCCCCTCAAGCAATAATATTTCTTTAAATTATTACCAAGAATACGAAACGAAAATTAAAACCCGCCAGACCGACTTCGGATTTTCTGGAAAAAATTACGCGAAACCTTCAGAGCAACCTTCGGAACCCATCCAAAAATCGGATATTCACTCCTCAGATGCGGAGCTCCAAATTTCGATCCCACAAGGAGCCATGCTGCCAGCCGCATTTATGGATGAAGGCAACCTAGAAGACAGCGAGGGCGTGAAAGAATTACTCCTATCGCTCGAAAAAGAATTTCAGGAAGAGTATGGAACGGAATTGCAAAGCGGGCTCACTCCCGAGGAAGCCTGGGAAAATGCCAGATCAAAGTCCAACGAACGCTATCAGGCCCTGTTTGGGCAAGAAGCCTACCTCGAAGCCTTGAATCTCGCTGCGGAAGAAGCCAGAACAGACCGGGAAACAAGCCAGTAGCCTGACATTAAAAAATCACTGGGTGGCGATTTCTGCTCTGAGTCTTTCGACCAATTGGTTGGCCTCTTCAACTTCCTTGGCAGGCATGTAAGCGCGCAACTCATTCACTTTGTAAACAGCGAGCGGCTCTCCTTGATCGGCAGCCAAAGATAACCAAGCTACCGCCTCAAGTCGGCGCGAGCGTTTTTTTGATGAAGGATCAAGCAAATGCCCGAGATTGCTTTGAGCCTTAAAATTTCCTTTCCGCGCTGCTTGGCGAAACATCTCCTCTGCTTTCTTAGAGGAAACCTCCACAGCATGCCCCTCGCGATACATGACCCCCAGCATATTGGTCGCCGATGGATTTCCAGCTTGGGCACTTGCTTCCACATGAGGAAGAGCCTTTTGAAAATCAGGCTTCGAAGCCTGATCGTAAAGACCCAGAAAGTAAATCTCGGCGAGTGCCGCGTGGGCATCCTCAGACCCAGCACAAGCCGCTGCCTCCATCAAAGCGAGACCTTTTTCCCTATCGGCTCCTACCCCTCGCCCCTCCAAATAAAACCTAGCCAAATTTACTTGGGCTGCCTGCGAACCCAAATCGGCCCCTTTTTGAAAAAACTCGAAGCCCTTGGTATCGTCTTTTTCAACACCTCCTCGCCCGTTTGCGTAAAAAAACCCAGATGCACTGAACGCATCTGGATATCCCAGCTCCATGGATTCTTTAAATTTATCAAACGCACCAACCTCATCACCGCCTTTTAAAAGCTCCACACCAGCTTGATACTGCGACTTTCCAACAGGCGCCTCGGCCAAGCTCGAATGCAAACTGAAGATGGTTAAAACACATGCGATGTATTTGGGCAAACGCGAAAGCATATTCTCGAAATTGAGAGCCTGTTGCCTTGCATCCTTCCAGAACAGTTATGTTACAGTTTCGTAACATTTAGATCCCACATCGAATTGGCCATTTTTTGTAATTTTTGGGTGAAAGTCACACCTTTCTAAGTGAGCATTGCACGCATAATGACGCCGCTCATTGGACAAACAAAAACCAGATGAGCTTTTTTCGGCTGTAAAGACAAACTCATCTCGAACATGACGACCAATCTCAACCTCACCGACATGGAAGCCTGCTACAAAGTTTTCAAACGCGAACTCATCCAGTCCGTAACCCTCGAGGAAAACCGCTTCGGCATCGAACCCGAGATCGTCGCCAAGATCGCCCGCACCGGCGCCCGCATCTACGAAGTCGCCATCTCCTACCATGGCCGCACCTACGCCGAAGGCAAAAAAATCGGCTGGAAAGACGGCATCAGCGCCCTCCGCTGCATCCTCAAATACGGCCTCCTGCGCTGAGATTTTTACCGCAACCAAACCCAAGGACAGGCGGGAGGTAGATCAACACGGAGGAGGGCAAAGAATTGGCCAATGCAGGCAAAGCAACCCGAGCAATTGCTGAAAACCACGCACTCCCAGCTTGGGCAATCCTCACAACACCTCACTTATCCTCGAAACAGGCCACCTCAAACTAGGGGTCAGTGTTCATTTTCTTTCATTTTTCCCAATAACCCACTAACATCAGGTGATAAAATACGGTTTTTTATACAAACCTTGATTTTATTTATATTTTTGAAAGAAAATGAACACTGACCCCTAGTTTACTTGTCGTGATGCAACGGATCTTGAAACTTGGCGAGTCAGCCCTTCCACTTTAGGCCACCAACGAAGCGCTTCCTTCGGCCTTCAGGTCTTTGGTTCGCATGACACATTTTTTGTGTTTGGCGGACCCCGATCCAAAAAACGCCCGCGCTCCGCGACCTGTGGGAGGGCGTTACTGCAGCTCGAAGTTGATGTTGATGGTGTAGGAGTCGCCGGTGCCGAGGCCGGTGGGGAGGGCGTCGATGCGGATGACGCGGTTTAGGGCGGCGAGGACGGATTGGTCCATGAGGGGGTTGCCGCTGGGGCGGACGATTTCGGCGCTGGCGATGGTGCCGTCGCGTTTGATTTGGATTTTTACGGTGCAGACGAAGGATTTGTCCTGCTCGAAGATGGAGGTGGGTTGCTCCCATTGGCTGAAGAAGCGGTCGTGTATGAGTTCGTGATACCATCCGAATTCGCTGGCGGTGCCGCCCGCTCCGCCTTTGCCGGTGCCGCTGGCCGCCGTGCCTCCACCGCCGCCGGTGGCTCCGGGTTTGTCCGCACCCGTTGAAGAAGACTTGCCCTCTCCGGGTGATGCCGAGGGTTTGGCCTCGCCTGATGCGGTGCCGGGGGATGCTGAAGGAGATGCTTTAGGCAAGGCTCCTGGGGAGGCCTTGGGTGAGGCACCGGGCGAAGGTTTCGGGGATGCAGACGGGGAGGCCTTGGGAGAAGCGGATGGTTTGGGGTTCGGGGAGGGGCTGGCGGATGGCTTGGGTGAAGGCGTGGCCGAGGGTTTGGGCTTTGGTGTGGGAGTCGGGCTTGGCTTGGGTTTGGGAGTGGGCGCTGGAGTCGGCTTGGGTTTAGGCGTTGGTGTCGGTGTAGGCTTGGGAGTAGGGGTTGGAGTGGACTCGATGAGATCGGCTTTGTCCGTTTTTGGCTCGGGAGTCGGCTCAGGGGTTGGCTCCGGAGTCGGTTCGGGCGTGGGCTCGGGAGTTGGAGGCGGCGTGGCTTTAGGTTTGGGCGGAGGGGTTGGTTCGGGCTCTTCCTCTACCTCCGGAGGTGGATCTCCAGCGGCAGCCGCTGCGGCGGCGGCAAAGGAGCCGGGATTCACCCACGTGATGTCGCCTTGGGGCTTTTTGATTTCCCGTTTGGTGAAATAGAGGATTCCACCGATGAGCAGGAGGTGAAGGGCGGCGACGACAATCAGGTTCCGCCTGAAGTGCGGATTTTCCATGTCAGCGGGCGTTGGCCGACGCGGAGGCGTCGTCTTTGAGCGTCATGACTCCGACTTTGGTGATTCCGACGCGTTGGAGAATATCCATGACGGAAATAAATTTCTGGATCGGCAATTCGAAGTGGGGGCGCACGACGACGGCGGTGTCCGGTTTTTCGGCCTTCAAAGCGGCGAGGCGGGCCTCGAGATCAGCAGGGGTCACGACCGCGTTGTCGATTTTGAGGACATTGTTTTTATCGATCGAGATGTTGAAGGTCTGCGAGGGATTCGATGCTCCAGCGGCTGTGGAGCTTTTCGGAACGACCAGGTCCATACTGTTTTCGATGAGGGGTGTTGTGATCATGAAAATAATCAACAACACAAAAACCAAATCGAGCATGGGCGTGATATTCAGCTCCGTGAGCGAGTGCAGGCCGTTTTTCGAAGAGTAGCGTCGCATGCGGGATCAGAGGAGCGATCGACGGCTTTCGCGGTTGCCGAACTCGACATAACGGTGCTCGATTTCGGAAGAAAACTCGGCGGCAAAATTGTCGGCCTGCACGAGGAGCGAGCGCAGAGTGGTGACCAAAAAATTGTAGCCGAACATCGCTGGAATGGCCACGAGGAGGCTGATGATGGTGGTGATGAGGGAGCCTGAAATGCCAGGGGCCATGGCGGCGAGGTTGGCATTTCCCGAAACAGCAATGCCCGCAAAGGCATCCATGACGCCCCAGACCGTTCCAAGCAGACCGAGGAAGGGCGCACCGCTCACGGCGGTGGAGAGCACGATCATTTTCGACTCAAGTTTCAGAGCGGACTCCCCGACGGCGCGTTCCATGGCGGCTTGGACGGCGCGCATCTGGGCGGGGGTGATTTTTTCAGCAGTCTTGAGACGCGAGGAGAAACTCTCATCGACCTCGACGGATCCCAGCATTTGAAAACACAGCTCGTTCGCTCCAGCTTCGTAGATTTCAAAAATATTCGACCCCTCGAAGGCGATGCCGGACTCGTAGATGCGGAGCGGCTGGCGGTCTTGGTGGAAGAGGTTTTGAAAGCGGTCATTCTGGCGTTTGCAAAAGCTCAGGAAGCGGATCTTGGTCACCATGACGGCCCAGCTGAAAATCGAAGCCAGAAAAAGCGCCAGGAGGATGAGCTTTCCCTCGAGTGTGCTTTCCGTGAAAGCGTAGACGATACCTGCGGCGATCATCATTTGTGTTCAATGCCCCGAATTCGGGGACTTGCTGCCATGTTGCCTTCCATAACGGACACATAAAGACACCCGACGGCGTGGAAATGCAAAACGATTCTTTTGCCAGAGCGGAAGGACGAGGATTATATGAAGCCATGCGCCTGTTTTTTCCTTTGCTGACCTTGATGTTTCTCCTCGCATCGCGCGTTGAGGCGCAGCAACCGCCACCCCGCGAAAACCCATACGATGTGATTGCAAAAATCTTCCAACCGCTCTTGGGGGTGCTTCTCACGGAGTCGAATGGAGCGAACCGCGCGGCCTCGATCCAGCTTGAGGTGGCCGATGTCGGCGGGCGTCTTCCGCAGGAAATGAAAGGCGCCACTCTGCAGGCGGAGGTGCAATTTCCCGACAAGGTGAAAGTCGCCGCGCCCGTGCTGGGAGAGACTATTACGGTCTGCCGCAACGGCGATGAGGTGTGGGTCACTCCGGGTTCGAAGGCGGAATACCTCCTCTCGCAATTCCAAGTCGTGCCAAGAAAAGGCCCAAAATTGAAAACACCCATTGCCCTGCCGATCACTCCCCAGCAGGCCATTTTTCTGCCTGCGCTTTTTTCCGTGAGTCGGCCGGATGTGGCGGAGGTCGAGGAACTCAACGGCGAGAGCTGCAGAGTTCTTAAAGCGGGGCTGATGCCGGAGTTGGCCAAGGCGACGAGAGCGGAGGATTTTCAAGCCCGCGTCTGGGTTGCAGCCGGGCATAAAATCAAACGCCTTGAGGTCAAGAGACGCGATTTTTCGACGGTTGTGGATGTGAGGGAATTGATGTTCTCCCCCACCCTGCCTGCTTCCACTTGGCAGCCGCCTGCGGGATCAACTGACATTTACCGCACCACGCCGGAGATGCTGGAGGGCTTGCTTTACATCGTGATGAACTCGATCAAGGCAGATGCACAGGGCAGGCCGTGGGTTTCGACGCAATAGACGGCAAACCACCCTCAGAGCGGCTTCAATGCGGCCTGATGCGGGATTTGACCACGATTGCGGAATGTTTTTTCAAACGCGGTCAACACGGTTTCACGTCCATCATCCCATGGGATTTCCGCCCAACCTTCGCGGGTGAGTTCGCGCATTTCCCCGAAGTAGGGGGCGTCGTCCGTCATGAGGCGGAGCACGCCTTGTGGACGCAAGACGCGGCGAATCTCGGCAAGGAAGTTTTTTTGAAACACACGGCGGTTCGAGTGACGGCGTTTCGGCCAGGGATCGGGGAAATACAAATGAAAAATCGACACGCTTGCTGGCGGCAAGGCCTGTAGCGCCTCGACGCCCAGGCCTTGAATGGCGGCGGCATTCGACAATCCCAGACGCGAGGCACGGGCGTTGCATTTGTTCACGCGGTCGGACTGTTTTTCGATGCCGAGAAAATTCGATCCGGGATGCAACGCCGCCATGCCGATGAGAAACGCGCCGCGATGGCAGCCGAAGTCGATCTCCAGTGGCGGAGCGGCGGGTTCAAGCCATGCGAGCGGAATGGACGGAAGATTTTCTGTGGTGATCATGAAGAAAGTTTTTAAGAAGACACGGTGCTGACGAGGGCGGGCTTGAGCGAGGGCGGGCGGGTTCCATTGAGAAGAGCCGACGCCGCACTGCGCCCGAGACGCCGGAAATCATATCTCAAGCGACTGACAGGCGCAGAGAGGATGCCGGTGCCTTGCGTGGCGATGAGCGGAAATACCTCGCCGGGCTTGTGGAGGGGAGCGATTTTTTCGGCCAAGGCGCGGGACACATGGTCTTCGGGACAAAGGAATGCGAAGCCCTTCCCACATAGCGAAGCAACTTGCTTTTCCGCCGCCGCATAATCCATTCGCTTCACGATTCGCCCCTCCAATTCCTCCTCGAGAAATGCCATCGATTCGTCGATCACGGCATCACCCCTGAAGGGCACCACCAGAACCACTCCGGCAAACGCGCTGCGGTCTATCATTCCTCGGACAAGACGCGCCCCGTGTTTCTGGTCAATGCCAACCGGAGCGCTTCGCAGCAGTTGCAAACGCATTCCATCCGGGCAGGAAGAAGCTGCGATCACCTCCGGAGCCCATAGATGGTCGAAAAGAAAACCGCAGCAACCTCGGGGGGCGTTTTTGAGGATGGAATCCAGTTCGCGCCGCTGGATGTCGAGGGATGCGAATCGGGGCGGTTGCAGCGAATCCGCCTGTTTGAGCAACGACGGGGCCGAACACAGCACCAGGCTGCCCGCATTCGCCGAACTCGCCTCAGACACGCCTGAGAGGATTTCTTGATAGAGGCGGCTCCAGTGGCACATCTCGCGACCGATGAAGCACAGCGGCTTTCCCCTCACCTGTTCCACGCGGGCTGAGGCAGGATAAAACCTTCCGCTCGGGCTTTGCCAAACCACACCCTCCACCGCCAGGTCCTGCAGGATTCGAAAGATGGTGGAGGCGTGAAGCTTCAACTCGCCGGACAACACAGCCAAGGTCGGAAGGCACCGACTGGCTTCGGTGGAAGCGGCTATTTCGGCAAGACGCTCCCTCGCCTTCCTTGCAAGGAGTGTGGGCTTTCGAGGCATGGCGACATCATGGAAAAAGCGAATCTATTTGCAATAAAATTTATGTTTGCGAATAAAAACCGCCCCATTTAGAAAGAACAAGAAGCCCGTGCGGTTGCAGGTTTTTATACCCTGTTTTCAGAATACATTTCCCATGACAACATCACACCCAGTAGCAGACATCATCAAAGGATTTCGAATCCAAGGATCCTTCCTCGAGAGCACCCCTTATGGAGGCGGTCATATCAATGACACCTTCGCAGCTGCTTTCAGCCAGGCGGGCACGCGTGTGCGTTACATTTTTCAGCGAATCAACGAGCGCATTTTCACCAACCCCGTGGCGTTGATGGAAAACATCCAGCGAGTCACCGAGGAGGCCCACAGACAACTTGAGATCGCCGGAGTGCCTGATGCCTCGCGTCGCGCTTTGACAGTCCTGCTGAGCAAGGATGGACTCCCTTACCACCGCGATGCGGAAGGCAAATACTGGCGCGGCTATTTGTTCATCGAAGGGGCCCGCTCGTATGACATCATCAAAAACGTGCGCCAGGCCTACGAGGCGGCGAAGGCTTTTGGCGGATTCCAAGGCCTCGTGGCGGCACTTCCCGGCGGACGACTCCACGAGACCATTCCTAATTTCCACAACACCCGCTCGCGTCTGGAACGCCTGAAACAAGTCGTTGCAGCGGATGCCAAGGGTCGGCTTGCAGAGGTCAAAGCCGAGTGGGATTTCATTCAGCGCCGCGAGGACATCGTCGACCGCCTGCTGGAGCTCTGCGCCAAGGGAGAAATTCCCGAGCGGGTCACACACAACGACACGAAGCTCAACAATGTGATGATCGATGATGCCACTGAGACGGGGGTCTGCGTCGTCGATCTCGACACGGTCATGCCCGGCCTCGCGCTCTACGATTTCGGCGACATGGTGCGCACCGCCACCAGTCCTGCGCTGGAGGACGAGCCCGATGTCTCCAAGGTTCGCATGCAGATGCCCATGTTCGAAGCGCTCGTCAGCGGCTATCTTTCTTCCGCGCGCTCGTTCCTGAACGAGGCCGAAATCGCCCACCTCGCCTTCTCCGGCAAGCTCATCACACTCGAAATCGGCATTCGCTTCCTCACCGACTACCTCGAGGGCGATGTGTATTTCAAAATCAAGCATCCTACGCACAACCTCGACCGCCTTCGCACCCAGCTTGCGCTTGTGAAGAGCATCGAAGATCAAGAAGAAGCCATGAACGACTTCGTTAGAAAGGCCTCGAAATGAAAATTCTCATCACCGGCGGAAGCGGCTTCATCGGCAGTCATGTCGTGGAGCATTATCAGGACATCGCGGAGGTGGTCGTTTTGGACAATCTGCGCAGTGGACACCGCAAGAACCTCGACGGTCTGAAGTGCCGGTTCGTGGAGGGATCCATCATGGACAAGCCGCTCCTCGACGAAGTCATGCAAGGGGTGGATTACATCTTCCATCTGGCCGCCCTCATCAGCGTGCCGGAATCCATGCAACGACCAGACGAAACCGTGGAACTCAATGTGCGCGGGCTTCTGAATGTGCTCGAGGCGGGCCGCAAGCACGGCGTGAAGAAGCTCAGCTTCGCAAGCTCCGCGGCCGTGTATGGCGAAAATCCCATCCAACCCAAGGTGGAAAGCATGACGCCCGATCCACGGAGTCCCTATGCCATCACCAAGCTCGACGGCGAATACTACTGCAGCCTCTATGCCCGCGAAGGCTGGCTGCAAACAGCGTGCATCCGTTTCTTCAATGTCTTTGGTCCGCGTCAGGATCCGCGCAGCGCTTACGCCGCCGCCGTGCCGATCTTCCTCCACCGCGCGCTCAGCGGGGAGCCAATCACGGTCTATGGTGATGGTGGCCAGACGAGGGATTTTATTTTCGTTAAGGACATCGTCGGAGCGCTCGCCTTTGCCGCCGAAACCCCGCACGCCACAGGAGTCTTCAATGCGGGCTACGGCAAATCCATTACCATCCTTGAACTCGTTCAGGAAATCCTGCGCCTCACCGGCTCCAAGTCGGAAATCCGTTTCGAGCTTGTGCGGGCAGGCGACATACGCCACTCGACATCGGATCCCTCGAAGCTCATGGCCGCTGGTTGGAAGCCCCGTTTCGATGTCCCTGCCGGGTTGCGTGCCTGTCAGGAAGGCAAATAAGGCTGCGAACACCTGCGGACCAAAGGGACTTTTCCTCTCGAACGAAAAAAACGATCTGCTAATCGCAATTAAATGACTTCCCTCAATGCTCTCCTGATTGGAATGCCAAACTACTTGCCGAAGGCATATCCCGAAGCCTTGCGAGCGGAAATTGGCAAAAAGGTTCGTCTCCTTCCTGAAACCGTCAGCGGGTCAGAGTGGAAAAATCACACTGCGGTTCTTGCAGAAGCGGATGTGCTTTTTGCGACTTGGGGAATGCCAAAGCTCGACGAGGAATTTCTCGCCGCCGCGCCACGATTGAAAGCTGTCTTCTACGCGGCCGGCTCGGTAAAATGCTTTGCAACGCCCGAGTCCTACAAGCGGGGAATCCTGATCTCAAGCGCCTGGCAGGCGAATGCCATACCTGTGGCCGAGTATTCCCACGCCACAATTCTTCTCGGGCTAACGGGCTTCTGGTCGAGCCAACGCCTCGCCCGGGCTGGCAAATTCAGTCATCAACATTCCCCTGTGGCAGGCGCATTCCATTCGAGTGTCGGTCTCGTCTCCTTAGGAGCCATCGGTCGCCTTGTGGCCGGACATCTGGCGAAACACGAAATTAACATCCTCGCCTACGATCCCTACGCAACGCCCGCCGCGGCGGCCGCGCTGGGAGTCACGCAGGTTTCCCTACAGGAGCTTTTTTCAAAAAGCCATGTGGTGAGCATCCACACTCCGTGGCTGCCGGAAACCGAGAAAATGATCAACGCCCCGCTCCTGCGCTCGATGCCCGAAGGCGCCACCCTCATCAACACCTCGCGCGGGGCGGTGATCGATGAAACAGACCTCTGCCAGGTTCTCGCCGAGCGTCAGGACATCACTGCCATTCTGGATGTAACCCACCCCGAACCGCCGCTTCCGGACTCACCATTGCGGACTTTGGAAAATGTCGTCCTCACTCCGCACATCGCCGGCAGCATTGGGGGAGAGGTCGCCCGCATGGGATATTGGATGAATGACGAACTCGACCTCTATCTGGCCGGGAAACCTCTTCAGCACGGCGTCTCCGAAGACATGCTCGCCCGCATGGCCTGACACATTTTTTATGCTTCCCGGACTTGTATCGATCACCTTCCGCAAGCTCACGCCGCAACAAATCGTCGAACTTTGCGTTCAAAACAGGCTCCAAGTCATCGAGTGGGGCGGCGATGTGCATGTGCCGCATGGCGACATCGATACGGCTACTCAAGTCGGCCGACTGACCCGCCAGCACGGGCTTGATGTCGCCGCGTATGGTTCCTACTACCGCCTCGCGGCCAGCCCGGCTGATGGATTGCATTTCTCAGATGTGCTGGCTTCCGCCGTTGCGCTCGAGACCAAGGCGATCCGCGTGTGGGCTGGCAATCGAGGTTCGGCGGATGCACATCCAAGCTGGCGCGATGAGGTCGTCCAAGACGCCCTGCGCTGCGCTGATCTGGCCGCCGAAAAAGGCATCACCATTTGCTACGAGTTCCACGGCGGCACGCTCACCGACACGCTCGATTCCACCTGCGATCTGCTGGCCGCGACAGTGCATCCCTTCATCAAAACGCTCTGGCAGCCGCCGCATGGGCGTCCGCTGGAGGAATGCCTTCACGGTCTGCGCACCCTCGCACCGAGGCTCCAGCATGTGCACGGATTCCATTGGTGGCCGAATCCCTCGCACCGCCTGCCTTTGCGGGCGGGCAAGGATCGCTGGACCGCCTATGTCTCGGAACTCCGCGCCCTCGGCGTGGATGCCAACATCCTTCTCGAATTCGTCGCCGGAGACTCACCCGAGGCCCTGACTGACGATTCCGCATTCCTTAACGAAATGCTCCGCGAGTCCGAACAGCCCGTGTGACATTTTTGTAACGAAGGGGATTTTTCTTGGACTCGCATCCCATTGCGGTCACTTGAGCAACGATTGCCATGAATACTTGTGATACCGCCCTGAAAGATCTGCTGGCCCAAGTCCAGTCCGAGCCCGTTTTTTCCAAAATCGCGAACCAGTTTCTGGATCTTGCCGAGAACACGGACCTCAACTCTCACTGCCGCCCCAAAAGTAACGACCTTTTGGAAAAGGCGATTTCTTCAGCCCTGCGCAACCGTCTCGGGATTCAATCGCCGCCTTCCGGCATGAGGATTTTGCACTACCCGCGCTTCGATTTTTTCCACGGCAGCGGCATGGTCGAGAACCGCTTTTTCACGGTTTTTTTCTTCCGCCGGGAGAGGCTTGGGCTCTTGACCTGCACGATTCTTGGCGGCGCGACCGACTACATTCGCATGAGTATCCCCAGCGCGACTCCGCAGGCGCCGTCTTTGAATTAGGCCATGCAGTCGATCCCATTCAGGAGCGGACGACGCGGAAGTGGCGTTGGCGGTATTTGACCCAGCAAAAACCAGCGAGCGCGCCGCCGATGTGCGCTCCGTTGCCGATGTCGCCAAAGAGGCCTGTGAGCAAAAAGAACAGGGACATGCCGACAACGATGATTCCAAGCCACATCGCCTGCATACGAACCGGGATGACAAAAAACAACAAAGCGGTGATGGGCATTCGCGGGTAGAGGGTGGAAAAAGCGGCAACGAGTCCACAAACCGCGCCGGAGGCACCAATCAAGGTCGGGCCAGGATTGATCATGAGTTGAAGCACGCCGCCGGCGACGCCGCAGAGGAGGTAGAGGAAGATAAAACTCCGCGCTCCCAGCACGCGCTCGAGGATGTTTCCTGTGAACCAGAGACCCATCATATTCACGGCAAGGTGGAGGATTCCTGCGTGAAGGAACTGGTAGGTGATGAACTGCCAAAGCATCCCCTGCCCTAGACCGGCACCACTCAACCCGAGGAGATGATCAGCCACCGCCTGCTGGCGTTGCGGCAGGATTTCAATGAAGACGAAAGCGAGAATATTCAGGCCAATGAGGACCTTCACCGGCGTGAGTTGTATGTTTCGGTAGCGGTTGAACACGGCGGCAAGCTAATCGCGGGGCGCACGAATGTCGATAAGGCGGAGACCCGTGCGGCGGATCAGGATTTTCCAAGATGAAACTGGAACCGCCCACCCTTCGCGCCATGGGAGTTGGCAGCGGGATTCAAGCGCTGCTCGGTGTAGCGGGCGAGGCGAACAAAGGGGAGGCCGATGAGAAGATAGAATGCTGCTACCAGCAAACCAGCACCGAAATAGTCGAATGTCTGTGTGGCGATTTGTTTGTAGGCACCGGTGAGGTCCACCAGCGTGACCATGGAAACGAGCGAGGAGTCCTTGAGAAGCGAGATGAAATCGTTTGTCACGGGCGGCAGCACCAACCGGAAGGACTGAGGGATCACGACATTGAAAAGACCCTGCCGTTGCGTCATGCCGAGGGCTCGGGCGGCTTCCATCTGGCCTTTCGGAATGGCGAGCAGTCCGGCGCGGTAGTTTTCGGCTTCGTAGGCGGCGTAGTTCAAGGCGAGGCCGAGCACACCAGCTACGAATGGCTCGAGTTTGATGCCGATATTCGGCAGGCCATAAAAGAGGATAAGCAACTGGATGAGCAGCGGAGTTCCACGAATCAGCTCGATGTAGAGTGAGGCGAGCCAGCGCGCGGGGAGAGGCCCGTAAACCCTCATGATCGCAAGCGTGAAACCCAGCAGGACGGCCCCTGCCATGCCGAGTAGGCTGACTTCGATGGTGAGGAGCGAGGCCTCAAGCAACAGCGGCCAGAAGCGGGCGTAGCCGATGATGCGGTTTAACAAGGTGGGTTGCTCGGCTGTGGCGGCCACAAAGGCCCGATACTCGGTATCGGGGAGAGAGGGATCCTCCGGCTGGCCGAATGTGTCGGCAACCATGGCGGTCCAGAGTCCCCAGCGCGAGAGGATGTCGCGCATTTCTCCGCTGGCGACCACTCGGGCGAGCGCGGCGTTCATTTCGGCCGAGAGGGCAGAGTTCGCCTTGGAGAGGGCAATTCCGTAAGTGACCTGGCCGAACGGCGGGCCGGTGAATTTCAGATTCGGATTTGCAAACGCGTAATATTTCGCAATCGGGTAATCGAGGAGCACGCCGAAGAGGCGGCCGTTCGCAACATCCGCATAGGCGTTGACCTCCTCGTCGTAAATTTTCACCACGACACCGGGCGTCTTGCTGAGCATGTTGAAAGATGCGGTCTGGCTCAGAGTGCCGATCTGCTTACCTTGGAGTTGATCAAGGTTCGTCACCGGGGGCGTGCCTTTTTTGACCACGAGCTGCTCGTAGGTCACATAGTAGGGATTTGTGAAAAGCACCTCCTGCGCCTTGTCGGTAGTGATCTCGATGCCGCAGATGACGCAGTCGTAAAGCCCTCGACCAAGGCCGGGGATGAGGCCATCCCAGTCATTCGGGACAAAGACAGGCTCGCGTCCCATCTCGCGGGCTACGGCTTGGATGACCTCGTATTCAAAACCGGTCAGCTTGTTGCCGGGGCCGTAGAAGGCGTAGGGCGCGTTGCTGTCCGTCGCTGCAGCCCAGCGGAGCGTCTTGGTGTCGGCCTGCGCGAAGGACTGGAAAAGAAATCCCAGCGCCAAAAACAAAAGAAGTGTGGTTTTTTTCATCAGATGAACCTCCTGAGGAACCTGCGGGTGCGCTCGTCTTTGGGGTTTTCGAAAATTTCGTCCTCGTCGGAGATTTCCACGATGTGACCGCCCTCCATGTAGATGATGTAGTCGCTCGCGTCCCTTGCGAAGCGCATCTCGTGCGTCACAACGATCTGCGTCATGCCCTCGGCATCGAGCGCCTTCATGACATGCAGGACCTCGTCGACCAGCTCGGGGTCCAGCGCGCTGGTCGGCTCGTCGTAGAGCATGACCTTCGGCTGCATGGCGAGCGCCCGTGCGATGGCCGCGCGCTGCTGCTGACCGCCGGAGAGGTTCGCGGGATACCTGTCTACATGCGCGCCGAGGCCGACTTTCTCAAGCAGGGCGCGCCCGGTTTTCTCGGCATCCTCATGGGGAACGCCGCGAACAATGATGGGAGCCATCATGGTATTTTGCAAAAGCGTGCGGTGCGGGAAGAGATTGAACTGTTGAAAAACCATGCCGACCCGCTGGCGCAGGGTGTGGGCGTTTTTCTCGAAATCCCCATCCAGCTTGGCGCCGGGCATTCGGGAAATGCACGCACCGGCGGCGTTGATGACGCCTGAATCCAGCGTTTCCAGGCCATTGATGCAGCGCAGCATTGTGCTTTTGCCACATCCCGAGGGGCCGATGACCGAAACCAGATCGCCCTCCTCGATGGAAAAGCTCACGCCCTTGAGGATGGGCGTTTGATCGAAGCTCTTGTGGAGGTCCTGAATTGAAAGGATCGAGGTAGAGGAGTCCATTGGTGGCGATGTCCTATGCCGCGCCTTCGCAGGAAACAAGGTCTGAAATGTGACGGATTTGTTGAAAACGGGGGTTCGGGTTTGGGAATCGAGACTTTGCATTCCAGCGCCCCTCCTTTAGCGTCTGCGCATGAAATACGCGTTTCTCGGAGCAGGAAAAATGGCATCCGCCATCATTCAAGGAATGTTGCGCGGCAAGGTCTGCAGCGCGGAAGAGATCATTGCCTCATGCCCCGAGGCGCAGATGCTTCAAAGCCTGCAGGACTCGACCTCCGTGCGAGTCACGACTTCCAACGAGGAGGCCGCAGCGGCAGCCCCCGTCGTGATTCTTTGCGTCAAACCGCAAGAAGCGGCGACCGCGATCAAACAAGCTGGAGCGGCCTTGGATGGGAAACTTCTCATCTCGATTGCTGCGGGACTCACAGTCGCCACCTTGGAAAAAATGGCTCCAAAGTGCCGGATCATCCGCGCCATGCCAAACACCCCTGCCCTCGTCGGTTGTGGCGCGACGGCCTTCACCGCCGGAGCCAACACCACCGATGCCGACAAGAACTGCGCGGAGGCGATCTTCGCCAGCGTGGGCGTTGTTTCCCAAGTTCAGGAAAAGCTCCTCGACGCGGTGACCGGCCTGAGCGGAAGCGGACCGGCTTACATCTTCTTGATTATCGAAGCCCTCACGGACGGCGGCGTCTCCTGCGGCCTTCCCACGAATCTGGCACGCCAACTCGCCATACAAACCATTCTCGGAGCGGCGCAACTCGCGAAGGAAACCGGCGAGCATCCGGCCGTCTTGCGTGAGATGGTGACCAGCCCCGGAGGCACCACCGCCGCCGCATTGGGCGAACTCGAAAAACACGGGGTCCGCGCCGCATTGATCCAAGCAGTCCGGGCAGCCGAGCGCCGCTCGAAGGAACTCTCCGCCGCATGATGCGCCGCGCTGCCGTTCACGCCCTGCTGGCGGCATGCGCACTCGCATTAGCGCAAAAACTGCCGGCGGACGAAACGGGGAAAAACTTCACGCCCCGCACCCTCTCCGCTTCCATCGCGGAAGGAAATGTCGCCTTCGAGCGCAAGGACTACGGTGCCGCGAGAAACGCCTACACTCGCGTTCTCACGCTGGAACCCAACAATCTCATGGCCCTCGTGAATCTCGGCATGGTGGAATTTTATTCAGGCCATCCCGACAAGGCCGAGGAACTGCTCAAAAAAGCTGTTCGCCAACGCCTCGAGTCCGCCCCGGCGTGGCTCACGCTGGGGATGATCTACATGGATCGCAATGAATCGGACGCCGCGATTGCCTCCCTCTCGCAAGCCATGTTGCAGGATCCGCTGAACGCCCGGACGCGCAATTTTCTCGGCGTCGTCATGGGCCGCCGGGGTTGGATTGAAGGTGCCCAGCACGAACTCCGCCGCGCCGTGGAACTCGATCCCTCGTATGCCGACGCCCACTATAATCTCGCGGTCTTTTACCTCGAAGAAAAACCGCCCGCCATCGAGCTTTCGCGGCGGCATTATCAAAAAGCCATCGAACTCGGGGTTGAAAAAAATCCCGAAATGGAAAAGTTATTCAGCACACCGCCAAAAAAACCTTAGCTTCCTCATATGCTCGCCCGCCTGATTCCCGCATTTCTCTGCCTCCTTGCCATCACCCCTCTCCAAGCCGCGCCCGCTCCCCAGATCAGCGCCAAGGCGGCCATTCTGGTGGATGCCAACACCGGCAAGGTCCTTTATTCCAAAAATGACGAGGCGAAGCGCCCCGTCGCCAGCACCCAGAAACTTCTCACGGCACTGATCGTCGCCGAAGCGGGCAACTTGGATAAAAAAGTCGAGATTGAAACGACGGACACGAATTGCGAGCCCACCAAAATCTATGTGAAACCCGGACAGAGCTACACAAGGCTCCAACTCCTTAACGCGCTTTTGGTGAAGAGCGGCAACGATGTCGCCCGCACCCTCGCCCGTGACAATGCCGGAAGCGTGAGTGCCTTTGCGGACAAGATGACCCAGCGCGTGCGCAACCTGGGCGGCACCAGTTCGAATTTTGAAAATCCCAACGGCCTGCCCGCCCAAGGCCAATATTCCACAGCCCGAGACATGGCCCGCGTCGCACGAATGGCCTACCGCAATCCCACGCTCCGCGAGATCATGAGGACGAAAAACTACAACTTCCGCTTCAACTCGGGAAATGTCGTTCCCCTCCGCAATACAAACCGCGTCCTTCGCACCTACTCATTCTGCAATGGCATGAAGACCGGCTACACCGACCTCGCCGGACATTGCCTCATTTCCAGCGGATCCTACAACGGGCGGGATGTCATTGCCGTGGTCCTTGGCAGCACCAAGGCCCGCATCGCAGACGAATCGGCAAAACTTCTCGCCTACGGGCTGAACATCCCGTCATCCAAGCTCGGCTCGCTGCGCATTTCGCAAAACTAAACCCGGCGTGTCGCGCACCTACACACTGCAACCGCCGGCCGCATCCAGCGGGATCGACTACGCTTCGGAACTGAACGACCAGCAACTCGCCGCCGTGACATATCCGGCCGGAGCGGCCTTGGTCATCGCCGGCGCTGGCAGCGGAAAAACACGCACACTCACCTACCGCGTGGCCTGGATTCTCGAGCAAGGCGTTCCAGCCCGCTCCATCCTGCTCCTCACTTTTACAAACAAAGCCGCACGGGAAATGACCGAGCGCGTGCAAAGCCTCATCCCAGGCGCGGCCGACGGGATGTGGAGCGGCACATTCCACTCGATCGGCAACCGCATTCTACGCCGCCACGCCGAGGCTGTGGGGTTCCGTCAGGGATTCAGCATCATGGATCGCGAGGATTCCGAGGACATGATTTCGTCCGTTCTGACAAAGGAAGGCATCGTCTCAACCGACAAGCGATTCCCAAAGGCAGGCGTGCTCTCCGACATCTTCAGCTACTCGATCAACACTGGGCTTCCGATCTCCAAAGTGCTGGTCGAAAAATACCGCTACTTCATCCCGCTGGCGCAGGACATCGAGCGCGTCCAGACCGCCTACGAATCGAGAAAAAAAGAGGCGAACTCGATGGATTTCGACGACCTCCTCGCCAAGACCCTGGAGCTTTTCCTGACGAATCCCGACATCGCCGCACAATACCAACGCCAGTTTCAGCACATCCTCGTCGATGAGTATCAAGACACCAACCGCCTCCAATCCGAACTCATCGACCTCCTCGCCGCACACCACGGGAATGTAATGGTCGTCGGCGACGACGCGCAGAGCATCTACTCGTGGCGCGGGGCGAATTTCGAAAACATCCTGCGCTTTCCCGAAACACACGCTGGCGCGCAGGTCTTCAAAATCGAAAAAAACTATCGCAGCGTTCCCGGCGTGCTGGATGTCGCCAACGCGGCGATTCTCACAAACGAAAATCAATTTCCCAAAAACCTCGCGCCCGTCCGCAAACCCCATTCCATCAAGCCCGCGCTGGTTGCATTACCGAACAACAACCAGCAGGCGGCCTTCATCGCCCAGCGCATCATGGAACTATCCGACGAAGGCGTGCCGCTGGAGCAAATCGCCGTCCTCTACCGCGCCCACTACCACTCGATGGAGACGCAGCTCGAGTTCACCCGGCGCGGCATTCCCTTCAGCATCACCAGCGGGCTTCGATTTTTCGAGCAGGCCCATATTAAGGATGTCGCCTCTTTCCTAAAATTCACCGTCAACCCGCGCGACGAAACCGCCTTCAAACGCATGACCCGCATGCTTCCGGGGATTGGAAACAAAACCGCCGAGGCCCTCTGGCAAAAGACCTCCGCCATCCTCGAAGGGAAAATCAATTTCGAAGACCTCGCCGGCCTCAAGGTTCCAGCCAAAGCGCAAAAGTCGTGGGACCAATTCATACACACCCTGGCCGAACTGGTCACGGGCGACGCCCCCATGAAGCCCGCCGAAATGATCTCCTGCGTGCTCTTCGCTGTTTACGAGGACTACATGAAAGAGAAGTTCCCAAACTACGATGCCCGCCACGAGGATCTCATCACACTTCAGGAGTTCGCCGAACAGTTCGAAACAACGGCGGATTTCCTCTCCCAGCTTGCCCTGCTCGGTGGACTCGAAACCGCAGAGGCCTTTGCCGGAGCGGCTGAAACCGAAAAAGTGACCCTCTCCACACTCCATCAGGCCAAAGGCCTCGAATGGAAAGTCGTCTTTCTCATCTGGCTCGCCGAGGGAATGTTTCCAAGCAGTCGCAGCATTGAAGATCCCCGCGCGCTCGAGGAGGAACGCCGTCTTTTCTATGTAGGAGTGACCCGCTGCATGGACGAACTCTACCTCACCTACCCCGAAATGCGCCTCGCCGCCGGCTACGACCAGTCATTCTACTCACCCTCGCGCTTCCTCCGCGAAGTCCCGGAATCCCTCTTTGAATGCTGGGAAGTGCATCAGGCACCCGCCACATTCCGCACCCCGCGCGACCAAGACGGCGAGATCCCGTTTTAAAAATCAAGACCCGCGCGCTGGAAAAATCCGACCGGGCAAGGGCCGAAGCTTGATCTATCGAATAGATTCAGAAACTGACAACTGCTGCTCGACCCACTCTGGCTTCCGACGGCAATCCAAAACTCGATAGACAATGATTTCTTCGCCTCTGACCTTGTAGTAGATGGCGTAAGGAAATCGTCTTGCGATGAGCCTGAAAAATCCCAGGTGAAGCGAATGGATTCCTGCAAAGACCAATAGGGAATCGATTTCAGAAAAGAGGCTGTCAAAAAAGTAATCTCCGAGACCATCGCCTTGGAGGTCATAAAATTTTCGCCCCTGAGAAAGATCCTCGATGGCGGAGGTTAGAACCCGCAGGTTCATTCAAATTGTTTTCTGAGCTTTCTTTTGGCCTCTTCCCAGTCCAAGGACTGGACTTTCCCAAGTTTGAAGTCCTCTTCCGTCTTTCGGAGTTCTTCTCCGTGCCAAGAAGGGCTTTGAAATTGCGAGTCCTCGGACGCTAGGTCCGACCAAAGAGCCTCGACAATTTGAAGCTTCTCCCGGCGGGGAAGTTGGCGCAGCTCGGCAATGCTCATTGACTGAAATTTATGCGCTCCTTCAACTGATGCAAGGGAATCTCAGTCATCCCCTCCTCCGTGTCCTCTGTGCGCTCTGTGGTTAATCCATTAATCGCCGATTCACTCACACCGCGTATCGGTTTGCAGGCTCGCGCTCTTCCGCATAGAATGCGCCTTTTTCCAAAATGAGCACGCAGCGCAAGCAGTATCCGTTCACTGAATTCGAACCCCGCTGGCAACAGCATTGGCTGGAAGCCGGAGCCTTCCGCGCCGCCAATCCGGGGGACGCCGATTTCGATGCCTCCAAGCCGAAATACTACATTCTCGACATGTTCCCCTACCCCAGCGGAGACGGCCTGCATGTCGGCCATGTTGAGGGATACACCGCCACGGACATCCTTGCCCGCTTCCACCGCATGCAAGGCTTCAATGTGCTACACCCCATGGGTTGGGACGCCTTCGGACTCCCCGCCGAGCAATACGCCATCAAAACCGGCCAGCACCCGCGCGTCACCACAGCCCGCAATATCGACAACTTCCGCCGCCAACTTCAGGCCGTCGGTTTCAGCTACGATTGGGATCGCGAAGTCAGCACCACCGACCCGGGCTACTTCCGGTGGACGCAGTGGATTTTCCTCCAACTCTACAACGCCTGGTTCAACCCCACGACGCGCAAGGCCGAGCCCATCGCCACCTACACCGGCAACGATCCCGACTCAGTGCGCCTTGCCTATGTCGCCGAAATGCCGGTGAACTGGTGCCCGCAACTCGGCACCGTGCTGGCGAACGAAGAGGTCGTCGACGGCAAAAGCGAAGTGGGAGGATTCCCCGTCGAGCGCCGTCCGCTCCGCCAATGGATGCTGCGCATCACCGCCTTCGCCGAGCGCCTCCTGGAGGGCCTCGATGGACTCGATTGGCCCGAGGGCATCAAGCTCCTCCAGCGAAACTGGATCGGCCGCAGCGAGGGAGCCTTGGTCAAATTTCAAATCGCAAATGCTCCATGCGCAGTGGAGGTCTTCACGACACGCCCCGACACACTCTTCGGAGCGACCTACATGATCCTCGCGCCCGAGCATCCGCTCGTCGCTGCCATCACCACTCCTGACCAACTCGAAGCCGTAGAAAAATATAAAACCTCCGTCGCATCCAAGAGCGACCTCGACCGCACCGAACTCAACAAGGAAAAAAGCGGCGTCTTCACCGGTGCCTTCGCCATCAACCCCGTCAACGGCGACAAAATCCCCGTCTGGATCGCCGACTATGTGCTCATGGGCTACGGCACGGGCGCCATCATGGCCGTCCCCGCCCACGACGAGCGCGACTTTGAGTTCGCCAACAAATTCCAACTCCCCATCCGCGAAGTAGTGAAAAAAGAGGGAGCCTCCTCCTGCTTTGCCGGCGAGGGAGTGGCCGTGAACTCGGGTTTTCTCGACGGCTTGCCGACCGCCGAGGCCAAGCAAAAGATCACTACTTGGCTAGAGGAGAAGTCTCTCGGACGCGGCACGGTGAACTACAAACTCCGCGACTGGCTTTTCTCCCGCCAGCGCTACTGGGGCGAGCCATTCCCGATCTTATGGGAAGGCGGACGCCATCGCGCACTGACTCAGGACGAACTCCCAGTCGTCCAGCCCGACATGGAGGATTTCAAACCCACTGGCACGCCGGAGCCACCACTCAGCAAGGCTCTTGAGTGGTTGAAATACTCGGACTCCGCGCAGCGCGAGACCAACACCATGCCTCAATGGGCAGGCTCGTGCTGGTATTACCTGCGTTTCTGCGATGCCAAAAACTCCGAGCGCTTCATCGGCAAAGAAGCCGACGAATACTGGATGGCGCGCAACGCCAAACCCGGCGGCGTGGACCTCTATGTCGGCGGCACCGAGCACGCCGTGCTGCATCTCCTCTACGCCCGCTTCTGGCACAAGCTCCTGCATGACCTCGGCCATGTGACCACGCCCGAACCGTTCCAGCGTTTGGTCAACCAAGGCATGATCCTCGGCCCGGACGGCCAAAAAATGTCCAAGAGCAGGGGCAATGTCATCACTCCCGACAGCGTAATCTCCGAATACGGCGCCGATTCGCTGCGACTGTATGAAATGTTCATGGGCCCGCTTGAGCAAATGAAGCCCTGGAGCATGAAAGGCGTCGAAGGCGTCTACCGCTTCCTCGCCCGCGTATGGCGCTTGGCCATGGAAGAAAATCAGGAAGGCGAATGGATCCTCTCAAGCGACCTCGCCGAGATTCCGCTCAACGCGCAGCAACTTCGCATCGCCCACGCGACCATCAAAAAGGTTACCTCCGACATCCGCCTCCTCGCCTTCAACACAGCGATCTCGCAAATGATGGTTTTCACCAACGAATTCGTGAACGCCAAGCCACGCCCGCTGGAGGCGCTTCGCATCCTGCTACCGCTCCTGAGCCCCTTCGCCCCCCACCTCGCCGAGGAACTCTGGAGCCGCCTCGGTTTTGCCGGACTCGCCTCCAAGCAACCTTGGCCCGTGCATGACGAATCCCTGCTCGTAGAAAACGAAGTCGAACTCGCCGTGCAAGTGAACGGCAAAGTCCGCGAGCGCCTCGTCATTTCAAAAGTAGCCACCAAAGAGGAAATCGAAAAAGCCGCCCTCGCCAGCCCAAAAATCCAAGAAGCCACAGCAGGACAAACCATCGTCAAAGTCGTCGTGGTCCCCGGGAAACTCGTGAACATCGTCGCCAAATAAAAAGCAGCAACCCAGCCCCGGCGGCCGCCCACAAATTTCAGACAGCCTGACCTCTGCCCAATCGCGTCTGCATCGCAGGGAAACTGGATGATCTTTTTTGACACGAGAAAACCTCGCCATTCGAAGATCGATGAGGATTCAAATCCCTGTTGATTCTTCATCCGCGAGTAGCGCGCTGTCGCGCGGTTGCTGTAGCAGCGTCTCTATGAGCGCCGGAGGGCCCTCCAATTCGGCAGTCATAGACAGCCGCTACAAACCCGCGCGGCAACGCGCTTCGTAATCCAAGGTAGGGATGCCGCGCCGTCGGCGTCCCAAGATTCAGCCGCAAAGCGGCGTTTCTTCTGGATGCAATGGAGGCTTCGCCACGCAAATGGGTCAGCGACGGCGCGCCGACCCTACCCTGCATGCACGAGCGCGCTGTCGCGCGGTTGCTGTGGTGGCTTCCGATTCGGCAGTCATAGACAACAGCTACACGAACCGATCAGGATTTTCCCCTTGTCAAAGCGGCTCCGGCGCATAGTATTTACCTCCCCAACACGGCGCCTTCGTCTAGCGGTTAGGACACAGCCCTCTCACGGCTGGTGCACGGGTTCGATTCCCGTAGGCGTCGCCATTCTTTCTGAGACTTAGGCGTTCAGGTCACTCGGAAGTTTTATAAGTCGCGCGACTTTGAGGGGCGTTAGTTTGGGGAGCGGCTTTCGTCGATACGGGAGGCTCGACAGGTGATTTCGAGCGAGAACTGCCAAAGGTCGATTCCAACTCGCGAAGAAGGTTTTTTTCGACGCCGCCGGGAGCCGCAAATCCGCTGCCGGTGAGGACGACAGCCTCGCCGGGATCGACGGATTGCGTTTGACCAGTGATGCTCGTAGCCAGCACACGGCCAGTGGTGACACCGATGGCAGCGCGCTCTTTCTGCGAAAGCACAAAAAGCCTCGTGCCCCGGATTCCAGCAATGCCGAGCGAAGTCGAAATTTGAAAATGCGAGTCGGGTTTGAGGCGAGGAATGTCCAGCATGATCAAACCAGACTTAAGCTCCAGTCGCGTGGATGAACGGCAGGGCTCGCCGCCCACCCTGTTGGCATCGACTTTTTCAAAATCAATCGGCGCAGCGCTTGTGAAGCTGGCCACACGCAGTTCCGTAAGCGGCTTCATATCAAGCAGTGAGCCATTGGCAAAAAGGAGGGACAAAAAAGAATTTCTCGGCGTCTTCAAGACCGCCCCTTGTGGAATCACATCATTCACCCTCACAACCGGCTTGGAGCCATCCGGCATAATGATCTCCGCCGGAATCCCCCTAGCCGCATGAATCCGAACCTCTCCAACCTCCGGCAAGGCTGCGGCAAGAGGCATCACCAGCGACAAAAATCCGAGGACGGCGACAAAACAAGCGAGGGGAAAAACTTTGGTTTTCATAGGTGCATTCATCCATTCCTGTAAATTCTGTTAATTTTGTCTAAAAACACATCTACGAACGCATCAAACCTCCAAGGGTTGCCATTTCCATAAGGGCTTTTTCGAAACCTTCGACGAAGCGCTTTTCATCCATAAGAACGGACTGGCGCATGCGTTCGCGCATTCCGGCGCGGAGTTCCTGAAGACGGTCGATTTGAGCCGCCAGCGCGACGGCTTTTTCGATGTAGGCTTCACGCGTATCGGTGATGAATTCCTGCAAGCCGACGGCGCTCAGCAGACTCACGCCGACGCGGGAGACATGGGTTTTACCCGCTCGCGTGACGACTGGACATCCCATCCACATCGCCTCGCAGCTCGTCGTGGTGCCGTGATACGGGAAGCTGTCGAGGGCGATATCCACCGAGTGGTAGTGGTTCAAGTGATCAGCGATTTTTTTGGTGTGGCCAAAGAAATCGAGCCGCCCCTCTTCGATACCGCGCTCGGTGAAATAGGATTTTAGTTCCTTGCGCACGCCGTCGTCCGTAAGCGTGCGGGCTTTCAAGCGTAGATGCGAACCCGGGACGCGGAGCAGGATTTCCGCCCATGTCTCGAAGAGAGCAGGGTTCAGCTTTGCCATGTTGTTGAAGCAGCCGAAGGTCACAAAGCCGTTTTTCAAAGCAGGCAACGGCTCGACCTCTGGCGCGGAGGCATCTGGCTCAAAGCACCAGGCGCATTCAGGCACTCGGATGAGTTTTTCTGTGTGCAGATGCTCGGTTGTTCCCTGCGGATCGGCAAAAGCATCGGTGATGCGGAAATCAATCGTCGGCAGGCCTGTTGTGCCTGGGTATCCTAAATAACTCACCTGCAGCGGCGCGGGTTTAAGGGCAAAAACACCAAGGCGGTTGTAGGCCGTGTGACCTGCCAACTCGAAGAGAATGTCCACTCGATCTTCATGAATGAGCTTCGCCAGTGCGCGGTCATCGTAGCTTGAGGTCTCGCGCCACAAGTCCACCTGCTTCGCAAAGCGGGCTGAGAATTCGTCCGATTTCCGCTGGTCACCATAGGCCACAAACTCGAAACGCTCGCGGTCATAGCCTCGGAAGATCGGCTCGATGAAATGCGCCACGGGATGATGGCACAGGTCAGCCGACAGGAATCCCACGCGAATTTTCGCCCCTGCCTCGCGCGGCTTGAACTTGAATGCTGGCGGAAATTTTTTGGCCGTGGAGATGCCCCATTTTTTGTGCTCCTCGAAGACCAGTTTCGAATCCATGTCGGGGATATACATGTGGCAGAGCAAATAGTTGCTCGGCGCGTCGCGGTCGTCGGGATTCAGCTCCATCGACTTCCGGTATTGAGGCAAAGCATCCATGCCACGGGCGCGATCCTTGAGAAGGTTGCCAATGTTGTTTCGTGCGGTTGGTAGTTTGGGATTTTTCTCCACCGCCTGCTCAAAGCACTCCAGGGCCTCGGAGTTCAGACCGAGCTCCAGAGCGGCCGCGCCGAGGTTGTTGAGATAGGAAACATTCGAGGGATCCATCTTCACCGCCGCATGGAAGGCCATGATCGCATCGCCTCCTTTGCGGAGATCCTTGTAAATCACGCCGCGATTACACTGGAGCGCCGCCGTGTTGTAGCCCATCGACAGGGCTTTTTCATAATGCACAAGCGCTTCTTGGAAGCGTTTGCTCATGTGCAGCGCGAGGCCGTATTCGTAGTGATAGTCGCTCAGCTGCCCCGGCAGCGAAATCGCTTTTGCCAAGGCAGGAATCGCCTCGGAGTAACGCTTGAGGCCATTCAGCAGCTTACCTTGGCGGAACCACACAAAACCCACATTCGGATTCATGCGCGAGGCCTTGCCATAAGCCGCCAGCGCGTCCACATACCGAGCATTCTGCTCGAGCAAAATCGCCAGATTCGTCTGAAACTCCACCGAGTCAGGCTTAAGCGCGCAAGCCTTCCGAATCTGCGAAATCGCATCCTTGCCTCGCCCGAATTTTTGCAGCGCCGTGGCATAGTGCGAAAACCCCTCCGCATAATCTTTCCGCAACCTCAAAGCATCCTGAAAAGCCTCGAGCGAAGCCGACTTATCGTCCTTCTCCGCCAATATCCGCCCGAGCAGCACAAGCCCCTCCGGCGAATCCGGCGCCATCTCCAAAGCGCGCCGCACCTGCTGCTCCGCAGGCTCCAATTCCTTCTTCCGCAGAAAAACCTCGGCCAACTCGCGCACAAACTCCGCATTCTGCGAGTTCAAATCGCAAGCCACAGACGCAAACTCACCCGCCGTCTCCAAATCCCCCTGCAATGCCGCCATCTTACCCATCAAATGCCAGGCCCCTGCACACCGCTCATCCTTGCCGAGAATCTCGCGACAGATGTCCTCGGCATCAGAAAGTCGGCCCTCGTTAAACGCCGTCTGCGCGTCTTGAAGTGTTGCGTTACTTGACATCAAACGAGACTCATCCGAACTGGTGTGCTGTAGTTGGTTTGTTCCATTTTTTAACGAAATCAAATCCTCTGCAATAGATTCAATACGAACCACAGAGTTTGTGACGGAAAACTGCATCGCCCGTTTTTGCGAGTTGTTTTGGAGCTTATCGCGCAGTTCTTTATTAGTGGCCAATGCCACAAGGGTTTGAGCTAGAGCAACAGCATTTCCCTTCTCAAAGACAAGGCCGTCGATTCCATGCCTGATAACCTCTTGGGTTCCACCAGTTCCAGATGTAATTACAATCAAACCGGAGGCCATGGCTTCAACCTGACTAATTCCAAATGCCTCGGGAACCTGTGTTGGAAACACAAGAACATTGCAGCGGGCAAACAAAGCGGCAAGGCCTTGGCGATCTAAAAAACCATTGAAGCGAACTTTGGCCCCCATGCCATTATTTTGAGCGAATTCCATCAACGTTCGGATGTAGCCTTCATCCGTGGAGTCACCGGCAAAATCAGCCTCAAATTCAATACCCGATTGTTGCAATATGTTTAAGGCACCCATTAACACATGGCCCCCCTTGTAAGGCATGACAAGACCAGCGAATGCGATTCTCAGTCGACGAATATCGGGAAGGAACTGCTTGAAGAAGCGGTCCACGCGTGCCCCTGGATAGACAGTGCTGAGCTTGGAAACTTTGTAGCCTTGTTCCAGAAGGTTTTTCCCCAGCCAATCGCTTGCCGGAGCGATCCTGTAAAGTGGCGATTCAATACTGTCTTGCGGGTGATAACCTGGTGTTTGGTTCCCAAGCGAATGAAGAACTGGAATTTTTGTTGATACTAAAGCCTTAAGAATATCAATCCCAATAAAATCGAAGTTTCCCAACAAGACGAAATCCGGCTTGAATGAGGTAACGGCAGCAAGAACTTTTTCCTTGTTCGCTTCAGCAGCGCGACGGAGAAATGTTAAGTCCCCGAGTTGCTGAGTTTTTCCGTTTTTCCATTCTCCCTGAAGCACCAGACTTCTTTCCACAAGCGGCTCCAAATCCGGTTCTCCCGCATCCGCTGCTTTCTGAAGATAGTGAGCATCGCCTGTGAGAATTTTTAAGCGATGTCCGCGCTTGCAAAGGCCATTGGAAAATTCCCAGATTTTTCGCCCATAACCTCCCAGCTCCTGAGGAGGAAAGAGGTTTGTAACAACCAAAATAGAATAAGCAGCTGTTGGCAAAGGAGGAGCGCCTCCCGAAACAGCTTCCTTATATTGTGTAAAATGATTGGCGGCGAGAAATTTGCATTCTAAATCTTCCCGCAATGTATTGATTTCCGGAGGCAGAGCTTGAATTCGATGCGCCTCATGTAGCAAAATAGCGGCATCCTCCTCGGCCCCCGCTTGAACGCAGAGGTCAGCAAGTTGGAAAAGGGCCGAGAGACAGTTGCGATTCAAAAACAAAGCCCGTAGCAAGGTATCGCGCCGCAATTCTTGTAACCCAAGCGCATCGCATGCATCAGCCACTTCCAGCGCCTCGGTATCGTTTATGCACTTGTCCAAACATTCCTCAAGCAATGGTCTCGCTGCCTCACAGTCCAAATTCCGCACATTTTGGACTATTTCAGAAAACGAGACTGCGCAATCTAGGTTATCCTCCTTTTTCTGGATGAGACTTATGTTTGTTGGAATATACTGCGAAAATTCTCGGCCTTCAAAATCACACGTTATCATTGAACTGGGGTTCAGCCATATCCCTGGTGTTTTGCCAAGCAGATTTTCATCTTTTGGATCACAGATTCTTAGTGATAATGAATGACCCCTAGACATTTCTTCATTTACCGAGCATGATTGAGAGTTCCCGATCCAAACTATACACTCTCCTTGCTCTGGCGACGGAATTGATAAATCAACTGGCGCTGACTCTAAAACTGTAACACGCGGAAGAATTTTTACATAGTCTTTGATATACTCTGCAACTTTGGTTTCCCCTTGTATGAAAATGAATAGGCGTTTGCATAGTCGGTGCAACTCTTGAACTATTTCGTAGCCATAGCATGCTGTAACTGCATTAGGATTAAGGTTTATTTTTCGTTGCGGATGTAGGGTTTCCGACAAATTGGAGGCTAATTGATTTGTGTTTTCACAATAGTCTTGAAGACTCTTGTTAAGTGTCGGCGTTATGCGATGGAGAAGACTATTCCCAGCTCGGGCAATCGCACGCACTTCATCTGGTTTATTTAAAACAAATTCAAGGACATCCACCGCCTCCTCTTCGTCTCGGTAAATCAAACAATTCTCACCATTTCTGAGGTGCGGGCCTAGTTCAGATTTTTCAGAGAGTGGATCGGTTATTAAGCATGTTTCACAGAGCAAAGGCGCGTAGGACTGAACCGATGGAAAACCATTGAGGCTGCATGTAAATGAGGCAATATCTTTAGACAGACTCTCAAGCCATTTTATCGGTTGCAGTCTAGGCTTAAAATCTAACGCCACAGATCCCCTCGAGCTACTCATTATTTTCTTTAGAATATAGCTCCTCTCGGGATGAAACAGATCCGAAATCGCTCCATAATAGCAGGCATGCAACCCTCGCTTCCCGGCAGGATTCATCACGAGTCCACTAGTGTCATTAGGCGTATAACAAAGAGGGTATGCATTTAAGCCAAGGCAATCTGCAAAAATTTTTCGGTGCGGAGAGTGTGAAACAAATACCATGCTTGCCCCTACCTCGCTTATGTAAGCAATAGCAGAGTTGACTGGGTTTGACATGTGGTGAGTATCAGCAACAAAGCATTGGATAGGCATTGATGCAGCATTCAACTCCTTCCTATTGGGCAATCTGTCTCCTTCGACCACGATCGAAACAACTGGATTATGGCTGATACACTTCTTAGCCAGAAATTCTCGCAATGCTCCCCATTTTATTAAAGCCGAAGGAATGGCATATAGATCCATCGTTCCATTCTTAAAATGTCTAAAATTTTTGATCGTAGGTCCGTAGAATACACAGCGTCTATATGCCAAGCCGTGAGCAAACCACCACTTATGAATTCCTACAAAAATCGTATTTAGCTCTTCCTCTGGAAGCCAAAAGTAAAAAACTATGGCATCAAAGGATAACTTGGCATTGATAGTACTCATATTACGTTATTTAGATATAAGTTATTATATGCTGTTGATTATGCTACAGATATCAGCAACAATTTCTGCAGTTATGCTCTGACCTGTCGGTAACACGATCACCCTCGCAGCGACACGCTCGGTTTCCGCTAAAAGCAGACCGGCATTAGGTTGCAGGGACCGATACGGTTCCATCTTGTGGCAACCTGGCCAGAAGTATTTGCGGGCGATGATGTTATTTGCATGAAGCGCTTCCACAATTTGGTCGCGGTTGCGCCGGCAGACCTCGGGATCAACTTCAATAACTATATACTGGTAGTTGTTGAGCTCAGCCGGATCGTAATCGATCACCGAAATGCCAGGCAACTCAGCTAAACCGGCTTTGTAGGCTTCATAATTTCGGCGGTTCACCGAAATGATTTCATCCATAGCCTCAAAATTTGTCAGGCCCATGGCTGCGTGTATTTCACTCATCTTTCCATTCACGCCCAGATAAACCACCTTGTCAAAATCCACGAAACCGAAATTCCGCATCAAACGCATTTTTTCAGCCAAGTCGTCGTTGTTTGTTACTACTGCACCACCTTCGAAACAGTTCAAGAACTTCGTCGCATGAAAGCTGAAAACCTCGCACTCGCCAAAAGTCCCGAGCATGCGCCCTCCCTTTGTGCAGCCAAACCCGTGCGAGGCGTCATACATAACCTTGAGATTTCGCTTGGCCGCGATTTCTTCGATCACCTCGGTTTCGCAACCTCTTCCCCAAACATGCACGCCGACGATTCCGGTCGTTCTTGGCGTGATCAATCGCTCAATCTTGGTCGGATCGATATTGTGCGTCGCGGGATTCATGTCGCAAAAAACCGGCGTGATTTCCTGCCATTGCAAGGCATGGGCCGTGGCCACGAATGTGTAGCTTGGCACGATCACCTCGCCCTTCAAATCCAACGCCCGACATGCGATCTCAAGCGCCACCGTCGCATTGCACATCGCCACCACATTCTTGACTCCTAAGAAGCCGGCAACCTTTTCTTCAAATTCCTTCAGCAACGGCCCGTCATTCGAGAGCCAGCGCCGGTCCAAAATCCCGTTCACGCGCTCCAGAAAACGCTCCCTGTCACCGATATTCGGCCGACCGACATAAAGTTTGTTATTCATTAAAAACAGATTGCTGAGGGTTTTACTGGCGCTCTTGGATCACTTACCTTTCTCACAAAGCAGAAAAATGCTCGCGCAAAGGTCTGGATAAACCTGCCCGAGCGCATAACACCCATCCAAGTATTCCTGCGAAATCACATCCGTATTGAGAATCTTATCCCATTGGAAATTTGCGAGCGCCTTGAAAAAAATCCCCGAGCGCTGCACCACCCGCAATCCCGCAGCGACGGCATCCCGCTCCAGCGTGTCGAGCGAATAGGTTCGATGGTGGCCATGCTTAGCTTCACCGGGAGTGATTGCGGAATTGTGAGAAATCAACCCCATCTTGACCGCAATTTGCCGCGAGGGTGCATTCGCATTCGGGCAAACCAAAAACAACCGCCCCTTGTCGGATAACCACTCGTCATTGATCCGGCGCAGCACGCCCACCGCATCATCCACATGCTCCAAGACATGGGTGAGGAAAATGTTATCGAACTTATCATTAAGCTGAAGGGTTTCGAACATTCCCTCGATAAACTGAACCCTTTCAGGCAGGCGTGTTTTAGCATCCTCGATGGCAATTTTCGACGCTTCGACGCATGTCATGGTATCGAAAATTCCCAATAACCTTTTGGTGAAATCTCCCTTGAAACTTCCCAACTCCAACGCATTGCCCGAGACGAGCAGCGGCTTGAACGCTTCGATCATATAGTGGTGCATCACATCGAAGTCGAAGTTATATGCATATTTGCGCCCGACGCCGTCATCGAACTCCTTGTTGAAATCGCGGTTCATGTTCATGTGTTTTTTAATTGTAAACTCATCTTTAAGAAACCACTTTTTCCACCCCCAATCGGCTGGAACCCGTGTTTTCGGTAAAATCCGCAGGCATGCTGATCGTTCTGTCCAACTTCCAGCACAAGGCCGTTCAGTCCCTTCGCCAAAGCGGCATCAAAGCAATCTTGCATGAGACGAGAAGCTATGCCTTTGCCTTCAAAATCGCCGCATATGCTCACGCTCGATATAAATCCCTCGAATGTATTAGAATTACTTAGGTAGGCTGCAACAAGTCCGATGAGGCGGTCCGATTCCCAGGCTTCGAACCGGTCAGCTAATGTTGAAAGTTTTTGCGCGTAATCGGGAAGTAAAACCCTTGAGGAAATAGGTGGCGCAAACCGCATATCGCATTCGCGAAGGTGATTTTCAATCGATGCCGCATCAGCGGTGTCGTTTGTAATACGCAGGGAATTCATTCCTCTAAAACCGCAGCACCGAAACCATGTCGACCAAATTCATTCCCATTATACAACAAATAAGTTTGACCGCCGGATTGACAAATTCCTGGATAACACATCATGTCGGAATCCCATGACTTACTGTCATTCTTGAGTGGTATAGCATGATCATCTCGTTCCCAATGAATCAAATCTTTGGAAACCGCATGTCCAATCTGATATCCGCGAGATGGATTGGTGCGAAAATCGTGCGAGTGCCGGAAGCAAAAAAACATGTGATAAAGACCATTGATTTTTGTCACGCATGGCAATGCTTGGCATTCAAGTTCACCAATGGCATCCGGGATGATGGCAATGCCTTCGGCAGTTTTTTCCCATTCGACTCCATCGGAAGAAATTGCATGGCCGATCTTGTAGGTTCTTTCCGGCACGCCACCATCTTCATAGGTCTGCCAGCCTTTTCCAAAAATATACCACATGTGGAACGCCCCCCCATCTTGAAGAACGAAACCATCCCCCACTAAGCAAGGCTCTCGCAAAGAACTTGTCAGAACTGGACCAATACCAACCCGCTTGAAGGACAACCCTCCATCACTACTAATCGCCAAGCCAATACCTGTTTCTACCGAGACTGAAACGCGGCGACTCCATCCACATGTGTAGCCCAACAATTTTTTTCCGGACTTCACCACATTCATTGGGAAAATTCCGTGCTCGTCAAAACAGCCGAGGCCTCCTCTTTCAATCACTGGGCGCTCAGAAACACAGAGAACTTCTGAAAAATCGGGCGCAAAATCAACAAAAGCAACATCGCTTATAAATTTGCTATTCTTCGGATCGACAGCCCGCGTCGAAAAATAGACGCGCACAAAATTATCGAAAACAACCGGTTGCGGCGATTGGGCAAAGCCGATGCTGCCCGCAGGCAAGCTATGCTTCGAAAGGTCGAAAACCAAGCCGAGTTTGCGCCACCTCATTCCAATCTGCCTTTCAACTCAGCCACGCCAAATCCCCAGCGACCTACCGAGTCTCCGAGATAAAACATATAGATTTTACCATTTATTTCAGACAAATGCGGATAACTGACCATTTCGGCATCCCAGCCTGTATCGGAGGGTAGCAAACCAGCTTTTGCATCATCGCGAGTCCAATTCATCAAGTCCGTGCTGTGAGCGTAGCCGATTCGATAACCACGCGAGGCGTTGCGGTAGTCGCGACCTTGCCGATAGCAAAAAAACATATGGTATTTTCCGGAAGAGAAAAAAACATCCGGACTGGCTTGAGCTTCCTCATCGCCCAAGACATCAGGAATAAGATCCCCGCCTACTTTCTTCCAGTCCAAACCATTCTCGGAAACCGCAACGCGAATTTTATAAACCGGTTCGGGACGCCCATTTTCAAGCACCCACTTGCTGCCGGAAATGTAAAAGAGGTAAAATCGGTCTTCAAACTTGCGAATTTTAGGCCCGCTTAAAACAAATGGCTCGTGCAAGGAGTAAGATAGAATTGGGCCTCTAGCATATTTTTCGAAGGTCGCCCCATCGTCTCTGCTAATGGCCAGACCGATCGCGACATTGAATGGCACAGACTCACAACGAGTCCATCCCCCATAATAAAGGAGAACTTCATTTCCGTGCCGGATGGGCGAGACGGGATAAATACCAAACTCATCAAAATCCCCATACCCGCCATGCTGCAAAACCGGGGATTCCGAAACGCGCAGAATTTTACGAATGTCATTCTTATCGAAGTCCACCCAAGCCGAATTGCTAACATAGCTTCCATTCGAATCCGGAGCAGGGCGACATGAGAAGAAAACACGAATGAAGTCATCAAAATGGAGGGTCGCTGGTCCTTGGGCAAACTCCTTCATCCAAGGTCTGTCTGGATACGCCATTGGATCAAAAATTTTCCCGAGTTTTTGCCATTCAAACATCATATTCTCTTGCAAGCATTTTAAGCATTATTCCAATGAATACCCACTGTAAACTTGTGATCGTGTGCGTTCCTTGATGATGAACATCAAAACATCAAGTATCGATAACCACGGCACAAAGGCATTTCCACTTTGCTGATATTCAAAAGGCAAGGCTTTCAAAAATTTCAAATCAATTCCATGGCTCGCAAAATCCTCCTTGGAGTAAAGCTCCATTCCACCCACAGGGTTTATATAGGTGTCCGCACCGAGGGCCTTGCAGATTGCCTGAACCCGCTCGACGGACTTCAGTGAATGGTCGCAATCAATCGTCGAGGAAATCACCAACGGCGTTTTAATTTCCAAGAATCCGCAGACCGCGCGGATCGAAGCAAAAATGTAGTCAAAAAGATTCCCTGCTTGGTTCCGAATGACTTCCTCCAAGAGCAGCATGACAGAGGGAAACTGCGACGCTTTCCTGTAAGCCTCACGAAATCGATTCAACAAATCCTCCCGATAATAGGAATCCGCCAAAAACCTCTGGTTCACATCCAAACAATCCGAATCCTTCCGCAGCGGCAGACTGAAACCCGCCTCTGCACCATTCAATAAAAACCGGTTCCGGTTGATCCATCCCTTCTTGGTGTATTTGATATTGTCATAAACCACAAAAACATCAACTGCCGTGATCAACTGCCAATACCCAATGTAGGGCAAAAAGTAAGGCTGCATAATAGCGAGTTTCATTCAGAACAATTTAAGCCTAACACGCACTAAAAGAAAGACTCATTAATCGAATAATAAGATTTTTGAATTTTATTTTTCAGCATGGATATGGAAAGCCAAAGAGATAGAAAATGAAGATGCTAAAAAACGGAAAGAAGGAGAATATTAACTGGTGGCGGGTTGGTGGTAACGGGGAGCGCTTAGGCGTGGTAAGCACAGAATACAAAATAGTTGAGAGGAACTGCAAATTTGGCTGATGATTAGCATTTTTCATGCCGAGCGCAAGTGACACACGAAATCCTTAAAAGCTGAAAGTCTTAGAAGCGTGTAAGATTGCGGCTACATGTTTGTGTTAGAAACTTGAGTATTTTTGCAAATATTGAAATAAACGTCTGCGAGGATTGAAAATGCGTAAAAAAGGAAAAGAAGGTGGTTGATGAGTGTAGGCTGGAAGCAGTGGATCGTTGGCAAAATTGAATCCCAAAAAAATCGCTGTGCATTTTTGCCTCGCATACGTCAGGATTGCTGGCATTGACCCACAGCGCATGAACCACAAACAAAGAACCAATCTTCTTGAGGAGGCATTGTCGCTTCACCAAGCCCACCAGCACGACGAGGCGGAGCGGATTTATGCCAAAGTGCGGCGTGGGTGTCCGAAGGATTTCGATGCCTGGTATCTCTCGGGGGCGATGGCTTTTCAGCGCGGAGGGCACTTGGAAGAGGCGGTGGAACTTTTGCAGAAGGCACGGAAACTCAATGCGGACTCGGTCGAGTGCCGGATGTTTCTTGGCATGGCGCTGGCGGATCTCGGCCGACATGCCGAGGCGGAACCGCACCTCGTCCGCGCTCTCAAGAAAAACCCACACATGGCTGAAATGTGGGAAAACCTGGCACGCTGTCAAAGGGCGCTGGGTCTTCCCCATGAGGCTTTGGTGTCCCTCGAAAAGTTTGCGCAAATCCAGCCTGCAAATGCCAGCGCCCACGAACTTCTCGGCGAGCTTGCAGCAGTGGTGAATGGTTTTGCTGCTGCCGAACCGCACTTCCGCAAAGCCACGGAGATCGATCCCAGTATGGCTATTGCCTGGAGCAACCTCGGCCTTTCCCTGCTCGAAAAGACCCGCCACATTGCCGAAGGCATGGAGTGCTTGGACAAGGCACTTCAGCTTGATCCATTCCTTGTTGCCGCTTCGAGTGCCCGCGCGCTTGGCCTACAGCGGCTTTACAAAGCCGAGGAGTCGCTTGATTTGCACAATTCGATTCTATGGATGGAGCCGCAAAACGCACGCGTGCTGAGTGCCCGCAACATGCTGCTCAACTACCTGCCAAGGCAGGATCGCCAGAGTGTTTTCGATGCGCACAAAGAATTTGGAGCGCTCTTCGCAAAAGATGAATTTCAGGTTTTTTTCAATCCCCAAGAGCCCGAGAAAAAACTCCGCGTCGGATTTATATCGCCGGATCTGAGGCATCACTCGGTTGCGTTTTTTCTCAAGCCTCTGCTCCAAAATCTCGATGCCTCGCGCGTGCAGACGCTCCTTTACCATTGTCACCACACCGAGGACTCCACAAGCGCCGCTCTGCGGAAACTGGCGAGCAAATGGACGAATCTCAACGGCGTGGAGGGTGACGCCGCCGCCGCTCTCATTCAGCGTGACGCGCCCGACATCCTCATCGACCTCGCAGGCCATTCAGCCATGAACCGCCTGCCGCTCCTCGCCCATGGCCTTGCTCCCGTGCAGATATCCTACCTCGGCTACCCAAACACCACTGGTGTGCCAGCCGTCACGCACCGCCTCGTCGATGAAATCACCGACCCCAGCGGTGAGGCGGATGCGTTTGCAACAGAGAAGCTGATTCGCTTCTCGCCCTGCGCGTGGGCCTACGAAGCGCCCAGCGAGGCCCCCTCGCCCGCAATGCCTGATGCCGCCTCGCCAGTCACCTTTGGATCCTTCAACAACTTCCTGAAAGTCACCGACGACGCACTCGCCGTCTGGGCAAAAATTCTGGCCCAAGTGCCAAACTCCCGCCTCTTCATCAAGAGCGTGTATCTGGACGACCCTGAGGTGAGAAAAAATGTCCTCGAGCGCCTCGCCTCCGCCAGCATCGCCGAAGATCGCGTGGAACTGATGGGCTTTTTTGCCGCCACGCAGGACCACCTCGCCGCCTACAACCGCGTGGATGTCGCCCTCGATACCTTCCCCTACAACGGCACGACAACAACCTGCGAGGCCCTCTGGATGGGCGTCCCCGTAGTCTCAGTCACCGGAGACCGCCACGCAGCGCGCGTTGGGCTTTCACTACTCACCGCCATCGGCCATGCCGAATGGGCCGCTGAAAACGAAGGCGCCTACATCGAAAAAGCCGTCACGCTGGCGCAAGACCGCGCCCTCCGCAGTCGACTGCGCGATTGCTTGCGCAGCGAAGTCGCTGCCAGCATTCTCTCCGACCATCAGAGACAAGCCGCACGCTTTGAAACCGCTCTGCGCCAAATTTGGACTGAATGGTGTCAGAGTCAGCAAAGCTAAGCTCAGACGTCCTGGCCTCTGCCCATTCGCTTCCTCATCACGAGGAATACATCCGTTTTGCCCAGAAAGCCACGGCCACTCAAAGTTCAATAGCGATCCATATTTTTTAACCGCGAATAGGACGAATTTTCACGAATTGGGAGCGGCTTCGCCGAAAAATTTCATTATCGGTTTTATTCGTGTTTATTCGTAAAATTCGTGGTTTAAGTGTAAATCGTCTGCATATTCAAACAGGCAGCTCATTCATTTTCCCATTGGACCAGGTTGATTGAAGTTGGCGTGCGGCAAGCGAGGATGTTTGGACAAAATTTGTAGAAAGACTTGCCAGAGGCAGCCCATCTTCAGGCATCCTAACCTTATCCATAGAGAACGGTGGATTGAGGGAGACAGATGGCGCCACTCAAGATGGAAATCAGTGCCAACACGGGCGGGACGCCCATAAGCATATACCTAATTCTTGTTTTTCCCAAAAACCCTAATTAGAAGAGGCGGATGGACACCTCTCAATTCGTATATGAAAAGCAATGGGAAATCCTGAAGCGTTACCTCCCGGATGATCTTGA
>JBIIUB010000126.1:0-6368 GCA_044340205.1 Terrimicrobiaceae bacterium
ACGCATTGCATTTCGCTTCCAGCTTCCTGGAGCAGGGTTGGGCCAAAAACACCAGCCTCTCGATCTGGAACTGGGACTCCAGCGACACAAGCCACATCTACTTTGGAACAGACTCAAAAGGACTTAGCGAAACCCAGTTGCAACAAATCTCCTTCTACAGCGACTTCGGAAACAGCTTCATCGGCAACGCTTTCATATCCAACACCGGAGAAATCACAACCATCCCGGAAGCTCAAACCATCATCACCGCCATGCTAATCCTCTTGGGAAGCATAGCCCATTTCATGATAAAACGATACAGCAGCGGGTAATAGCAACCTCCAAAAAACTAATGGAGCCACTACACAACGCGAATTGTAGCAGCTGTCTATGACTGCCGATGGAAAAGGCAAATCTCCACCCTGCCCTTGGATCAAAGTTCCTCCAACTCCTGCCGAATTTCCGCCAAGGTCCGGCGCTCGCTTTGCAAGCTGCGAATGCGCTTTACCCGCTCGGCCATTTCGGGGTCGAAAAGTTGATATCCTGCCGCCGTCGTCTCCGCCGAATCCAGCAAGCCCTCCTTCATCCAATGCCGCAAAGTGGCGTGGGGCTCCCCCGTTTTTTTGGCGAGATCGCCAATCCGCAGCAAGCGCGTTGGATCCTGCACTTTGGGTTCTTCACCACCAAGAGCCTGGAAGTAGATACCGAAAGACCGATCCACGCTGCGGGCGATGATTTTCAAATAGTCCTCCCTGCTCCCGCCAAGTTGGGCTTTTTCCAGCGATTTCAAATACGGCACCCGATCGCGTTTGCGAATGAGCGCCGGGGGATACCCGTGTTGTAAAAGAATCAGATTCATGAGCAAACGCGCCGTCCGCCCATTGCCATCGATAAATGGATGAATCGTAACCAACCGATAGTGGGCCTCCGCAGCTAGTTCGACCGGATGGCTGCCCTTCATGGCACTCAATTCCCCGAAAAACTCCAACATCACCCCGGGCACCTTCGCGGGATTTGGCAAAACAACCCTCAAGCCCGAAATTCGCACAGGTATCGACCTGTAACGCCCGGCATTTGCGTCATCGATGCCATGCAAGATCATGCCATGCAGATCCAATAGCGTATGCTCCGTAAGGGAATGAACCTGCGAACGAGCGATTTCCACCACCTTCCGGAGAGCACCTGCATGGTTGGTCGCCTCCAGATGCTCAACTAAAGACTTCCCACCCACAGTCAACCCCTTCTCCACCACCACCGCCGTCTCCAAACGCGTTAGCGTATTTCCCTCTAACGCATTACTGGTGTATGTCAACTCAATCAAAAACCAACGCTCCAAATTCTGAAGCACCTCCACAGGAAAAGGCCGAAATGCATCAAGCCTACGCTTTTTCTCGGTGAGGAAATCGATATTCATAGAATAAACCATAAACCATCACCTAATGGTTTCAATGTTTTTTTGAAGTGACAGCGTGATTTTCCATTAATCAAGAGTTCTTGTGCTGCCAACTGCGTCCAATCCGTTTACGGAACCCACACCCACGCATTTGCCCTACAGCGCCCGCGTTTGAGTCCGGATTACCGACTTGCCATAGCCTTGCCGACGACATACTCGGCCTGTGGCAGGTGCAGCCCCAGATGGAAAGCAAACATACAGTTCCATTTGTGCGCGTTAAAATTTCCAAAGATGGGGTGCGGCGAAGTGCCGGTGCCTCGCAGTCGGTTCAAACTCTTGACGGCTTCAATATGTTTGGTGACAGAATCCGCAAAATCTTTGAATTGTGATGCATCTGCCGACGAAGAGGGCATGACATCCGTCTTGGGATTGATCGTTGCCGCCCCGTTCAGTTCCTCGCCTCTTGCAAGTTGAACGACTGTGGCTGTGATGCTTCTGTTCACAATGGCGTTGTGTTCCAAGATCATAAAGAATGACCATTTTCGCATATCTTCATCGACACCCCTCATGGGCGGGACTTCTATGCACCGCTGCCCAGCTTCTCTTGATAATCCGTCGGCAAGTTTTGCATATCGCTGCAGGATAATTTCGCTTTTTTCGAGTGCTTTTTCGCGACTTGTGAAGGTGAAAATCGTCCGGATTGCAGTTTTGATAAGTAGATTGCTCATTTCATTTTATAGAATGTCGCCGGTCAGTAATCCCTAAAAGGCGAAGTCTATAGGCAAGCAGTTGGAGCATATTCGTCTTGTTTTATCTCCCTCTCCCGAAAAATCTTGGTTGTGAAAAGCCCCTTTTTCCGACTGATTTCCTTGAAGCCATTTTTTTCATAAAGTCGCTGCGCAGCTTCTTCATTCGGATCGGTTGAGGTGTAGAGGCGGACTCGTCGGAAACCAGCTTGAACTGCCAAGCATATTGTATGCTCAATTAGCTTTTGCCCAATACCTTTTCCCCTCGTTTTGGGATCGACGCAGAACCAACCAACCCATACGGCCTCCTGAGCATCCCTCTTGTATTGATAAAGCCCAGTTGTGCCAAGCACCACACCGGTTTCGTCGATATACACAGAAAAGGCAACCTTGGACTTTACCCCAGCGAACCACATGAGCAAACGGCCAGCAAAACTCTCAGGTCGCCTGATGGCGATGAAGCTCAGTCGCTCGAGTAGTGTCATCGATGGAAAGACACTCTTAACAAGCGACTCAGCATCCGGCATCAGTTCATCAGTGCACGCTATGATTGGCATAATTCCGAATATTCTTTTGGTGAAGGTCCACGATGAGGATTAGCTCCACCACCTTATGGTTTTTTCATGTGAAGTGCTATGCAGTTTCCTTCCGAGTCCTCAAACTCAGCCACAAAGCCGTAATCACCGGTGTCTGTCTTTGGGTAGATCAACCTCCCGCCCGATGAAATCGCATTGCGGAGTGTGACATCAATATCTTGCGTTGAGAAATAGGCCCGAGTGCCTTTCAACGATGGCTCATAACTGTCTCCTTTCGCAAGTGCCCCAGTGGCCCCCTCGCCACTCGGCTGATATGGGAATAGGGCCATCTCGTTACCATCTATCTCTTTTCTCTCGAATGTCATATCAAAGGTCTTTGAGTAGAAGCTGATCGCCCTATCCATATCGCGGACTGGAATCTCAAAGTAAATTACAGGATTTATCATGGGCTTTTTTGCGGTAAATAAGGGCATATTCCTGAACCCTTTAACTAGGCAAGACCCTACATTTTTATTAGTCGCTAGCTTTTGATTGTTTGGGGGATTTGAGCGGGATGCCGACGTTGAACGAACCAACGCGCTCGGGATTGTCTGCAGCGGCACAGAGCATGGCGATTGGTTGACCGTGATCAAAGACAAGTTGCGGACGTTCGAGCGCGGCCAGCTTTTGCGTGCTCCCGTCAGGCCAGGTCACCTGCGTCGTGTTGACCAGCGGATGTTTCGCCAGTTTCCAATCAAAACCGTCCGTGGATTCAAATAACGCCAGCGAAAGGCCGCGATGCGTGAAGTTTCCTCGAAAGTCCTTCACCACAGACCAGTAACGATCATCGCCACGCCAGATGAATGGATCTTCCGCCGCGAACATCACGCCCTTCGCACCGAAGACTTCACCGGGATGTTTCGTGAATGGCCCCGTTGGAGTGTCCGCTGTGGCGACGAGATGCGACACCGGGCCGCCAAAGGGAGGTTTGCCATGTTTGGCCACGGCTTTATACACCATCAAAATACCGCCGTCCGGTCGCACGGCGACGGAGGGGTTTGCAACCATCAGCGCATCAGGTGCGTTGGTATCGGCGCTGACATCAATTACCGGCTGGTCAAAGCGCTGCCAGGGGCCGTTTGGATTATCCGCCACAGCCACGCCAATACGCTGATGATTGCGGTGCGTCCAGTTCAGCGGATGTTGCACCACGCCGTCGCCATAGTTGCCCATGTAGTAGAGGTAATATTTCCCGTTCGAGCGGATAACTGTGGGGTTGTGCGTGCAGGAACCATCCCAGAAATTCGCGCCGCGCGCAGGCAACGCCACGTCGTGATGTGTCCACGGTCCGAACGGCGAATCGCTCACCGCGTGCGCGATCTCGGAGTGAGTGACCCATGCCTCATGCGTCAGCTTGCGCGGCCAGCGCGAGTAGAACATGTGGTATTTGCCGTCGTCACCCTTCACCGCCGAACCGCACCAGATGTTATAGTCCGGGTTGCTAAACTTCGCGGTCGCCGGCACCGGCTGGAGCATCGAGAAAAAATCCAAGTCCGGGCCACTGGCCAGCGGACCGTCGAGCACCGCGTGAAAGGGGGCAGCATAAATTCTTGACATGATTTCCTGTTCCACACCAGCAAGCTTAGCATCTGTTTTCAACCGCTCTCGATGGCGCTTGATGCTGCGGCACACGCCAGCACGGACTCCCATGCGCAATCTCGCGCTGATCCAATCCAGTGGCACCGTCGTCTCTCGGTGGATCAGTGAAGCGATCAGAGCCTTTCTCTCATCGCCTTTCGGCAGAGCACCCAAGTCCTCATCCCTCCATCCAAAATACCCGCACCCCGCAGTGGCCAAGCTCTCCGCCACCGCATGCCCGTGATCCTTGATCTCCGGCCCGTGGTATCCATTCGCACTGCGCCTCCCGCCGTCCTCCAGCTTGATCTTGAGTTTTGCCATCAAACTTTCCCGAAAAGCCTGCGAACCAAAAAACCAACCCCTCCTCAGCGCCGCATGCACCGACAATTCCGGTCGCCTTTGTTCCGAGGAAAAAACCAACCCCGCCTGCGTCGGGTTGCCCCAATCCACACTCCGCTCCAGTCCCATCAAAAACTCCTTCCGCCCCTCCGCATCATCCCGACACCCCGCCACCTGAAAACCCATCGCCGTCTCCAAAAACTCCGGCCGCTCCCATGGTTCCTTCAGATACAATGGCAAGCTGCTCCAAGCATACGACTCCATGCCGTCCTTCCCTGCAACCAACCCCGCCCTCACCGGATTCAGATGAATATAATCGAGGATCGCCCAATAAGCATTTCCAGGCTCCACCACGATCGCCTTGTATCTTCCACCAAAAAGATGCCCCCACAGCCGGTGCCGCGTATTGATCCGCCGCGTGTAGGCATTTTGAAACCACCCCATACCCGCCGTGAGATTCGCTTGCGGAGTTTCCAAGAGCAGATGGTAGTGATTACTCATCAACGCATACGCATGAATCCGAAACCCCGCCCGCTTGCAAACTTCTCCCAGCGTTCTCAAAAAGGTCTTCCTGTCTTCGTCATCGAAAACAATATCCCCTTTGCGATTGCCCCGCGCCATCACATGATAAAACGCCCCTGCATACTCGATTCGAACTTGTCTTGGCATGACGCGAGCGAAGCGCAATCAAGAGGTCATGTCAAGAATTAATTCCTGACCCCTTTGACTACATGACCTGCCCTACTTGCTTCTGGCGTGGTTCCTGCCCGCGAAGCGGAAGCAGGAGGCATGAAAGAAGCGCCGAAGGCATAGGGATTAAGTCCACCGGTCTATTTGCATTTTTATTTTATAGTCATCACGATAGCTCCGATGATAAATCCAAGCGCGACCAATGAGATTGAAACCATCTCTATAATTCTATGTCTGTCCACACGCGATACAAAAATGGGATCCCCAATCTCGCGGTATTCTCTTGAAACAATGTATCGCAGTCGGCGTAAGCCAGAAGAAATACTATTGCCTGCAAGCGATGGGAATATCCTTTCTGCGACATCGGGATACCGGGATCTGAAAAGCCTCTTAAGAAGCATACCGTTCACAACACCGCAGACCCATGCAATGATGTAAATGCCTAGAAAAAATGGCAGAAGCGCTGTTGAAATCATTGAATATCTTCGTAGTCTGTGGCTTTAAAATCGAGCATATATTCTTGGCAAACTTCCGCAATCACTCAAGGAGTGCCGAAGGCATGGTGGTCAGGTCTATTGGATCGTTTTTTTAATCTGGAATAGTTTGCGCATTCATTGTCAACGCCACAAGATAGCCAGGAGGCCGACTATCGGCGTGAGAATCATTATCGGTATGTAGATCGGCCGTCTCTCTTTCGGAAGCAGGGTAATCAACATTGTAAGGCCTGATTCGGTCCAATTGCGTCTAGAAAAAACGAACAGGCCTTCTCGTCTGATTTTGAAAGCTACTAGGCAAAGCACTACAAGGCTCCATAGAATGAGGACGAGGAGACCAAACCATTTCCACATAATATAGTAGGGCATATGTTTAGCTAACGCTCCGAGTCGGCCGCCGAGCGAAGCGAGGTTGGCTGGTCCGATTGGTTGGCTCTTTAGAGGTCGCGGAAGTCATACTTAAGCGCGAGTGAACCACCAGATGCGGTGCCAGCAAGGTAGCGCACTTCTGCTTGGTCTGCATACCAATCCCCACCCCACTCAAAACTCACCGCTCCGCTGACCGTTTCCTTTT
>JBIIUB010000127.1:0-6340 GCA_044340205.1 Terrimicrobiaceae bacterium
CATCACACTTCAGCGGTTGCCGTGGCTTCACAGGGCCAGTCCCTCTGCCACTCTCGATAAGATGCCTTGTATTTGGCGGCGGCTCGGGTTTTCGTCAAGGGGAAATTTTCAGCGCCTTTGCTTTTGTCATCGCCCGCAGTCGGGGGAGGGTATTGATTGGCGTTGAACCCATCTATGCTCCGTGGACCTTTCGCGTTACCAGAATCCTGAATTTTCCCGAGGCGTTCCTTTTTGGAAGGAAGTGCTGTGGTGGTTTGCGCGGACGATTTTTTTCGAGCCATGGTTTCCCCAGCCCTCCCGCCTTCGCTGTGCGGTTCTGCGAGCATTCGGTGCCAAAATCGGGCGTGGTGTCGTGATTCGCTCGCAGGTGAACATCAATTTCCCTTGGCGTCTCGAAATCGGCGATCATGTCTGGATCGGCGAGGAGGTGATGATTCTGAGCCTCGACCGCGTGCGCATTGGGTCTCATGTGTGTATTTCGCAGCGGGCGTTTCTTTGCACGGGGTCGCACCAATTCAAAAAGGAAACCTTTGACCTCGTGACCAAGCCCATCGCCGTCGAAGACGAATGCTGGATCGCAGCCGGGGTCTTTATTGGGCCTGGAGTCACTCTGCGGCGCAATACGGTTTGCGCGGCCGGAGCTGTGGTAATGAGGGGTGCAGGGCCGAATGTGGTGCTTGCTGGAAATCCTGCGGTCGCGCGTGAGAATTGATTTGCGGCTTTGCAGGAGGGGTTAAAACAGGCAGAGTCCCGCGATGATTTTTAGGATTTCGGTTCAAGGGAGGTTCGTCGCGTGATGCAGGTCTTGCCGGGTTTCAGGGATTTTTATCCCGAGGAGTGCGCCAGGCGGAACCACATCGTGGCGACTTGGCGGGAGGTGGCGAAGCGTTACGGGTTTCTAGAATTCGACGGCCCGGTGCTCGAGAGCACAGACCTCTACCGCAAGAAGAACGAGGAGGGGGCTGAGATTCTTGAGCAGCTTTATTCGTTCACCGATCGCGGTGGTCGCGAGGTGGCCTTGAGGCCGGAAATGACTCCCACCCTCGCTCGCATGGTCGCCGCCCGCGAGAAGCACTACCGCAAACCGATGAAGTGGTTTTGCGTGTCGAATTTCTTCCGCCACGAGCGCCAGCAGAAGGGCCGCCTGCGGGAGTTTTTGCAGTTCAACGCCGACATCATTGGCGAGAGTTCGCCGCAGGCAGATGCCGAAACCATCGCCTTGGCGATCGATCTCATGCGGGGGTTCGGCTTCACGGCTGAGAACTTTGTGGTGCGCCTGAGTGATCGCAAAGCCTGGATGGATTTTTTGACATCACGCGGCTGCGACGAAGCTGCTTCCCGCATTGCTCTGGCCTGTGCGGATAAGCTCGAGCGCGAGCCTGAAGAAAAGCTCAACGCAAAACTGGCTTCGACCGGCCTCACTGTTGCCGATCTCAAAGCCTTCATCGCCGGTGGCAGTCCCGAAGCCTTTGCTCCCGTGCTCGAGGCCCTCGCCGCGCGCGGTCTTACCGGGTTCGTGCAGCCTGATCTCTCGATTGTGCGCGGCCTCGCCTATTACACCGGAGTTGTCTTTGAAATTTTCGACCGCTCCAAAAACCTGCGCGCCTTGGCGGGCGGCGGCCGTTACGATGGGCTCATCAAAGGTCTCAGCGACGGCAGTGTGGATCTACCCGCCATCGGATTCGGTATGGGCGATGTCGTGCTTGGCCACCTCATTGACGAAACGCCTGCAGCTGCCGCCCAACTCCAATCCGCACTTGCTGCCTCGTGCGATGCCTACGTCATCATTGCCGACGAGTCCCGCCGCGCCGAGGCCCTCCACATTGTCCAATCCTGTCGAGAACTCGGCCTTGCCACCGATTTCCCACTCAAAGCCGCCAAAATCGGGAAGCAATTCCAAGAAGCCGAAAACCTCGGTGCCCGCCACGCCATCGTCGTCGGCCAAGAATGGCCGCTCGTAAAACTCAAACACCTCTCCACCCGCACCGAGGAATCCCTCGACCACGCGGCTCTCGCTCCAAAACTTAAAACTTACAAACTTAACCCTTAAAACTTCCATGTCCTACCGCACTCATCATTGCAACGCCCTCCGCTCCGAACATTCCGGCCACGAAGTCACACTCTGCGGTTGGGTCGCCTCCCGCCGAGACCACGGCGGGCTTATCTTCATTGACCTCCGCGATCGCGAGGGCGTGACGCAGGTTGTCTTCCGTCCCGAAGAACACGCCGAGGCTTCGAAAAAATCCCACGAATTGCGCAGTGAGGATGTAATTCGCGTCACTGGCAAAGTCTCTCCCCGTCTTGCTGGAACCGAGAATGCGAAGTTGGCCACTGGTGCGATTGAAGTCGTCGCCTCCTCGCTCGACATTCTGAACGCCGCTGAGGTGCTGCCATTTCAGCTCGACGATAAGGTTTCCAACGAAGACCTCCGTCTCACCTACCGCTACCTCGACCTGCGTCGTGATCAAATGGGCCGCAATCTGCGCCTGCGCCACCGCGTTGTGAAAACCATGCGCGATGTGATGGACTCCGAGGGGTTTCTCGAAATTGAAACGCCGATTCTTTCCAAGAGCACACCCGAAGGTGCCCGCGACTTCCTCGTGCCATCTCGCCTCACGCCGGGAGCCTTCTACGCGCTCCCGCAGGCACCCCAGCAATACAAGCAACTCCTCATGGTTGCCGGTGTGGAGAAGTATTTCCAAGTCGCCCGCTGCTTCCGTGATGAAGACCTCCGCGCCGACCGTCAACCGGAGTTCACCCAGCTCGATGTCGAGGCCTCGTTCGTCACGCAGGACGACATCCTCGGCCTCATGGAAAAAGTCATCGCCGCTGTGTTCAGCGAGACCAAAGGCATCGAGATTCCAACGCCCTTCCCTCGCCTGACCTACAAGGAGGCGATGGACCGCTTCGGCAGCGACAAGCCGGACACCCGCTTCGGCATGGAAATTACTGACCTCGGCGACATCTTCCGCGACACGCAGTTCAAAGTCTTCCGTGGCGCCCTCGATGGCGGCGGAGTCGTGAAGGCAATTAACGCCTCTGGGCTCGCGTGCATCACCACGGGTCAAATCGAAAACCTCACAGAACTCGCCAAACAGGCCGGGGCAAAAGGTCTGGCTTTCATCAAAGTCGAAAATGGCGAGTGGAAATCTCCGATCGTCAAATTCTTTACCGACGCCGAAAAGGCCGTCCTCACCGAGCGCCTTGCGATCAAGGAAGGTGACCTCATTTTGTTCGGTGCCGACAAATGGGAAACCGCCTGCGAAACCCTCGGCCGCGTGCGCCTGCGCGTTGCCGAAATGTTGGATACCCTCAAAGGATCGACCGCCCTCAATTTCCTCTGGGTCGTCGATTTTCCGCTCCTCGCTTGGAGCGAAGAAGAGCAGAAATGGAACGCCGTCCACCATCCGTTCACCCGTCCTTGTGCGGACGACCTTGCCCTCCTCGAGTCCGGCGAATACGGCAAAATTCGCGCCGTGGCCTACGATGTCGTTCTCAACGGCGTTGAAATCGGCGGCGGCAGCCTGCGAATCCACGAGTCCGACTTGCAGTCGAAGATGTTTAGTGTTCTGGGCGTCAATGAGGAGAAACAACAACTCCTCTTCGGGCATATCCTCAAGGCCTTCAAATTCGGTGCGCCACCGCACGGAGGCATCGCTCTCGGCTTGGATCGTTTGGTCATGCTCATCGCCGGCGAGGACAGTATTCGCGATGTCATCGCGTTTCCGAAAAACAACCGTGGTGTCGAGATGATGACTCAGTCGCCTGCGGAGGCGGATTTCAAGCAGCTGCGGGAGCTCTACATCCAGAGCACGGCAAAGAAGCCAGCGTGAGTTGACCTTATTGACTTTGTTGACTTCATTGACGGTGCGTCAGTGAGGTCAATCCGGTCAATGAGGTCCCTCTACCGGTCGCGTGCCTTTGCACTCGGGGTAGGCCGAGCAGCCCCAGAAGGGGCCTTTCGCCGACTGGCGCTCGCGCATGGGCTTGCCGCATTGTGGGCACTCTGGCGATGGCCCTTTGCTTTTTTCGCGAGCTTCGAGGCGTTTGGTCATCAGGCGCTCGCTGAAGCCGCCTGTCTCCTCAAAAGCCTTTCCCTGAGCCTCGATCTGGTTTTTCAGCATGTTGAGCGCTCGACCTATGATGAGCAGTAGGGCGTTTGCGACTACCACGGCATCGCGGGAGTCGAGCCAGTGGGCATATTTTTTGCGCTGCTCCAGGGCGTGTTTAGCCGACTCGTGGACCATGTCATCGGAGAACGGCGCATCGTCGATGGAAATGGCATTCACGGCCCTTGCTTCGGACGAGTGCGCCGACCAAGGGAGTTCCTCCCGGTCGAGGATGAAGATCTCATAGTCGCCGCGCAGTTCGCTCAGGCTCGCCCGCGCGACATCGGTGAGTTTCATCTCGGTGTCTTTTGATGTCGCGGATCGCTCCGAGCCTTCGATGATATTCTGTCGCCCGCTTCGCGCGGCTTGGGTCATTTGGTCGTATTGACGGCCCTTCGGATCGTAAAACTTCTTCTCCGCCTCGCGCGAGTCGTGTGTCAGAAACCGTCGGCAAAATCGCAGGGTCTCGATTTGCACAATCGTCGCCAAGGTGAAGGAATGCAGTCGCCGGAAACCACCGCGTTTGTCGAAGAGTTCTGCCATGCGGAAAGCCTTCTAGCCTCTCTTTGGCAGATGCAACCTCGCCAATTTAAACTTTCCGTCACACAGCCAGAGTTCTCAAAGACCTTCCAAAAACTTAGCCGCCTCGCGGCGTATGGTCTCGCGCTCCGCTTCCGGGCGTTTGCGCCAGGCACTCACCATCATGCTCGTTCGGGGATTCGAGGCGAAGCGGTCGGCGTGGCGGTCGTAGAAATCCCAGTAGAGAAGGTTGAAGGGGCATGCGCCGGGGCCGGATTTCTTTTTGGGGTCGTAGCTGCAGCCGGAGCAGTAGTTGCCCATCTTTGAAATGTAGGCGGCAGAGCCTGCGTAGGGCTTGGTGGCCATGAAGCCGCCATCGGCGTGGAGAGCCATGCCAAGGACATTGGCGGCCATGACCCACTCGTGCGCGTCGATATACATTTCCAAAAACCAGTCATGTGCCTCCTGCGGGCTGATCCCGGCGAGGAGTAGGAAATTTCCAAGGATCATGAGCCGTTGGATGTGGTGGTTGTAGGCGGTGTCGCGGACTTCATGGATGACACAACGCAGGCAGTTCATGGGCGTCTCTCCGCTGTAGAAAAAAGCAGGCAGCTTGCGCGTGGCAGTGAGCCCGTTGGATTGCAGGTAGTCCGGCATTTTCAGCCAATAAACGCCATTTACGAATTCCCTCCAGCCGATGATCTGCCGCACGAAACCTTCGACGGCGGCGAGCGGGGCGTGACCCGATTTGCAGGCCCGTTCAGCCGCCGCTACGCATTCCGTCGGCAGGAGAAGGCCGAGATTGAGCGGTGCCGCAATGAGGCTGTGGAACATCGTGGGCGAGTCTTGCAGCATGAGGTCTTGATAATCGCCGAAGAGCGGCAGGCGGGTCTCGATAAACTCCCGGAGCGCCTCGAGTGCGCTGTCTCGTGTGGTCGGCAGCCAGCAATCCTCCGCCCGGCCGGGATCTTCTGGAAACCATTGCTCCACCTCGGCTGCAACCGGGCTGTGGTTTCGCTTGCGGGTGATCGCCGCCGGCGGCTTGGGCGCGCCGTCCTTTTTCCAATCGCGCACGGTTTTCCTGTTCTCGGCATCGTAGTTCCAGGCCCCTCCCTCGGGCTCTCCATCGTCGCGCATGAGGATGCCGAGTTTTTGCCGGGCTTGGCGGTAGTGGGCTTCCATGAGGAGTCGTTTTTTGCCTTTGGCAAAATGAAAAAACTCCTTGCGCGGTGTTACGAATTGGCAGGTCTGGGTGGTCTGAACTGCGAGCCCGCTTGCTGTGATGGCATTCACGATCTTCTGTTGCGACCAGTTGTTCGGCTCCATGACGAGCAGCGAGTCTGGGCGGTGGTTCTCCAGATGATCTTTCAAGGCATCTTCGAAACACGGCGCATCGCCCATTTTCCGGTAATCCACCTGCCAGCCGCTTTCGCGGAGTTGCGCGGCGAACTCGCGCATGGCGGTGAATTGAAAGACGCGCTTGATTTTATGGGCCCGCCCTGAATCCCTCGCCTCCACCAGAAAAATTACATCCTTGCCGCAGCGTCCCGCTTCCAGAGCTGAATTTTGCAGGGTGAGCTGGTCGCCAAAAATCAGAATCGAATTTTTCATGATTTCCGGCAGCTTTCGACCACCCAGTCGGCGTATGCGCGGGAAACGCTCCCGGCTTCAAATGCGGCGATCTCGGGAGTCTCGTAGGGGTGCAAGGCGCG
>JBIIUB010000099.1:0-10467 GCA_044340205.1 Terrimicrobiaceae bacterium
TCCGAGAGATTCTCTACCATTTCCCTCCGCAACCCTATGTCCGCGAGAGCAGACGAATCATCGGCTTGCACACGCTGACCGCAAAGGAAATCGAACGTCGGCCGGGGGCTCCCGTGCGCTTCGAGGATGTCGTTGCCATCGGCGATTACATGGTGGATCTGCACCAGCGGGTGACTCCTTCGGTTCTTGAAGCGGACCTGGATTCGCAAAACGATGTTCCTGCACATAATGGCGATCGAGGCTATGGTCCCTTCGCCATACCTTTCCGTTGTCTCATTCCCGAGCAAGTGGATGGCCTGCTGGCGGCGGAAAAGAACATCTCGCAGTCCCGCCTGGCCAACGGAGCGACCCGTGTCCAACCCTGCGCCATGCTCACCGGGCAGGCAGCTGGTGCCATCGCCGCCCTGGGTATCCGCCACGGCGTGACGCCACGCATTCTTGCCCCGGTGCTTGTGCAGTGGGAGCTACTTTCCTCGGGTTGCCCCCTCTGCATCGCCCCGCTGCGGGATCTGGCGACTGATAGTCCAGAGTGGAAATCCGCGCAGCTTGCCGCAGCGTGCGGTTTTATGGAACTGGACAACGGCTGGTTTCACCCCTGTGCTCCTCTCGACACCGCCGCCCTGAGTCAGATCGCCGAGAGGCTTTCGGTAGCACCTCCTGAAAGCGGCGGCGCGATCACTCGCAAGTCTCTGGCAACCGTTCTGGGGCTGGCGGCAATGCATTCACAAGTCACCTTGGACTATCGTTTGACTGATGGCTTCGGGGACGAGCCCGTCACCCGTTCGGAGACCGCTCAAGTTCTCGCTGACCTCTTGGTTGCACGCGGGCTCGCGCTCGTGACTGGAGAAGAGCAATTCGTCCGTTGGATCGAGCCGCGCCCGGTCACTCCCTCCCTTTGTTCACAAGACTTGAGCATTGCGCTGATTCCTCCCAGTGAGCGTTGGTGGATGGAATCTCACAGCGACTTCCGCCACTGGTTCGATCTTTAACAAAGGCGCTGAAAACAATGCCCACCGCGCGGCAGCGCGGGTCGTAATTCTGGGAGGGTTCATCGTCCTCGCATGCCCCATTCTTCAGCCGCAAAGCGGCGTCCGCGTGATCCCCAGGTAAGGATCGCCAGGCCCTTGGCGTCTCAAATTTCAGGCACAAGGCGGGGTTCCTGCCTGATACAATGGCGGCATTGCCGCGCAAATGGGTCAGCGGCGGCGCGCCGACCCTACCTTGAATCAACGAGCGCGCTACCGTGCCGAGCTTAAAGCTCCACAGCGAAGGATTCGAGGTCGGCGCTTGTAATCGCGGCCCTGAGAAGGCGCGTAAGTTTTTTGGTGTCGATGATTGTCTCGATTTCCTCACGCAGACCCTCTGGCACTCGCTGGAACCGAATTTCCAACGCTTCGAGGATATCTTGTTGCTTCGAGAAGATCAGACCTTCTTGACGGCCCTGTTGACGACCTTTGCGGATACCCTCTTGGCGGAATTGTTCGGCTAGTGACATGGCGTTTTTGCTAAGTTTCGGGTTGCGTAGTGTTTTTAATCTCCTGCGAAAGGCGGGCTTGTCAAGGTCGCGGTCCAAAATGTAGCGCATGAGCATCTCGAAGGAGAAAGGTGGCAACTGGATCAGCAATGATTCGTCCCAGACCGCGTCGTGCAGCAGGGCCTGGAGCTTTTCGGCTTTCAAGGCGCGCAGCGTGAGGATGCCCATCGGTGTGCCGAGGATTTTTTCGAACGGCATCCGGAACAACTCCACGAGCTGGAATTCGAAGTCGGGGATGTGTTTTTTCATCTCCCCTGCCCCTTCGGGAATGTCGATCAAGTCGGCGAAGCGGGTGGAGTTTTTCCAAGGTTTGTTATCCTGCGCGAGGACGAGCGGCAGGATGGGCGGGAGTTTCGTGGCGCCGGGATTGTCGCGGAGATATTCGTTCCAAATGCGGACCATGTAGGTGAGCAGGCGCAGACCGATGAGCGGGTCTTCCTGGTTTTGATGCTCGAAGAGGATGTAGAGGAAGGCGGGTTGGCCGTCGATTTTCGCGGTGAAGAGGAGGTCGCTCGAAGTGGCGGCGAACTCGGGGTCGATGAAGCTGCCGCTGACAAGAGTCAAGGAGGTCCAGTCTATGCGGCGGGCGAGTTTGCGCGGGAGATAGACCTCCAGAAAGGCGCGAGCGTTGTCGGGGTCCGAGAAAGTCGATTTGACGAGCTTGTCGTGGGGTTGGTGAAGAGGATTCTCAGGCCGAGACACGAGTCAGATAGTTGGAAGGCACACGCGCAGGGTCAAAAGAAGGAATGTGACGATTTTGACAAGTTCGGCGGCAGAGGTTCGACAGAATGAGTGATGACAGAATCGTTTTTGAGGGGATCCGCCTACGCGCTTCGCGACTCCGGCGTGACAGGTCTGGCTGCGCGCCGTCGCGCGATTGCTGTGGCGGCGTCTCTGTGAGCGGCGGAGGGGGCTCCGATTCGGCAGTCATAGACAGCCGCTACAGAATCCGCGCGGCAGCGCGATTCGAAACCTTGGGAGGGTCCATCGTCCTCGCATGGCCCACTTTTCCCCGGAGTTTATTCCTTAGCGCCTCGACTTGGATGCGACGATTAACACGACAAGATCATTGGCCGAATCTTATCTTGGGATAATTGTGATTTTTTGCTCTTAATTTGAGATGAACACTTCCTCTTGCTCTCCTTCTTCAACAAAACTGCATCTCCTTCTTCGTTCCTCCTGGCAGACCGTCAATATCGGCGACATCGGCCACACCTTTGGATTCCTGGAGATTTTTCGGAAATATGCGCCGGACATCACAATTACCCTTTGGCCGCTTAACATTGACGGTGGCGTCCGGGAAAAACTCACTTCGAGCTACCCCGAGGTTCGATTGGCCGAGGGAACGCTGAACGAACAGGGCGAGCCGGATAGCGAGGCTCTGCGCTGTGCATTTGCGGAATGCGACATCTATGTGCATGGGTCCGCGCCGAGCCTGATCGTGGCTCACGATCTGGCGATGTGGAACGAAAAAACCGGCAAGCCCAGCGTGCTTTTCGGCATCACCATGGACCCCACCGGCCCGATGCAAACTGGAAATTGGGAAGGCGGAACGCTCGAGCAGCTCTCGCAGCAGATCGAAAGCATGCCCCACCACAACCTGAACGACCTCCAGACATCCGTTTTTCAGTCGGCCAATCTCATTTACTGCCGCGATACACTCACCAAACGCTTTTTAGAAAAGTTCGGGCTCCACAGCGGGCATGTCGCTTTCGGTGCGGATGCGACCTTTGGCTTTGCCCCGGCAGCTCCGGACGCTGCGAATGATTTCCTTCATGAGCATGGACTCATTGAAAATGAATACCTCTGTGTGGTGCCACGCCTGCGTTACACCCCCTACCACCGCATGCACGACTGGGTGCCCGAGGATGCCGCGACCAAGGCGAAGGATGAGGTGAACGACCGCACAGAAGCCCACGATATGGGACTGCTCGTCGATCTCGTGGTTCGGTGGGTGAGGGAAACAGGCAAAAAGGTGCTGCTTTGCCCGGAGATGACCTACGAGGTGCCGCTTGCCAAAACCGCCATTTACGACCTGCTACCGGAGGATGTCCGAGCGAAGACCGTGTGGCTCGACCGCTACTGGCTCCCCGATGAGGCGCTGGCTGTCTATGCGGCTGCCCACAGCATTGTGAGCATCGAAAACCATTCGCCCATTCTTGCGTTGATATCCGGCACTCCGATTATCTACCTCCGGCAGCCGACGGACACGATCAAAGGACAAATGTGGCGGGATCTTGGCATGGCCGACTGGTTTTTTGAAATCGGGGAAACCTCGGTAAATGACCTGTGGCAGCCCATCGAGGGCTGGCTGAAGGATTATCCCGGCGCCAGGCGGATTGCGGCGGCGCGCCAGGCTGCAATTGACGCTCAATGGTCCGTCAGCATCGATCAAATCCGCTCTATCAAACTTCTGAGAACAACATGAAATTCTGTGCCCCCCACCCTTTGTCTCTTTGCATGATCTCATGGCATCAGCTTATTTTCCTCCGAAAGCTGAGTCTGGCTTTGCTCGTCGGATGGACGCTTGCTGGATGCCAGCGCCCACAAGAAAAAGAAGTGGTGAATAAATCCACCTGGCCCGGCACCAATCAGGCCGCGATGTCGACTTCACTGCGACTTGCAGATTCCCTGTATCGCCCGGCCACACCTGTGACTGTTTATCTCTTGAAGACTTCAACAAAGGCGCAGGAGCTGACCATGCGGCTGCGCGGTCAATCCGAGAAAGATCGCGACCTGATTTCTCTCAGGCTTTTCGATCCATCGGACAATTTGCTTCTGCGTGAGCACTTGGATCGCGGAGGCGAAGGAGACATCGAAGCGGAGGCTGTCGAATCCGATGAAACTCACTCCCCCAAAGTCAAGGCATCCGCTCAAGATTCCCGTTGGCCCGCCGAGGTCGGAGTGTTTCGGCGCGAACTCACCAAACCCGGAATTTATGAGGTTCGCATGGTCTCTGGATTGAAAAAAACGGCACTCCAGCTTGAGAGCGATTCTCCGATGCCCTCGGGCGTTTCTTTTCAAAACGGCTTTTTCAGGGCGTGGAAACCCGGTCTCTCGAAGGTCTGGTTTTATGTTCCGCAGAATGCCATGAATCTGAAAATCAAAGGCAGTGGCATTACGCTGCGTGATTCCAAGGATGAGATTCTTTATCCCTCGACTGGCACAAAGGATGAGCAGTTGGCGGAGATCACGGTCAAAAGCCCCGGCGAGCTTTGGAGCATGGAACTCACCGGTGACTGGCAATTCTCCGCCGCAGGATTCCCTGTGATTTTATGTGAGGAGGCGGAAACAGCCAAAGCGCTCGGCGCCTCAACCGGAGTGACAGCCGATGGCACTTGGTTGGCATTTCGCAATCAGGAAACTCTCTTGGAGAAAATACCGGGATTGCTTGCGCCGGAGAAGGTGGGCGAGACCGAAGCGCTCATCAAACGGCTCGATGCGGATCCCGAAATTTGGAGCAAAGGCGATCCGGCCAAGGCCCTCGCATTCCGTCAGGCTTATGGAGTGGGACCAGGACTTTTTTTTAGTCTGCGCGAGCAGAATCTCGACCCGACGAGCCACTGGGGCGGCACGATCGGCAAGCAGGTTTGGAGCCCGCGACTGACAGCGCAAGAACCCAAAGACCGCTGGGACCACATCCATTCGATGCCGGAATCCCAAGGAGTCCTCAAAGGCGGAATCAATCAGGAACCTTTCGCTCTCGCTCTCGCTTGGGCGTATGCGCTCGACGAGCCATTCAACCCTTATCACAAGAATCCGGAGATTATGAACCGCGCCATGGCGGGTGCTTTCCGTGACATCGTTGGCCTGACCGAGGACGAAACCGTTCCAGGCACACCAGCAGAGATGGACACCTACCCCGGCTTTCCTGGGTTCGTGTTTGCCAAAAGGTATTTTCCCGAGTTTGGACTCCTCGCACCGAATCTTCCGCCGGAGACTCGCGCGCCATGGGAAGCAGTGGTCCGCAGGCTTTTTGATCGCCATTGGCCGGAGGGTCTCGTGGCCACCCGCAACCAAAGCGCGCATTATCTGGCGGCGTTCCAGTGGTTCGCCATTGGAACCGGAGATCCCGCCGATGCGGAACTGGCCCGCAAGTTTGCCAAACGCTATATCGATGGAGCCACTCCGGCCGGTTATCAGATCGAGAATGGAGGCCCTTGTGGCACCTACTGTGGCATCCAACATTATTACATGGCGGAGTATTACCACTTCACGGGTGACCCATTGATGCTGGAGGCGCTCCGCAAATCTTACGCCTTCTACAACTACACCGTGGCGCCGGAGCCCGATGGACGCCCGTTTGGCGGATTCAATTACAGCCACCGCACCCCGGAGGGATTCCATGCCGAACAGTATAGTGGCGCCCGCAGGGCATTGCATCCCGGCGAGCTCGCAGAAGTGGATCCGTGGATCGCCAAGCAATACACGCCAGAAGCCTCGGAAAAGGCACGGAAAGCACTCCTCGCCACAATTGGCAAGGAGCCAACTGGCGATCCCGGTTACAGAATCGCGGAGGCGCAAGGCTCGGAAATGCCCTCGGGAAAATCCAGCACGACTGCCGGTTTGCCCGCTGAATCCAAAGATTCCTTCCTTCGAAACATCGGCAACGAATTGGTTGCGGTGAAACGCCCTGCCTACTATGCGGCATTTTACATCGGCAAGCCCGCAACCTCGGTATACGCAGCCGACGGTCTCAAGGCTCCCGCGAATCATGAGGAAATCACGGGCGCAAGTCCTTGGGATCTGTATCGCAAACAAAAGGGAACGCTGCGCCCTTTCAATAACGCGGGATTCACCACCTTCGCCATTGAAGGATACGGCAATGCAATCCTGACCGGCATTAGTCCTTACTCGCACCACGGTCTTGTTGCCCTGGCAGCCGACGGCAAGCGCCACGCCGAGGATTACTTCGCAAGCGTGGCATCAGTGGATGAGTCGGCAGGAACTCTGACCGCTCAAGGGAAATTGGATTCCCTCCCGCTCAACTACACACGACGCTACACCTTTGAGGATAACGCAATCACCGTGGAGGTCACCCTCCGGGCAACAAAAGCGTTTTCCTGCGAGTCCTTGGTGGAAAACATCCCGCTGGCCACCGGGTCTTTCAAAAAAGATGGCGCGACGATAAAAGTGGAAGGAAGCGAGACACCTGCCGACCTGTCGTCCTTGCCAGAGGCGATCAGGGGAAAAGTCCGCCTCTCACAAGCCAACTCAAGCGTAGTGACCCTGACGGATAAAAAGGATCGCGGTCTTCGGGTTGAACTCGACGAACCGCGCGATCTCAAAATCTGCCGAAGCGGTCTTCAGGGCCGTGGCGGCATTCACTTTGACCGTGTCGAGGTCGCACTTCCCGCGACATGGCAGAAGGATCAGGAGGTTACCTTGCGCTACCGCCTCGTTCCGCTAATCAACTCCACATCGCAAACCGCCGCCCCGTAAACACAACTCCGCCTGACGCAATAATCCTCAGATTCCCAATGATATCCACTTTATTTTCGGAGGTTTTGCCATGGCCCAGGAAATAGGCGAACGCGCGAACCTCCTCGATACACCTGAACTCCGGGCGTATTACGAAGACCGAAAGCAGCTCTTTCGAAATCTGGTGCTGATCAGTGCGTCAAACATCGGCTGGTCGGTGGCCTTTGGTCTCGTTGGTCCGCTGATGACTCTGCGAATGCTGGAAATGGGCTGGACGGAGGGCTACAGCGCCACAGTCAATAGCATCAATCTGTGGTTGGTCTCATTTCTGGTGATGTATTTTTCGTGGAAAAGTGACCATACGATTACGAAGATAGGGAGAAGAAAGCCGTATCTCTTTATCTCAGCCGGACCGATCATCCTTTCCGTCGCGCTCTTTCCCGTCTGCTCGTCACTCATCGCTCTGGTGGGACTGACGCTCATGAAAATGCTCTTCGGCAATCTGAAGAACTCCACTTTTCCGTTGCTGAACATCGACTGCGTGCCGCGCGCCTTGCTCGCGCGCGCACAGAGCATTCTCATGGTCGCAAGCGGCCTCATCATGTTTGCCGTCATGCGGTTCGCTCCAAATCTCATTGAATTGGGCGAGTGGGTCCCCTATGCCGTCGCCACCACACTCCTAGTTTTCAGCGTGGTAGCGGCATGGTTTATCAAAGAGCCACCGATTTTCAATCCAGCGCACGCCCCCTTCAAACCCTGGTCCGCTCTGCAGATCGGCTTGAGAGACCGACGCATCATCTGGCTGATGGCGGGAGCCGCCATGCTCGCAAGTTTTGAGTTTGTCTTTGCCGGTTGGACATGGATTTTTGCCAAAACCAATCTGGGGCTTGAAAGAGGGCAGATTTACCACGCCCTCTCATGGGCTCAACTTGTCAGCCTTGCTCTCGCTTTTCCCACGGGTTGGCTGATTGATAAAGTCGGAGGTTTGAAGGTGGTGGTTATTTACTACCTCTTTATGTTGGTGAACCTTGTGTTGTTGCTCCGCGTTCACGATGCCCCAAGCTTGGCATTGTATGTCGCGATCATGACGGCCGTGAATCCCCTGAATAGCGCTGCCGATATCATGATCTTTAAGACGGCTGATCCCAAGGAAGTCGGATCCGTGACTTCAAGCAGCGCATTTATTCGGAATTTTTACAACGGAAGCCTCCTTTTTATGAGCGGCTGGTTTATTCACCTTACGAACCGGAACTACCACATGCTTTTCATCCTTGCGGCAGTCCTCATGTCGGTTGGACTGGCATTGATTTTTGTTTACGCAAAGAAAATGTCCTCCCGGACCGAGTTAGCCCCGTCTGAGAAAGCCGAACCTGAATGTGGCGGTTAGTCCTTCTACCCAGAAGCCAGTTAACTCATCGAATCAACAACTGCGGGAGGAACCTCCTTCCTCGCCTACCAGTCCACCGAGAAACGCTCAGTCTTCGTGCGGGGGGGCAGGTTCCGTGACCGAATTGGATGCGGTTGCCAGCAGGAAATCTTAGATCAGCATGCCCGATCAAGGACATCGTCACTCCCGAAGACCGAGGCAACGCGTTTCCATTGCGGGCGCATGTCGATGACCGCACCTTTATCCATCGCCTCGTCAACGGCGTTGGCGACGACAAGCGATCTTATCCCTTCCGTGAATCCCGCTGCGGGGGTGCGGCTTTCCGCCAGAACCTCTGCGAGTTCCTTGGCCATCAGTTCGTCACCCCCGGCATGTCCGGAGCCGGCAATTGTCTTGTGGAGGGAAATCGTTTTCTCCCAGCCGATCCGCCCGACTTCCAGTTCGCCGCTGTAGGCGTCAAGGCGCATGGATCCCTCCGTTCCACAGAAATAGAAGCGCCTTTCGGGTAAGCCCGCGTTGCACTGGGTGTGGAATGTCCCCTTGATCCCGGAAGCAAATTCGAGGATGGCCACCTGATGATCCACGATCGACTTGTCACCGTTGAAAGGATCGACACCGTGCGGGTCGGGCCAGGCGCGGTAGGCGGTGGCGCCGTTGGGGGAATTGCCGATCCTCGCGACGTGACGTGCGTTCTCCGGTTTGAAAAAATTACGACCCCCGAAGCTGGCGACACGGGTCGGAAGACTCCCCGTAAGCCACAAGGCCAGATCGATGTCATGACAGCACTTTTCCAGAAGATGGGTGCCTGCCAACTCGCGGTGACGCCTCCAATTGCCGTGAATATATCCCCCATGATTGAAATCGAGCGTCTCGTTGAACTCGAAGGAAAGGATCTCCCCGATGCGTCCTTCCTCCAAAAAATTCCGGGCCATGCGGTAAAGAGGGGAATAGCGCAGAACAAGTCCCAGGGCGAAGGTGCGGCCGCTTGCCTTCCATGCTTCGTGCATCTCCTCCGCCTCGTCGAGCGACAGGGAGAGGGGCTTTTCACAGAAGACATTCTTGCCGGCCCTGAATGCAGTGATGGTCTGGGCGGCGTGATGACAGTTGAACGATCCTATAAAGACCCAGTCGACATCCTCCCGAGCGCATAGCTCGTCAACCGAATCACACACGACCGCCCCGGGGGCCACCTCCTGGCGAAACCGATCCAGAGCGACCTCATCGGGATCGCAGATCGCAGTCACTATGCTCGAAGGCGACTCCCCAAGGAGGCTCGTGATGACATGTTGAATCCGGGCCCCGCTGCCGATCACGCCGATGCGGGTGGGCGCTGAACTTGTGGAGGATGAAGTGGTGTTGCTCATGGGGAGTCAAGCTAGCTGCCCTGGAACCTCTCTTGCCATAGCCACAGCGATGAGTTATTTGTCATTTCCGATGAAATGAATAATCAGAATCTTATCGAGATGCTTCATGAAATCGGGGAGCCGAGCGACTACTTCGAGGGTGTCCACCGGCCGCGAGAGATGCTTCCAGACAACATTCTGGTCTTCTCACGAAGCGACGGAGCAAGCCTTTCCTCCGGGATAATACCGCCCGATCTACACCAGCGTTGGGTTCTCATCATTTCCCTGCTTGGTCGCGGCAATGTTAAGATCGACTGCTCGTGCGAATCACTCGGCCCGGCTGAAATCCTGCTTATCCCTCCCCTGCATCTTCATTCCTACGCAAAGATTGCAAAAAGGCTGAACTGGGTTTTCGTCACCTTCGACTGGCCACAGCATACGGTTTCCAGCGAAGCCTGGAGGGGAATCCGTCGTCTCGACCCCGATGCGCGGAACCTGCTTTCATCTTTCATTCAGGAATGGATCCGACCAGCGCGGGACGGGCTTCTGCTTTCCTCACGCCTCTATCGGCTGCTTAGGGCGATTTATCCTGTTCATGATCCCCAGGAGGCCGACCAGCGGGGAAACCTTATTGGGTCTGTTCACGCACTGCAGTTGCACCACCCCGGCATCAGGCTTGAGGAACTGGCCCGAAAACTCTCCATGAGTGAAAGCCACCTGCGATCCCGCTTCAGGGAGGAAACGGGATTGAGCATCGGCCGCTATTTGCGTGAAACGCGCCT
>JBIIUB010000128.1:0-6060 GCA_044340205.1 Terrimicrobiaceae bacterium
AAACCACTTCCCAAAAGCCAAGCGGTCAAAATTTTAATCAACTGGAGCTGTTTAACTTATAACCGGACAGTAGTGTATGAACGACCTTCATTTCAAGAATCCAAGTCAGCGCGTTGTGCTTGTTCGCCATGGTGAGACGGAGTGGAGCCTCAGCGGACGCCATACTTCGGTCACCGATATTCCCCTCACACAAGTTGGCGAGCGCAGGGCAATTGCTCTTGAGCCTTTGCTTCGGAAATGGAATTTCGGCCTTGTGCTATGCAGTCCACGCCTTCGAGCCAAGCAAACTTGCGATCTTCTCGGGTGGGGCAAAAATTCCGTGGAAACCGACGATCTCGTCGAATGGAATTACGGAGACTTTGAAGGGCTCACCACATCGCAAATCCGCGAACGTATTCCAGGTTGGACTGTTTTTACACATCCCTGCCCAAATGGTGAAACTGCCGACCAGGTCGCGGCAAGAGTGGACAGGGTCATTTCGCATGTGCGGGAGTTTGCTGAAGATACCCTTCTCGTCGGCCACGCGCACTGCCTGCGCGTCCTTGCCGCCCGTTGGCTTGGCTTGGATGCCAATAGCGCCCGTTTTTTCAATCTCGAAACTGGAACTTGGAGTGTCCTTTCCTACGAGCATGAAAATCCAGTAATTCAAGTCTGGAGCGCTCCGCCGGAGTGAGAGGCTTATTTCCAGTGCGATTTCCAGGCTTCAAACTCTGACAATCGCAAGCGGTGTCTCGCGATATTGCCTGAATGCAAACCCTCCAATTCGATGCGTATGACTTCTTGAAATCTATGCCTATCGTCTTTCGGTAAGGATCTGCACGCCTCGGAAATCGTCCATTCCTGAGCTAGCAATTGATTCATTTGTTTGCGCACGATTTCGCCAATGAAACGGGTCATCTCGCTCCTATATTTCAAACGAAATGGATCAGGCAACCCAAGGGTTTCCTTGACGCCAATATATTGGTTTGCCGAGCTTTTGTAGGCCCACACAAACACATCGCGCAGATACTCGATGCAGTTCAGTTCATAGACACCAAGCAGACCCCCGATGTAATCCTTTTGCTCAACCCCTGTGAATGAGAGAGGGCAGAGGTTATGGCGAATCATCGGAATGTTGGCAGCAAGGCGCGAAACCCTTTTATTCACATCTTCAAATGGTTGCAGATAGGGTAAGTGCACCATCACAAAAAAAGCCTGCTCGTAGGGATTTTCGATTTCATTCGCGACCCACAAAATCTGCTCGAATTTTTCCTCAATCAGTTGAGGGACGGCCAGCGGGTGGAAAACCGTCCCGCTTATGCCAACAGGCCGCGAGCGGACGCGTCCGCATGACGCCGGGTCCTGGATGAGATTATCAGCAAGCAGTGCATGCAGATTGCAGATGGTGTGGCTATTGTATCCGACGCCTGTAGGGTTGTCGGAGAGCATCTCGAGAGCCGCTTTGTGATTGAGGATCATTTGCGTCTCTTCAGATTTATGCCCCTCGGCAGCCTCACCGAGGTGGAGCAGGCGCTCGGTCTCAAGCAACGAGTAGGTATTTCCCTCAAGGCGGCTCGAATTCCAAGACAGGTCGATTAAAAGGCGCTGCAAAACTTGCCTCAAATAAGTGCCAGGCGGCAATTCGTCCGCGCCTACATATCCAAATCGCGCCAGTTCGTCCCGCGTTTCAGCGGGTAAGTAAAATGTGCGATTCGGCTGATACGCATCCAAAAAATCGGATTTGTATCCGACTGGAATGCGCTCAGTGCGAGGCCTCTGAACCAAATGGCGAATACGGCGTCCTTCGGGCGACAGCCATGGCTTCTCACCTGTGAAGGAGTCTGGTTCCTCCCTCAAGATGCTCGTTGATCCTTCTTCTTCAAAAGGAATAACGTAACGCGTTGCGCGTCCTTTGCCCTTGAGTGTGAGGTGTCCAGCTTGAACCAATCGGTCCAGATCTCTCTGGAGCGTTCTTTTTGGAGTTCCCCTCATCATGGGGATAGTCAGAATGTCCTTGATCGATGCTCCAAAAGGAAAGCACTCGGCTGCTTTTATAACTGAATAGACTCTGGAGTGTGATATTCTTCTTGGCATTTTCTTGGCACAAACTCTAAACGCGCCATTTAAAAATGCCACTAAATTATTACTCGCGCCAGAAAATTAATTTCTTGCCTTTAAAATGATCCCTGTGTCATGATTTTCGCGACGCGAGTCATTTCATTAATGTTGTTGTAAAAATGCGGGCTGAACCTGATCCAGTTCTTTCCGCAGTGGCTTTTTCTCAGCGACGCACTAACTCCTGCTGCTTCGAGTCTGGAAAAGATCGTGTCACTACCCATAGATGGATGCCTGGTTGTTAAAATCCCAGACCTCATAGAATCATCGGCTCGTGGCGAGAGAAATTCAAAGCCTGCCGCGCTGAGTTTCTCTTCCAAATAATCCCTGTTTTCCAAAATACCGGATTGCACATTCTCCAAGCCGATCTCGAGAAGCATTTCGAGGCTGGCCTTCATTCCATACATACCGGCGATATTCAAAACTCCCGGTTCATAGCGGCGGGCTGTTTCCTCAAAGATTATTTCCCGTTGCGCGATAAAATCCGGGGATTTCACATTCCAAGCACCGAGCAAGGTCGGACGGCACTTTTCGAAATTCCTCCGCGCCACAAAAACGATTCCCATGGCCATGGGCCCAAGCATCCACTTATGAGCATCAGCGCTGAGGAAATCGACGAACTCGACATTGAGTGGAGCGGCACCAAGGGTCTGTATGGCATCAAGTGAAAATAAGACTCCCTTCTCTCTGAGCATGCGGCCGATTGCTTCGACATCGATTCGGCGTCCGCTCAGGTAGTGACAGGATGCCAGTGCGACCAATTTGGTTCTCGGCGTCAGCTCGGCTTCGACGAGCTCAGGAGTGATTGCCCCAGGCTGATCAGGATGCAGTTCCCTTGCCACAACACCGCGAGAGGCGAGGGCAGCCCACGGATACACATTCGCAGGATAATCGTCTCCATAGTAAACAACCTCATCACCGGCCTGCCAATCGAGCCCATTTGCAAACAAGCTCAACCCAAGCGAAGTCGGCCCGAGCAGTGCGATTTCATCGGCATTCGCGCCAATGAGCTTCGCGCAGAGCGAGCGCGTTCGGGCGACATCTCGCAGGACCTCTCCAAATTCCTGATGCTTGTGACAACTCGCCTCCGCATGGGCCTTCATGGCATCCGCCGCTCGACGCGGGAGAATTGTCACACCGGCGTGGCCAAGAAAAATTCCGTTTTCGACAACAGGAAACTCCCGCCTGCGCTCGGCCTCGTCTTTGAAAAATCTCACTTTCTCGACTCCTCGGCTTCGTGGATGAGCGACCAGAAATCATTCGTCTTTGCGACCTCACCGTCCTCTTCATCGATCGGGAGATTCGAGCGAAAAAGGAAGTCGCGAATCGTGTTTTTGTGAAGCACCCGGTGGATCAAAAGCCCCTCGGGATGCTTCTCGAAATAAATCCGGTAATCCCTCGCCCGATAGCGTAGCAACGAGCGTCCATCCCTCGAGACCTTCCCAAATTTCTCATCCTCCAGAGACTCTAGATCTCCGGGCAGAAACTGAAATTCCGCCAGCAGGTCCAGCTGCAAATCCTTTGGCAGCGCGGCCATTTCCGCAGCGCTGATTCGATTGAAAATCACTTGAAACACAACCCCACACTACCTGCTTGGCATCCCTTTTTGGCAAGCAGGGAATTTTGATGCTGTGTTGCAAAACCACAACCAATCTGACTTAACTTTGGTCCTGCCCCTATGAGTCAAAACATCGAATCCCACCTCCAAGAAAAACGCATCTTCAAACCTGCCGCCGCTTTCTCAAAAAAAGCCGCAGTAAAAAGTTTCGCCGACTACAAAAAGCTCCACGCCGATTCTCTCAAGAATCCCGAGAAGTTTTGGGCTCGCGAAGCGTCCGAGCTCGTCTGGCAAAAAAAGTGGAAAAAAGTTTTGGACTGGAAAGAGCCCTATGCCGAATGGTTCGTCGGGGGGCAATTAAACGCCGCAGAAAACTGCCTCGACCGCCATCTCAATGGACCACGCCGCAACAAGGCGGCCATCATTTGGGAAGGCGAACCCGGTGAGCGCCGCACGCTGACCTATCACCAACTCCACCGCGAAGTCTGCATTTTCGGAAATATCCTCAAGCGTAATGGCGTCAAAAAGGGCGACCGCGTTTTGATCTACATGCCCCTTATTCCGGAGGCTGTCATCGCGATGTTGGCCTGCGCCCGCATTGGAGCGGTTCACACGGTTGTCTTTGGTGGATTCAGCAGTGAGAGCATCAAGGATCGTCTGGCGGACAGCGGTTCGAAAATTGTAGTCACAGCAGACGCCGGCTACCGCCGTGGTCAATGCGTCACCCTCAAGCAGAATGTCGACCACGCTCTCCAGGGAAACACAGAGGTCAAACGCGTCATCGTTGCCAAGCGCACCACGATGGATGTCCATATCGAAGAGGGTCGCGATGTCTGGTGGCACCGCGAGGCCGAATATGTCGACGCCAACTGCCCTGCGATCCCGCTCGACAGCGAGCATCCGCTCTTCATCCTTTACACAAGCGGATCCACAGGCAAACCGAAGGGTATTCTGCACACGACCGGCGGCTACATGACCGGCACTGCGGCCACGAGCAAATACATCTTCGACCTCAAAGAAGAGGATGTTTACTGGTGCACCGCCGATGTGGGCTGGATCACCGGGCACAGCTACCTTGTTTATGGTCCACTCGCCAATGGAGCCACCTGCGTTCTTTACGAGGGTGCGCCGAATTGGCCGGAGCCTGATCGCTTTTGGAAAATCATCGAGGAACTCGGCGTGACGATCCTCTACACTGCGCCCACGGCTATCCGTGCGTTCATGAAATGGGGCGACGAGTGGCCGAAGAAACACGATCTCTCGTCTCTCCGGCTTCTCGGCAGCGTGGGGGAGCCCATCAACCCCGAGGCCTGGATGTGGTATCACAAGCACATCGGTGCAGAGCGTTGTCCGATTGTTGATACCTGGTGGCAGACTGAGACTGGCATGATTCTCATTTCACCGTTGCCAGGTGCCACGCCACTCAAACCGGGCACGGCCACACTTCCTTTCTTCGGCGTCGATGCAGCGATCGTCGACGACAACGGCAATGAAGTGAAGCATGGCGAAGGCGGCAAGCTTGTCATTCGCAAGCCTTGGCCGGCCATGCTTCGGACGATCTACGGAGACAAGCCGCGCTACAAAAAACAGTATTGGACCGAAGTCAAAGGTGCCTACTTCACGGGTGATGGCGCCCGCCGCGATAAGGATGGCTATTTCTGGATCGTCGGTCGCATCGATGATGTGTTGAATGTCGCTGGCCACCGACTCGGAACAGCCGAAGTCGAAAGTGCCCTGGTCGGTCATCCCTCTGTTGCCGAAGCGGCAGTTGTGGGGCGTCCCGATGAGATCAAAGGCCAAGGCGTGGTCGCTTTTGTTACCCTCCGCGAAGGCCATGCCGCATCGAAGCACCTCTCGGCGGAAATCCGCAACCATGTGGGAAAAGTCATTGGCCCTATTGCCAAACCGGACGAAATTCGTTTCACCGAGTCCCTGCCAAAAACACGCAGCGGAAAAATCATGCGCCGCCTCTTGAAACAAATCGCCGCCGGAGTTCAGATCACAGGTGACACGACGACACTTGAAGATTTGAGCGTTCTCACGCGCCTCAGCTCTGCAAAAGACGAGTAACATTGAACATCCGAATGCTCCAACCGCCCTCTTGCTTCAGCATGAATTCAGTCATGTCGAGAATTCGTAGCTGTTGCAGGTGGCGGGCGTTCTTGACCGCTCAGTTCGCCCTCCTCACCACGATTCTTTCGGCAGGGGCGGAGTGGAGCATCGTTTCTGCGACAGGCCTCGGATCGCCTGGCCCCGGGGTGGAGGTCATAGAAACCCGCTGTGTGAACGGAAACCAGACCGCCCGAGTCACAGCGCTTTGCTTCAATGACAAAAACCACACTCTTCGCGTCATCGATAGTCCCTCCCCTGGAAATGCGACGCTCGCCAACACTCTGAACAACGCCAAG
>JBIIUB010000042.1:0-21645 GCA_044340205.1 Terrimicrobiaceae bacterium
CTGCTGCTTGTATTTCACGACGCTTGCCGCATTGCCGAGTTGGGGATCGGATTTCAAGTCTTCGGAAAGGACATTGCCGGCGTTGTCGATCACGGCGACATCATCGACTTTCAGCCCCTCCACCGAGCTGGCAACCAGCGAGCGAATGGAATTGACGGCCGCCTTATCGAGTTGGGTGCTTCCAGTGTCCACAAACACGGAGGCCGTCGGGCGGGAATCGGTGGTGCGCACCAGAAGACGGCTCTCGGGGAGCACAACCATCACGCGCGCGGACTTGACTCCCTGCATCTGGGCAACTGTGCGGCTCAGTTCACCTTGTAGCGCCCGGGTGTAGTTCGTGCGCTGAACGAAGTCGCTGATGCCGAAATTACTGCGATCGAAGATTTCAAATCCAACGCCGTCCGCTGTAGGCAAGCCTTTCGCTGCCAGATTCATCCGGACGCGGTAGACATCCTTCGAATTCACGAAGATCGAGCTGCCTCCTCCGCCGATTTGGAACGGTATGCTTTGGGCTTCGAGCTCTTTGACAACTTCGGCGGCTTCTTTTTCGCCGAGTTTGCCGTAGAGGAGCTTCATATCAGGCCGTTGGGCCCAGTAGAGCATGGCTCCGATTCCCAGAGCCACCGCCACGCCTGCGGCGGAAACGATGATGCGATGGGTCGGGCTCAGTTCGCTCCAAATTTTGGTGATCTGCTGGAGTGCTTGTTTCATCCTATCGAGACAACGAGGAGTTTTTTAAGTGTCGCGGGGCTCAGACTTGAGCGCGCATGAGTTCCTGGTAGCTTTCCACGAGCTTGTTGCGAAGCTCGACCATGAGAGTGAAAGCAACACTGGATTCTTGGCCAGCGATCATGGCTTGGTGAAGATTTGTGGCTTCGCCTGTGAGGACTTTAGTTTTCTCAGTGGCGGATGTTTTCATTTTGTCGTCCACATCAGTAACAAATTTTTTCATCATGTTGCCGAATGGGTCCGCGCCGCCGACTTGTGTTCCTCCGGCGGATAAACCAGCTTCTTTCAGCGAGTTGGTGCGCTCGATGTCGGGCTGGAAATTCCGCATGGTGAGCGGGGCTGTCATAGTAGGAATGTTGGAGGGGATGGCGGAGATGTTCATATTTAAAGGTTTCTAAAAGGTTAGCGGCCGATGGAAAGGGCTTGGGTGGCCATCTGGCGCGCATTGCGCACGACGGCGAGGTTGGCTTCGTAGGAGCGGGTGGCGGTGACCATGTCCACCATTTCAAAAGGGATATTCACATTCGGCATGGCGACATTGCCGTCTTTGTCAGCATGGGGGTGCTCGGGGTTGTTGATGATTTCGCCGGGGTTTTCGTCGCGCTTGACTTCAGAGACCCGAACGCCCTGCATGTTCGGTCCAGCGGCGGCATCGAGGAATGATTCGAAAGCCACAATGCGGCGTTGGTAGGCTTTGCCATCGATACCCTTGGTCGTGTTGGCGTTCGCGATGTTTTGCGAAACAATATCGACACGCATTTTTTCAGCGTCGAGAGCGCTGCCGGTGATGCTGCTGGCGGAAATGACATTCATAATAAGCGGGTTCTTACTGGGGTTGCTTTAAAAATCAGGCTGGACGGCCGGTAATGGCGTGGCGGAGTTGCTTCAAGGAGCCACTGGCGAAGTCCGTCAAGACATTGAAATTCATCGTGTTTTTTGTGAGGCCGAGCAATTCGCTGTCGATCTGCACATTGTTGCCGTCCGCGCGGGTGGAAGGTGTGAGGGTGTCCACTTCAGTGCGGGGATTGGCCTCTGCAATTTTATCGGCGTCGCGTGTTTTGATGGTGGCGCGGAGTTGATCCTCAAAGGATTTGCTCAGATCAACACGCTTGTAGCCGGGAGTCGAAACATTGGCGAGGTTGCTTGCGATGGCTGCATGGCGAAGTGCCGAAACATCCATCATTTTTTTCACAGCGGTGTAATTGTCGCTGCTAAAGAGAGAGGCCACCATTTCCATGACTGAATGATTAGCAGAACCTGTGCCAGCTTCCGGAGGCCCCTTGAAATGTTAGCTGGGGTCATTGGGCGCGAAGGTGATTAAGGTCGGAATCCCTTTTCTGAGGTTGAAAGGCGGCTCCGCAAAACTCAAGCGTCAGGCGTGGCAGAAGATGCCATCACCGATTTTTGAAAACGGCAAAACTTGCCGAGTCGGTTTTCTGGCGCGGTGGTGTCCGCGAGTGGCTTGGCTTCTTCCGTGGGGATGTTTGCGTCAAGCCAACCGAAGTCACGGGCGTGGCGGAGGAAGCGCATCCCAGATGGCCCAAAGGGCGCAGCGAGCAGGGTGCTCGCAAGGCAAAGGAAGGATTCTCGCGCTGTCGCGCGGGTTTTGTAGCGGCGTCTCTGCTAGCGCCGGAGGTGGGACAAAATCATTTCCCCCCGCACATCCGCGTCTACGAACTTTAAAACAGCGGAAAAAAATCTGCGTTAAGCGTGAAGGGTCGCCTTCGATCCAGGGACGATGTGCAGAGATCCTCCGGGTTCCTTCGACGAGGCCACTCCGCTCGGATACGCGATCTTGGCGCTTTCAATGATGGAAACGGCTTTTTGGGCGGTCTCCTTGAGGTTCCCATCCAATTTGAAAATCCGCTCGGTTCCATCGGCCTTCTTAAGGGCCACATTTCCATCAGGCAGGAATTTCAGGTCGAAAGATTCCGCCCCTCCTTCCAGCGCCTTGGCGATTTCGGGTGATTGCAAAATCTTTTGGGACATCTGCTGGAGAGTCATTTCAACATCCGAGCGGCTTCCAATCCCCTCGGCGCTCAGGCGCTGCATGTTTTTGTATTCCGGAGTGTTCGTGGCCTTGGCCAAGACCTGTGCAAAAGCGGCTTTTTTCATTTCCGCCGCACTCGGCGCCTTCTCGGAGGAGTTTCCGGCGATGCTGCCCAAAATATTGCTGCCCAGTTTGGCCGCAGTGATGGCGAGGAGAGGATTCATAGTGTTGTTGAGTGGAAAAGCAAATCCTATGCCATGGGCAAACTCAGCGCGCCATTGCGGCAGGCGGGGCGATTTGGTTGGCGGCTTGCTGGGTGGCCTGGGAAGGGGTTTGTGGAGTGGCGGCGGGTTTTTCGCTTTTCAAGAAGGCGGGTTGGAGGTCGCTGCCCGGGGCATCCTTGTCGAGGAGTGGGTAGAGGGCTTTCTCGGTTTTTTCGAGCCAGTCGAGGTTGTCGAGACGCCATTGGGCCATGTCGCGGAGCGTGGCGAGGTTCATGCCGACGATCGCGTCACCTTCCGCAGCGGGCGCGCTGGCGGGGATTTTATCGATGATGTAGCGGTAGGCTTCGCGGGCACGGGCGTGGTGGCGGAGGCGTTCGAAGCAGAGGCCGATCTGATAAACGGTGGGACCGCGCCAGTTGGGGGCGTCATTGAGTTCGGCGAGTTTTTGATAAACGGAGAGGGCGCCCAGTGTGTCGCCGGTCTCGTAGAGTTCGTTGGCGATTTCGTTTCCGGTTTTTCGTTGCCAGTAGGCCCAGACGGCGGGTTTTTTCTTTCCGAATTCGCGGCCGGCTTGCAGGAGCTTGATGGTTTCCTTCATGGCCTCCTCTTTGCGGCCGAGGGCGCGGAGGGACTGAACGCGCAGATACTGGGCCTCGGGAGCGAGGGGGCTGGCGGGGTAGGTGGCGAGGAAGCCTTCGGCTCCTGTGAGCGAGTTCGTGTATTGGCCGGAGAGATAGGAAATGTAGGCCGTGCGGAAGGCGACCTCGCTGGCCTCGGCTTGGCTCATTTTCACGAGCTTGAGGCGGGAGTAGAGTTCGGCGGCGGCCTTGTAGTCTCCCGCTGCAAAGTGCGTGTGCGCGATCTCCATTTTGGCGCGCAGGGAGGAGTCGGTGTATTCCTCTCCGGTTTTAACCTGAAGTGCTGAGTAAAGGACGCTGTAGAATTTGTTCAGTGCGCTGGCATAGGCCCCGTTCTCGCGGTAGATCCGGCCGAGCCTCAAAAGCGTGCCTGGAGCTTCTGGATCGCTGGGAAAGAGATTAATGAACTGCTCGTAAACGACGGCGGCTTTCGCGGGTTGTTTTTGTTTTTCCTCGAGATTGCGGCCCATGATCAAAAGCGCGTTGCGCTTTTGCTTATCGGGAGCTGAAAGTCGGAGGATTTGGTTGAATAGTTTTTCCGCTTGTGCCGGGTCGCCATTGTCCATGGCCATTTGCATTTCCTGCTCGAGAGCCTCCACACCGGCTTCGCTGGCCATGAGGCTGGGTGCATAGGCGGGATTTTCCTCCAACTCGACTTCCAAGGCATCGAATTCAATCGGTTCGGCCATGCCCGTCGGGTTTCCTGTGGGAGTCAGGCTGTTTTGGAGGGGAGGCGCGGCGTGGCTTTCCATCATTACGGAGCCAGCTTGGGCCTGAGGTGCGGCTTCGGGGGTGATTGGCGGTGGTGCGGCTATTTCCGCCTGGGCGGCGGCCGTGAAAACGAGCAGGGAAAGTCCGGTAAGGCGGCGCATGGTTATTCGACTGTGTAAGAGGTGCTGCTGACGGGTTGATTGGCCGTGTTGGCAGGCCGGAAAACAGTGTCAAAAAACGAGCCAAGAACAGTCTCGCCGGCGGGGCCGTCGCCAGCTCCTTGGAAGAAATCCTGCGTCTGCTCGTTGTTGATGAATTTCGGAGTGGTGCTGTCCACGACTTTGGTCTCGCTTGGGCTGCTGGAGGTATCCGCCAAGGCAGAGGGGATGTCGTCGCTATCGGGGATGTTGACAATGGTTTTTGGCAGGAGCGGCGGTTTGCGGCGTGAGTTGGTGTCCTGCGCGATACGCATTGGGGCTGGCTTCGGGAGCTTCTGCGGCAGGGCGGCTGGCTTCTTCTTCGAGGTCGAGGAGCAGGAACTCAAGCTGAGCGATGTCGCGATGCAGACCAAGGTCAGGGTCACAAGACAAAGTCCGCGTCGAAACACGGCGGAAAATGTGGATTTTCGGTCGTTTGATGAGATGGGGCGCATATGAAGTCCAATATGTTCAGCAACTCCCGTGCCATACGAAGAGCTGCCTGAGGTCGCCAAAAACCTAAAGAGAAAGCCGACTCCGGCAAGCCGAAAGTTCGAATTCACTTGCCCTTGCAGCCATCGAAGCCCTGCGGGTGTTCGAGTGTTTTTGCTGAAGGCATGAAAAATGCTGTGCATTCCGGCATGACATTCCGAATCCTTTGTCTCTTGGCTGCATTTTCTCTCGTGGCCTGCACGCAATCGACCTCGCGGTCGGTCAATGACAAACCCAATCGCTCCAGTCGCATCCAGCAGATCTCCCAGCCGACGATGTCCCTTCCGCCACAGGATCTCTCTGCCAATTCTGGAATCCGCTGGCCTGCGGGAATGCGCCGTTTGGCTGTTCTCCCCATCTACTCGACGCGCCCGATCGACCAGACCCAGCGTGATATGGATGGCATTTTTCGCGCCGAGTTGTCAAAGGTCGTTAAATACGAGATCGTTCAAGTTAGTCGCACCGACATGGCCTCCCTCATCAACCGCGAGGCGGTTTCCTCCTCCGAGATCATTCCGTCATCGGTCATGGCCATGTTGCGCCAGAAATACGGTGCCGATGCCGTTCTTTTCACGGACTTTACGCTCTTCCGGCCCTACCGTCCGATCGCGATCGGCGTGAGATCGAAGATTGTGGATGTGAAAACCATGGACATTCTTTGGATGGCTGACGGGATTTTGGATTCCGCCGAGCCAGATGTTTCCGATCTGGCTACAAGCTTTTCAGAATCAGGCCTCCAGATGCGCTACATCAGCGACAAGATTCCCAAAGGCAAACAGCGTGAACAGGGCAGCGGGAATCAGATTATTCTCCAAAGCCCGCGCCTCTATGCCGGCTTCGTGGCCCATGAGGCCTTCTCAAGTTTAGCTCCATCCTCGCCGCCGCAGCAATGAGCGCGCTTCTTGACCAGCCCGCTTTCAGCAGCGATCCGGTGGATTCCCTCGAAAAAAAAATCCAACGCCGAGCCTCGCATGAGATCAACGCCTCGCTGGCTCCCGGACTCATTCACGAGGTCAACAACATACTGACCGGCATCTACTTCAATCTTGAAGGCTGCCGCGAAATCCTCGACGCCTCGCATCCCCTTGCGGAAAGTGTCCAAGAAATCCAAGTCGGGGTCGAACGCATCAAGGAAGTCCTCAGTCGCATCACCCAAGTTTATCTAAACGCCGCCGAGCGCGAGCAGACATACCACGAGGCCCAAGCCCTCGTCGCGGGCCAAATCGACCTCTTGCGCATCATTTTTCCCAAAACGGCCAGCATCACCCTGAAATCTCCCGAAGCGGGCCTTCACCTCTACATCTCGGAATACGCCTTCCGTGTCGCTCTTCTCACGCTGGCGTCCTGCCTGAGAGGACTCTATCCCGAGGGGAAAATCGACATTCCCATGGCGGTTTTGAGCCCGCAGGATTTGGCGAAAGCGGATTTTGTAAAAGCCGCGCCTGCGGGCGACTCCGTTGGCGTTTGCTTCCGCTTGCCTTGTGTCGCCCTTTCCACTGTCGAAATTGACGACTTCCACGCCCGCGAGAACGATTCGGATCTTTCCATGGCCGCCGCCGAGGTTCTCGTTGGCGAAGCCGGCGGGCGTCTGCTATTCTGCAGGGGGTCGGAACCGCATACTTCTGAAGTCATGATGGTTTTCCCGCTGCACAATCTCAACACCTGACAACTCTCCCGTCCCATGAACAAATCCTCCTACTCCATCCTCTCCATCGATGACGACCCGATCATTCTCAAGGTTCTTGAGGATCTCGTGACACGGGCGGGCTATCAATCCATGACCACCACCAGCGGCGAGGAGGCGCTCCATCTCGCGGTGGACCGCAAATTCGCCGTCGTCATCGCCGACCACAACATGCCGGACATGATGGGATCCGAGCTTCTGAGCCGTATCGCGCGTATCCAGCCCTCGGCGTCGCGCATTCTCATCACTGGCATCAAATCATTGGATGTCGTGACCTCGGCGGTGAACAACGGTGAGATTTTCCGCTTCGTCACCAAGCCGTGGATTTCCGCCGAGATGATCGCCACTTTGCACAATGCCGTGCAGCGTTACGATCTCATCGAGTCCAACCGGGTTCTCGAAAAAACAACGCAAGAACTCAACGACCGCCTCTCCGCAGCAAACCTTCAACTCGAGCGCCAGCTCAAGGAACTTGAGGTGGGTAAAAAGGAGATCGACCTCTCGCACGAGGCCCTCAAAACCAATTTCAGCCGCTCGCTGGAGCTCTGCCAGCGCATTCTTACGACATTCAATCCCCTCCTCGGCGAGCAGGCCAAGGCCGCCACGGGCATCTGCCAGCTCATGGCGCAGACCCACTACTTCAACGAGGAGCAAAAACATGTGCTCGATGTGAGCGCCAGGCTCTATGACATCGGCCTCACCGCCGTGCCGCACGGGTTCATGTCTGCCGTCCAAAACAACTCGGAGGACATGTCGCCAGAGTTGAAGACCGTTTTTCAAAACCACACGATCCATGGCCAGACGCTGGCATCCTTTGTGGATTTGCTGAAGCCGGTGGGCGAGACCATTCGCGCCCATCACGAGCGCTTCGACGGCACCGGCTTCCCCGATGGCCTCGCCGGGGAGATGATTCCCTGGACCGCCCGCTGCCTTGCCGTGGTTGTGTATTTCGTCACCTGTGGACTTCCCCAGGAGCAGGCGGTGGACCGCATTCTCGAGCAATCTGGAACGGCGTTCGATCCAGATGCAGCCAGGCTTTTCCTCAAGTGCGCGCAGGCCACGCCACTGCCGCGTCTCGTGCGGGAGGTGATGGTCGACGAGCTGGATGTGGGTATGCAGCTTGCGTCCGGCATTTATAGTCCCACAGGCGTTCTTCTCGTCGCCGAGGGCTATCACCTCGACGAAAATACCATTTTAAAAATCCGGAACTACAACAGCTCCTCGACGCTCCTGCGCCAGTTGCTCGTTTACTGCTGAGAACCACGGCCCTCGAGCAGGCTGCCGACCTTCGAGATCAGGTCGCCCACGGAAAACGGCTTTCTCAAGAAGGCAAAGTCGGATTCGTTTTCCTTGGCGATTTCCTGCTGGTCCGGGTAGCCCGAGGTCAGCAGAAAAACAGTGCCCGGCCGCTTCTTTTCGATCTTCCGGGCCAATTGAAGCCCGCCCATGCGAGGCATGACCATGTCGGTGAAAACCAGATCCGGCGCGAATTTTTCGCTGTCCTCAAAATAGGATAGAGCCATGGCGCCATCTTCCGCTTCGATAACCCGGTGCCCGAGGCGCTGCAGAACGGTGCGGGCGAAATGGCGGATCGCCGAGTCGTCCTCGACAAGCAGAATGGTCGCCGGGGAGGCTGCGCGCTCCGTTGTCTGGGCGCCGACGCGAGGCTGGGATTCCCGCATGCCGGGAAGAAAAATGTCCAGGCGGCTCTGCGCGCTTGCGGGGAGTGACGGAATCTCGAGCAGGCCTTCGTTCTCCTCGAGGACGGATGCCGCAGTGGCGATGTTGCGGTTTTTTTCGAGGGTCTTGGAAACACTGCGGCCTGATCGCGGCGTGAAGGTCAGCGACACGCGGGCATAGCTGCCCGGAGGAAGAGACTTTTGACCAACCATGCGGGCCTCTTGGATGTTCTCCTTGGTGACTTGGATTTTCAGCTGGCCGCCTTGACTCATCGCCTCGCGGGCCGCCACGGCGAGGTTGATGAAAACCTGCTCGACCTGGCTGCGGTCGGCCTGCACGGCAGGGAGGCCTTTTTCGAGTTCGATGAGCAGTTCGATTTGCTCACCAAGAAGACGGTTCAACATCTTCACAACATCGTTCAAAAGCTCGCCGACATTGATGGAACCACGCCGGATGGCTGGCGGTTTGCTGAAGGCCAAGAGCTGGTTGGTGAGCGAGGAGGCCCTGAGGGCAGCTTTTTCGATTTCCCCGACAAACCCCGTGAGCTCGCTCTCTCCCGGCATTTCGTCCATGAGAATTTGCGAGTAGCCGATCACCACGGAGAGCATGTTGTTGAAATCATGCGCCACGCCGCCGGTGAGCTTGCTGAAGGCCTCGGCGCGCTGCGAGCGGCTCAGGCGGGCTTCCATCTCTCGCAATTCCGTCACATCCGAAATCACCGAGCAAAGCGCTGTGCTGCCCGCCTCCGATGCGGCGATGAAGTAGCCTTGTTCGAGCAGAACGGTGTAATGCCCACTTTTCTTGCGTGCCCGGTATTCCACTTGAAATGGACCGCCCTCCGTAAGAACGCGCTCGATTTCCCGGCGGTAGGCCATGCGGTCGTCGGGATGGATGAGCAGCATCCAAATTTCAAATTGGCCCGCAATCTCGTGCGGGAAAATGCCCAAAATCCTCTCCATTGCTCCTGAGTAGACGCTCTCGTCCGCAACGGTGTCCCACTCGCGCAGGATTTGCGTCGCCGATTGCATCGCGCCCTCCGTGCGCAACTTCCACTGCCGGAGTTGGCGCAGCTCTGCCTTCAAATCCTCGTCGCTTTGAACGGGAGCGGATGTGTTTGATTTGGCGTTTGGTTGATGCACAAGACGATTGAAGAAGGCAAAGTAACCGCCAACCCGCTTTTCGCAAAAGGACTATTTTCCGGAAAGGAGGGCCTTGGCGTGCTTGCGGGCGGATTCCGCCTGTCCGCCCAGCATGCGGGCGATTTCGCTGATGCGCTCGGCGCCGGCGGTTGATATCAGACTCGTGCGCGTGCGCTCGCCTGTGGTGTCCTTGGAGACCATGAATTGTGCCGCCGCCGCCGCTGCGACTTGCGGCAGGTGTGTGATGCAGAAAACCTGATGCGAGTCGGCGAGCTCCTTCATTTTGGCCCCAACCTTCGCCCCGATCTCGCCGCCGACATTGGCATCGATTTCGTCGAAGATGAGCACAGGCACGCTGTCCTGCGCAGCCAGCGAGGTTTTCAGAGCGAGCATGACACGCGAAATCTCGCCGCTGGAGGCGATCGCGCGGAGCGGCCGCTCGGGCTCGCCGGGATTCGGAGCGAAAAGAAAATCCACCTGCTCGATTCCCAGCGGAGAGGCCTCCTCTAGCTCTTCGAAAACAATCGAAAATCCCGCCTTCGCAAATCCCAGATCGGCCAGATGCGTTTTAACGAGATCCGCAAGCTTGGGAGCTGCCTTGCGGCGTGCCTGCCCGAGCTGCTTGGCTGTCGAGTCGAGGGTTACCCGCGCCGCCGAAATTTCATCATCCAAGCCTGCGCCCCGCTCTTCCCGGTTTTTTAACTGTGCGAGTTTCGCCGAGGCCTCCGCACCAAAGGCCATCACCGCTTCGACGCTCGATCCGTATTTGCGCTTCAGATTCTGGATCGTGTCGAGCCGCGCCTCTGTGGCCTCCAGTGTCTTGGGATCCGCATCCAGCGCGGACGCATAGCGGTCGACATCCCTCGCCAGGTCTTGCAGGGATTCAAAAATGCCCGCCGCCGCGCCGACCATCGGTTCAGCCTGGGCATCCAACCGCTGCAGTTCCCGCATCAAACGCGACACATCCCCCCAGCGCGATGTCAGCGAATCCTCTGACTCCGAGAGCAGGCTGGTGAGGTCGGCGCAAATCGAGCACAGGCGGTGTGCGTTCGCGCCCGTGCGCTGGCGTGCGAGGAGTTGATCCTCTTCGCTGGCTTGCAGCGCGGCTTCGTCGATTTCCGCAACCTGGTGGGTCAAAAGATCAAGCTCCCTTGCGAGAGCCTCGGCATTTTCTGTGAGGCGTTTCTTTTCCGCGGTGAGTTGCATCCACTCGCGGCGGCGAGCGCCATACTGGGTCCGCAGCGCCTCCGCTCCGGCGAAGGAATCGAGAACCAACATCTGCTGGTCTCTGGAAAAAAGGCTCTGGTGGTCGTGCGGGCCGTGCAGGTCGACCAGCAAATCCCCAAGTTGCCGTAGGAGCGCCAGCGTGCACGGCGAGCCGTTGACGAATTGCTTGCCCGCTCCGGTCGTCGAGACCGTGCGTTTGATCACCAAGGCGCCATCCTCGCAGGCTTCCGCGCCTCCCTCCTCGAGCACGGCATGCACACGCGAGTCACCGGGGATTTGAAAAAGACCCTCCACCGCGCAGGCATCGGCTCCCGAGCGGACGAGAGACTTCTCCGCCCGCTCGCCGAGCAGCAGTTTCACCGCGCCGAGGATGATGGATTTTCCAGCGCCGGTCTCGCCGGTAATGGCGACAAAGCCAGAGGGCGGCTCCCAGAGGAGATCCTCTACGAGGGCCAGATTGCGGATGCGAAGAGATGCCAGCGTTGCGGACATTCGACGACTATGCCACCCTCCGCCTGGAATTCCAAGCGATGCAAGAGATGCAAATCACATTTTTAGGAACAGGGACCTCGCACGGGATTCCAGTGATCGGCTGCGGCTGCGCCGTGTGCAAATCCCGCGATCCGCGCGACAAGCGCCTTCGCACATCGATCCATGTCCAGACGCCCGGCTTTTCCTTCATCGTGGACACAACGCCGGATTTCCGCGCCCAGTGCCTGCGGGAGGAGATCACCCGCGTCGATGCGGTGCTCTACACCCACGCCCATGTCGACCATATCCTGGGATTCGACGACCTGCGGCGCTTCTGCGAGTTGGAAAACAAAAACATGCCGATCCTCGCGTCCGCGCCGACCCTCGAAAGCCTTGCCCGCGTCTTCCAATACGCTTTCGACGGCTCGGCCAGGTTCCCGAATTACATCCGCCCCGAGCCCCGCGTGGTGGATGGCCCCTTCTCGCTCGGAGGGCTCGATATTGTGCCCGTCGAGTTGCCCCACGGTCGCATGACCACCAATGGCTTCGTCTTTGAAAAAAACGGCCGCCGCCTGTTTGCCTACTACACCGATTGCGCCGAGGTGCCGCCTGCGGCCGAAGAAGCGGCGAGGGATGTCGAAGTGCTCGTCATCGACGCACTCAGGCACCACTCGCACCAAACGCATTTCACCGTCCAAGGCGCTCTGGAAGCCGCCCGCCGCATTCGTGCCCGCCAAACCTATTTCATCCACATGTGCCACGAACTCGGTCACGCGGAGACCGAGGCCGGCCTTCCGACGGATGTTCGACTCGCCTACGATGGTCTTCGCCTCGATTTCTAAACGCATCCTCCTACTGGCCTCGCTGCTCTGCCTCGCGCTTGCTAACGCTGCGGCGGGCGACAGCCTCTCTGCGGCCACTCTGGTTCTCTTCAACTCTAGCGACCCGGAGTCCGCCGAGCTTGCGCGCTACTATGCCGAAAGAAGGAGCATACCACCCGCGCAGGTTCTGGGCCTCGCTTGCCCGGCCTCGGAGGAAATCACCCGCGCCGACTTCGAACGCACCATCGCCGCCCCGCTTCGCGAGAAAATGGAATCCAACGGATGGTGGAAAACCATGCGCCTCCCAAGTAACAAAAAGGCGGTTGTTGAGACATCGATCCGCTTCGTTGCGATCATGCGTGGCATGCCGCTCAAAATCGCGGCAGACCGCTCGATTCCTCCCCCTGCGGATACGCGTAACATTCCTCCGGCGATCTCCTCGCGCAACGACGCGTCGGTGGATAGCGAGATTGCCGCGCTGGGCTTGAGGGACTGGACGCCTACCAGTGTCGTGGAGAATCCCTACTTCGGCCGCTTCACACAGATTCTGGATGACTCGGTTTTTCCCGGAATGCTCCTCCCCGCGCGCCTCGATGCGCCCACCGGATCCATGGTGCGGGCCATGATTGACGACTCGATCATGGCCGAAAAGGACGGCCTCTGGGGCTGGGCCTACATCGATGGCAGGGACATCACCAGCGGCGGCTACACGGAGGGCGATAACTGGATGCGTCATCTGGTGGAAATCCTCCGCCAGCGCGGTGTGCCAACGATTTTTGACAACCTGCCCTCAACGCTTGGAGACGACTTTCCAGTCACTGATGCAGCTGTTTATTTCGGTTGGTATGCGGGAGATGCAACAGGGCCCTTTGCGCGGCAGGATTTTCAATTCAAGCCAGGCGCGATCGCCGTCCACCTGCATTCCTACAGTGCCAGCACGCTTCGCAGCACGACGAGCAACTGGTGCGGTCCGCTCATTGCACGCGGCGCGGCAGCCACGCTGGGCAATGTTTATGAGCCCTACCTCTCGCTCACGGCGAATCTTGATGTTTTTCAGGATCGCCTCATGAGCGGACTGACTCTGGCCGAGAGCGCCTACATGTCGATGCGCGCCCTCTCCTGGATGGGCGTGGTCATTGGAGATCCACTCTACCGCCCGTATGCGGTTTGGAATCAATTTTACGATCCGAGAAACCGTCCACCTAACCCTTGGCGCCGCTTCCGCAGCATCACACTCAATGCCAATGGCAACATTCTCGACGCCGTCCTCCCGCTTTATGAGGCGGCCCGCGAAACCGGCAACGGAATGTTCCTCGAGGCCCTCGGCGCGGCGCAGTTCGACGCCCGCAACGCCTCCGCGTCCGTGCATTCTTTCCAAAGCGCGCTGACCTTCACCACCGATCCTGCGGTGCGCCGCCGCCTGGACTTGGAGACCACCGCCGCCATGCGGCGGGTCGCGGTCGCGGGGGAGACACCTCAAGCTCCCGTCGAGCCTGCCCCCACCATGCCGGATTCGCGCATTCCATCTGAGAATGGCGCGCCTCAGGATTCCTCCCTGGTCAAGCCTGCTCCGAGCTTGCCGAAAATCCCGGCCGAAATTCCCAACCTGCCCTATCCCGACCTGTGACACTGCCCGACGGTTCCCGCTACGAGTCCGCCCGCGAGTCCTCGCGCCTGCGCGAGGGCGTCGTCCGCCAGGGGGAGATCGAAATCCAAGCCCGCCTCTTCAATGGCGAATACGGCACGAAATGGCAAACGACGGATGGCGAGGCGTTCGAGATTCTCCACTTCGGCGAGTGGAACCGCGAGGCCGGACCCGACTTCAAGGGCGCGGTCGTCCAATTTGAAAAATCCGGGGAAAAGACCGGCGATATCGAAGTGGACCGCGAGGCTCGCGATTGGGAGCGGCACGGCCATGCCCTCAATGCATCATTCTCAGGCGTCATCTTGCATTTTTTTATCGAGGGTTCGCGCGAGCAGGCCTTTGCCCGAACCCTTGAGCACCGCGCCGTCCCTCAGGCGCGCCTGGCGGTGGATGCCCCCGCCGACCCGCATGAAATCATGCCTGCCGAGCATGTGGGGTTGGATGAAGCCTCGCGAATGATTTCCGAGGCGGCGGAATTTCGGCTTCGCAACAAGCACGCCGCCCATGCTCGCGCCGTCGCGTTGCATGGAGTCGATGCCGCCATGTTCCATGCGATTGCCGCCGGCCTCGGCTACAAGAACAACGCGATTCCGTTTCTCCTCGCCGCCCAGCGAGCCGGTCTGCGCCGCGCGGGAGGTGTCTCCGGCGAAGCCCTTCTCTTCGGCCTCGCGGGGTTTTTGGAGCCCCGTTCCTTTGATGATGCTGATGAGGTGACGCGCCGTTATCTCAAGCCCCTGTGGGACGAGTGGTGGACTATTCGAGATGCGATGTCCCGGATCGTGCTGGATCGGAAAATGTGGAAGCTCTCCGGCATCCGCCCCTCCAACCATCCGCACCGCCGCTTGGGCGCTCTCGCGGCTGTCGCCACCGGATTCGAGCACCTTCGGAAATCCATGAGGAATTCTGGAGCGAAGGGATTCCGCGCCTGCCTCGAAAATCTCGATCATCCCTACTGGCGCCGGCATTGGAACCTCCGCGCCGCCGAACTCGCCAAACCCGTCGCCCTCATCGGCAGCGACCGTGTCACGGATCTCCTCATTAACGCCTTCCTTCCCTCGCAGTCGCTCGACATTGCCCGCGCGGAACTCGAGCTCCTCCGTGGCCCCTATCCGAGCGGACGCCTCCTCCGTGCCAGCGATTGGTTGGTTGGCAATGTGTCACCAAAACTCATGCGCACAGCCAAGGACCAGCAGGGTCTCCTCCAACTTTATGCTGATTTTTCAGCAGTCTCCCCGCTCGAGGCGGCGTCTAAAATACTCAATGCCAAATAGAAATAAAATATTCTGGCATCCATCGTCCGCGTTGGTATTTGTTGCTGGCAGTCATACTCGTGGTTGATCTTCCGCATTATCAATGAATTCGACACCAAAACTGCTCTGCATTGATGACAGTCAGTTGGTTCAAAGCCTGGTGGCCCGGGAGTTGGAATCCTACGAGGTTGAACTCCATTTGGCCAGCGATGGCGTGGCGGGGTTGGATTGCTGCCTGCGCGAAATGCCGGATTTGGTCATGCTCGACCTGAGGATGCCGGCAATGAATGGCATCGAGTTTCTCAAAAAATGGAAAGCCGAACTGGGTTTTGCCGACACCCGGTTCATCGTCATGACATCCGAAACCGGTCGCGACATCGTGGAGGAGGTTCTGCGTTTGGGCATCTCGGACTATATCGCAAAACCATTTTCTGGAAAAACACTTATCAGCAGGCTGTCGCAGCATGTCTCCCTAAGAAAGCGTTCGGTCCGAACGCCGATTCCCCACACGCAAAGGCTCTTTGCTTCCGCTTCCTCGGCTGGCGCTCCCGTCAAAACCGCCGCCGCTTTGGCAAATGAGTTGAACTTGCGATCCATACCGGTTCTCACGCGCAAGATCGAAGCAAACCACACCGAATTGGCTGAGGAGGAACATACATTGCAAGATGTGATTTCAAGATACCAAGTCCTTTTGGGAGCCGGAAATGCGTATTTAACCAGCGTTCTGGCCGAGTTGTTGAAGGAGGGGAAGGTTTATGTTGAATCCGAAAAGTTTTCGGAACGAATTCAATTAAAATATGATACGGTCAAACTTGATGCTGCCGCAACCGCCTCGCTCCTGACGCGCTATTTCGAGGAGCAACGCTTGGAGAGTCAAAAAAATGCCGGCACCACGCAGAGGATCGTTTTGCACCGCCCATCCAGAAAAGCCCGTCCATCAAGTTGATCGTAATGTTTTTACAGAAAGTAAGTCGCTCGAGGGAATGAGCCAATTGAAATATCTTCTCACCAACGAAAGTATCACCTTCAAAGGCGTCAAACTCCGCCGCATCCGCGCCTTGAAGGATATCCGCTCGGACTTCGACGAGCTCATCCAATCAGGGTGCCTCGGCGGTTGGATCGAAAGCGAGGAGAACCTCTCGCACGCCGGTCTGTGCTGGGTGCATGCGGATGCCAAGGTTTATGGCAAAGCCCAGGTCTCCGGGGATGCGCGGGTCACGGATCAAGCCGTGGTCTGCGGAAACGCCATGATCTCCGGCCAGGCGCTGGTGGCGGGTCAGTCGCGCATATCCGGGAATGCCCAGATCACCGGCCTCGCAAAAATCGACGGCAAGCAAGTCTCGGTCGCGGGTCGCGCGTGGGTGGGGGACTACGGTCAGGTGCGTGGCAGCGCCTGCGTGATGGGCGAGGCAAAAGTGGGCGATTGCGCCTGCGTTTCTCAAATGGCCGTCGTCACCGGCCGAACAAAAATCTCCGGCAACGCCCACATCTCCGGCGCGGCCCGGGTTCAAAACAAGGCCACCGTTTGCGGCGATGCCGAAGTGCGTGGCCACGCGCTCGTTCGTGGCCGGGCAACGGTCGGCGGCGCCGCAGTGGTCGAAGGCGAAATGATCTTGGGCGGCGCGGTGAATGTCGCGGGAACCGCGATTTTAAGCGGCAGTGAACGGATCGTGGGTTCGGCTCAAATCGGCTGAAGATTATTTTGCCGGTTTCGAAATCTCTTTCGAGCACGACCAGCGCACAGCGACATGCCGCGTCTCCGGAAGGATGAACTTTCGGATTTCCACCTCCACCGAGGCGGCCTCAAATTCGCTCAAAACCACTTCGCCTATTTCCCGGGCAAGGGATTCGATAAGCCGTCTCGGCCGCTCTGCGGCGAGTTCCGAGACGCGCTGGCAAACGGCGGCGTAGTCCACCGTGAGGGTGATGTCGTCCTTCATCTCGGCAAAATTTCTCGCCGGTCGGATGCAGAGATCGATTTCGACCTCCTGGGCATCGCTCCGCTCTGCATCTGGCACGCCGATCCAGGTTTTGACCCGCAATGAATCGATAATGATCTCGCTCATAGTAACGGCCTGATCCTCATAAATCCTAGGTTGCAAGAAAAGCGTGTGAGACGCAAAAGCCAAGGGAGCATGGGCGTCCCGCCCGTGTTGACACTGATTTCCGACTCGAATTGGAGCACAATTTTTTCGTGGATCATGTGAGGTTGTCCCTGCCTAATGCCAAAGCAGGTATTCCTCTCAAACTGTTTTTTGGTTTTCCTCATCCGGTTGCTTTCGCCTCATAGCAACTGCTGCACGGCCGCAATGTCGCGGGCGATGATCGTCGGCTTTGCCGGGATGAGTTTTTCAATGCGGTCGAAACCTGAGAGCACCGCCACATCGAGCACGCCGCCGTGGCGGGCGGTTTCGATATCATGCACCATGTCGCCGACGAACATCGTCTCCTTCGGATCCAGTGAGTGGATGTCGAGGATTTCGCGAATCTTTTCCCGCTTGTCCATGATCTCCGTGTAGGCGACCTCGAAATATTTCTCCACCCCGAGCCTCCCGGCTTGGATTTTGAAATGCGAGGTCTTGATCGTGCTCAGTAAAAAAGTCCGCCTGCCCGTGGCGCGGCAGAATTTCAAAAAATCCAGCGCTCCCGGCAGGAGTTCGATCCGGTCGTTCAAGCCCAGGAAAAACCGCTCGTAAAGCGCCTCCAAGCCCTCGGCCGTGGCGTCGGGCAGCAGGTCCGCGTAGAATCCCGAAAACGGCAGGCGGAAATGCTCGCGGAATTCCTCCAGCGTGAGCGCGTCCCGTCCATACTCGGCAAAGATCAGGTTCGTCGCCTCAAGCACGGCGCCGAGATCGTCCGCCAGCGTGCCGGACCAGTCGAGAAGCACATTGCGAATCATCTTTCTTAGAAAATAATTGCCAACCGTGCGCCAATCACGAAGGCATTCGGTGCCGAGTTGTCCCCGCCCGGATTCACAATCAGCTGGGCATCCGGTTGTAGAATGCACCACGGGGCAAGCACGCATTGGTAGGTGGCTTCCAGAACCATCTCGGACACCGCACCGTCCCCGCCCGCCGCTCCGATATCCGCGCGCGCATCGGGACTCAGCGCGGCAAAGCCATACGCCAGACCGAAAGAATCTTCGCTCCGACCGGGTATCAGGCCTTTGTAGGTGAATCCCATATCAAAGAAGAAATCGACCACATTCCTGTCGGGCGGGGTGAAGCCGGTGCGGCCGAAAAAACCAAGCCCCTCGTCGTTCTTGGGGTCTGCCTCCCCATTCTCGCGGAACAGCATTTGGTCGAGCACCAGATAATATCCCGAGTTGCCGGACGAGGTGGAGTCGGCCAGCGCGTCCGCATATTGACCGCTCTGAAGCCACGCCCCCAGCTTCAAGAAACCCGGCAGCAACCGACATTCATCCGCCTTGCCCCAGTAAAATTGCGCCTCGTTCATCCAGGTGAACCCATTTTGCGCGTCCAACCTCCAGCGGAATCCGTGGCGGTTCACATCCTGCGCAAAGACATTTCCCTGGTAGGCTCCCGAGAGGAAAGTGAAGGAATCATTCGGCGAGTAGGCGAGCCGCAGCCCCGGCGCACCGACTGGAAAGGCTGCGCCGCCGTTCGGCATGTTGGAACCCACCAGTGCCGTCCAGCCGAATTCGGCATTGATAAAAAGACCGCCGTAATCGGAGACAAGGAATTCCGAGTCGGCTGTGATCTGGCCGACACGCAGGGAGAGCTGTTCGTCCAGAAAATCCTGCTCCAGCCAAAGCTCCGCGCACCGGAGCGTGTCGAAACCGGCAATGTTCGAAATCGTCAGAAAATTTCCGACCAAATCCTGGCTTGCGTCCTTTCCGCTCAGCCAGAGCCATGTCGTGCTGGCTCTCGCCCCGTGCCAGCCAACGAGCTTTTCCAAGTCCAGGTCGGACCCGAAATCCAGCAACCCGGTGTAGACCGATCCCGTGCGAAGCCCTCCTGCAGTGTTTCCCCAGACCTCCGCCGTGTAGTTGGCAAAAAATTCCACGCCGCGATCCGACATTGTGGAGCCACGCCCAAACCACTCGCCGGTCAGCGTCTCGCGCTGTAAAAACGGCGCCGAGGCATCTTGCGGAGTCTGGTTCTGGGCGGTTGAAACCAGCGCCGTCGAAATCACAGCGCATAAAATAGAAAATAAGGTCTTCACCCCACGACCCTGTTTCATTTGGCGCGCGCAGGTCAAGGAAGGTTCGTTTTCCTTTTTTGCGCGGCCTTCACAAACCCTGCCGCATCTGTTTGACTTCTCCCCATGCCACGCGAAGCAACCATCCACCGCACGACTTCGGAGACCTCGATTCAACTTTCCATCAACCTCGATGGCTCAGGTATCTCCCGCATCTCCACCGGAATCGCTTTTTTCGACCACATGCTCACCCTGTTTTCAAAACACGGGCTTATGGATCTGGATGTCACCGCCAAGGGCGATATCGAAGTGGACTTTCATCACACGGTTGAAGACACGGGCATCGCACTCGGACAGGCGATCACGCAGGCGCTGGGCGACAAGGCCGGCATTCGCAGGTATGGGTTTTTCTATGTTCCCATGGATGAAGCCCTCGTCCGCGCGGTGGTGGATCTGAGCGGTCGTCCGTTTCTGGCCTACAACGCCCCCGAGCGTGTTTCGGCCATCGGTGGCAATTTCGAGTTCCAGTTGGTCGAGGAGTTTCTGCGTGCGATCTCCGTGCACGCTGGCATGAATCTGCATGTGGACATTCTCGCCGGTCGCGACGCCCACCACATGGCGGAAGGGGTTTTCAAATCCCTCGCCCGCGCGCTCGATCAAGCGACAGCGGTGGATTCCCGCGTTCAAGGCATCCCGAGCACGAAGGGTGTCCTGTGAGCGGGAAAAAACTTGGCGTCATCGATTACGGAAGCGGCAACCTTCGTAGCGTGTGCAAGGCGATCGAAGCCGCCGGATCCACACCCAGCCTTGTCACCGGGCCCTCGGGCCTTGACTCCTTGGATGCCATAGTCGTTCCCGGCGTGGGTGCCTTTGCGCATTGCGCGGAAAACCTTCGCGCCACCGGCTTGTGGGATCCCGTCCGCGAATGGGCACTCTCTGGGCGTCCTTACCTCGGCATCTGCCTTGGCTACCAGCTTCTCTTTGAATCCAGCGAAGAATCCCCCGGCGTCGAGGGCCTTGGTGTGCTCAAAGGACGCGTCGTGCGATTTTCCGATGCCGCCCTCAAGGTTCCGCACATGGGTTGGAACACGCTCTCGAAAACTTCCGGTCCCCTCTACAACGGCCTCTCCGGCGATGTTTCCATGTATTTCGTGCATTCTTATTACCCCGTGCCCGCCGACTCCTCGTTGGTGAGTGCGTGGAGTGACTACGGCGTTTCCTTCGCCGCCGGGGTCTCCTCGGGGGGCCTGCACGCCGTTCAATTCCACCCTGAAAAAAGCCAGTCCGCCGGACTCGCCCTGCTTCGCAATTTTCTTTCGACACTATGATCCTTCTGCCCGCGATTGACCTCATGGGTGGTGAAGTCGTGCGCCTCAAGCGCGGACTCGCCACCGAGAAAACCGTTTATTCCTCCGACCCCGTGGCCTTCGCCAAAAAGTGGGAAGACTCCGGCGCCGACTGGCTTCACATCGTCGATCTGGACGCCGCCTTCACCGGCGAACCGCAAAATCTCGATGCCGTCGCGAAAATCTGCGCTGCTGTGAAAGTCCCCTGCGAACTCGGCGGCGGTATGCGCAGTGTCGAAAAAATCCAAGCCGCCTTCGATGCCGGCGTGAGCCGTGTCATCCTCGGCACCAAGGCCTGCCAATCTCCTGAAACCATCGCGGACATCTGCTCCCGCTTCGGCGGCGAGCGCATAGCCGTCGGCATCGACGCCCATGGAGGCAAGGTCGCTGTGAAGGGATGGACCGAGACCACAGGCACATCAGCCACCGACCTCGCCCTCGCCGCACAACAAGCCGGCGCGGGAACGATCATCTACACCGACATCGCCACCGACGGCATGCTCGAGGGCCCCAATTTCGCCGAGCTGGAAAAAATGCTCTCCATCCTCACTTGCAACCTCGTCGCCAGTGGCGGCGTCTCCTGCGCCAACGACCTGCGCCGCCTCAACACCATGCCCGGCCTCTACGGAGCCATCATCGGCAAAGCCCTCTACGACGGCCGCATCACAGGCAACCTCCGCACCATCCTCGAAAACTCAAACCCCGCCCCCACCCTACCCTGATCCGATCTAATAGAGGAAGGGAGCACGGTCGTCTCGACCGTGAAAGAAACTCGCCCCGCAACCTCAACGATCACCGCTCAGCGGCTGCAGACCAATTGGAGGGCCATCCTCCGGCATGGCCCAAATATCAAACACGGAAGGTGTGGAATGACAGCCAGACACCTCCCCGCCAAAACAGCCCAAGCCACGCCTGCCGCCTGCACGCCCGAGACGGTCATGCTCCCCTCGGACGCCGCTACTCTCCGACCCGTAGGTCTCCGAGCCGGAGGGCGGCTGAAAAATGGGTCATGCGAGGACGATGAACCCAGTGTCACGCCGTAGCCGCGAAGCGCGTAGGCGGATCCCTTCAAATGATTTTGTCGCGAATCGCGCTGCCGCGCGAAAGAGGGGAGCACGGTCGTCTCGACCATAAGCATATACCTAATTCCGGCTTTCCACTTTTAGCTTTTGCAACTGCCTCGGGCGTTTGGGTCGCTTTTCCCGGTATGCGCGATGGTCCCTCGGCAGCTTCCATAGTT
>JBIIUB010000144.1:0-3846 GCA_044340205.1 Terrimicrobiaceae bacterium
GCGAACGCAAGGCCGGTGCTGCAAAGCACGGCGAAAACGGGGAGCACGGGGGAGAAGAATTCTCCATGAAGAGAAAGCACGGGTGCCCATGTGCAAAGGAGCAGAAGTGAAGCAAGAGAGATAATCCACTTTGCGGGTCGATTCGTGAGATCCGCCCAGACCCAGGCGATTCCAAAAGCAAAAATCAGGAATGTGATCCAAGAGGTGCCAGCGATGGGGCGTCCGTCTTGGGGAATCTCGAGGGTTTTAAGCAACGCGCCATCGATGAACGAGGGGGTGCCAGTGGCAAACAAAAGCAGCGACAAAACGACGGTGATCGCGCCGATGACAACGCTGACTTTAAGGTTTCTCATTTTCTTCTTTGGTGCGGTATGAGGCGACGACCCACTGGCTCAGCACGCGGTCTGGAGCCTCCACCGCATCGACGGGAATGACAAACTCCGACTGGCCGCTGTTCCGAGAGATCAGCCCAAGGCCAAATTGATAATCCTTAAAGAGGCTCTCGCACAAGTCGCGAGCGGGAATGTTTTTTTCAAAGGCCATGCGCAGAATGGCATCAATGGCCGCCGGATCGAAGCGAAGGACGAAGCCATGCTGCCCGCCGAAGCGCTCGGCGAACTGCTCGATAACGAGGCGCTGTGTATGGCGGGCTTCCTCCTCGCCGAGTTTGAGAAGCGCTTGGATGCTCGCGGAGGGGTTTTCAAAGACGGCAGGAGTGATCTCAAGAGAGCGCACGCGGGCGCCGGGGAGTTCGTATTTGAAGTCGCGCATGAGGCGTTCACACACAGTCATGAGGCCACGCGCGCCGGTGCTCTCCTGAGCGGCCAAGGAAGCAATATACCGCAGAGCATCCGTGGAATAAACGGCCTCGATTCCATAGGCCGCAAAGGCGCGCTCATATTGGCGGATGAGGCTGCCTTCGGATTTCTGCAGAATGTTGAAAAGGTCCTGCTCGCCGAGGCTGTCGCACACGACCCGAACGGGCAGGCGTCCGATGAATTCAGGTTCGAGTCCGTAGTCCACGAAATCCCTCGTTCCCGCGAGGCGGAGCAATTCATCGGATTCGCTCGCCGATGGTGCGGGCGCAGCGCCGAAGCCCATGGCGGATTTTTTTAATCGCCGGGTGACGATGTTACCCAGTTTGTCGAAAGCACCAGAGACGATGAAAAGGATATGCCGGGTGTTGAGGGTTTCCTTGGCGACCTTGCCACGCTTTTGGAACTCCATGGCAGCCTGAATCTGGGATTGGAGATCATTCCCGCCGCGGAGAGGGACATCAGTTTCCTCCATGAGCTTGAGCAAAGTGGTCTGCACGCCTCGACCACTGACATCGCGACCGCTGACATCCGAGGGCGTGGCAATTTTATCGATTTCGTCGATGTAGATGATGCCATACTGCGCGAGCGAAATGTTGCCATCGGCCTTCTGGACGAGTTCGCGAACAAGATCATCCACATCACCGCCGACATAGCCAGTTTCGCTGAATTTTGTGGCATCAGCTTTGACAAAAGGAACGCCGACGAGCTCGGCGACATGCTTGACGAGGTAGGTTTTTCCAACGCCTGTCGGGCCGGCAAGGAGGACATTTTGCTTCGAATACTCGAGAGGCGGGGCGTCGGCTTCACGCGAGGCCATGACGCGAGCATTGTTGTAATGGTCGCAGACAGCGATACCGAGGACCTTCTTGGCTTCATCCTGTCGAATGACAAAGCGGTCGAGGTGCTTTTTGATATCTTTCGGCGTGAGGTGAAAATCCCGGATCGCTTGAGGAACGGTGTCTGGATTTTGAACTGGCGCCACCGGCTCGCTTGGAGATGGAGCCGGGGTCGAAAATGAAGCGCGCAAAAGCTCCTGCAGTCTGCGCTGCAGTTGCTCCGGAGTGGGAAGGATAGGATCACTCATATGGGAATTGGAGTTTCGGGATGCATCCACAAGATGCACCCCTTTTCCCAAAGTGCGAGGGGGAGTTTTCTCCTTTGAGGAGATGGCAATTTTGAAGATCCAACCGGTTATGGCGATTAAATAAGGGGGGGGATAAGCGAGCCTCAGCTGGCGCAATGGCCTTCGGCAGAAGATCCGAACTTTTTGAGCAACTCCGAAAGCCGGAGAACCTCTTTCGCATCGATCTCGATAAGCTCGGAGACCTCCTCGACTCCGAGTCCTTTCCGTAACATTTTTAGAGCTGCCTTTTGTTGGCCAAGCAACTCGCCTTCTGCTCGGCCTTTGGTCTTACCTTCAGCAATCGCGTCGGCGAGTAATGTGCGTTCCACGCTCACGCCGTCCCAGTATTTGTCGTAGGCGGCCAGCTCGCTTTCACTGAATCCTGATTCCTTCACATATTCAACTGCCTCGCGCACTTCGCCCTGTTCCAGAAGATCCTTGGAAACCTCCGCAGACTTTTCACCGACTTCCGTTAGATACCTGAGCCAGAGCACCTGCAGACGCTTTTCGGGTATCGTTTGAGGACGGAATTTCGGCAGCTCCACAAAAACAAATTCCAGCCCCTCGATCCGTCGTCCCGTGTCCAAGGCGTGGACGATCCGGTAGTGGTGATACCATTCCGGGCTGTCCTTGATGAATGTGTCATCAACGAGGTTGAGCGAGTAAACAGGCTGCAGGAGGTGGTATTCCTGCCCGGTTTTCAATTGCTTCACATAGGCCTTCGAAGCGTTGAAAAGAACCCGACTCATGAAGCTATCGGTCCAAAGCATCTGCATCTCGACGATGAACTGCCGCTTTTTTTGGTCTATGCAGCGAACATCAACGATGCTGTTACGCACCTCAGGAATTTCAGGAACCAACTCGCTGGGGAGATACTCCAGATCGACGATCTGTGCATCAGGCTCCAGAGGCAACAGGGCGTTCAGGAAGCTCTTGAGTAGATGCGGATGATGGCCAAAAACCTTCTTGAAGGTGAGGTCGTTCTTTGGATTCAAGTAGCGCATTGCGGGCACAATACACACTGCCTTGACTGGCCGCAAGCTGCCGCACTATCCGAGCATCTCGGCGACCATGGCGCGCTCTTCAGCGAGTTCCTTGTTGGTCGCGGCGATCTTGGATTTTGCGAAGTCATCCAACGGAATGCCAGTCACGACCTCAAAGGCACCGGGCGTTGTGGTTTTCACAGGCATTCCAGCCCAGACATTGGCATCGAAGCCGTAGTGGCCCTCGGATTTGATGGCGATGGAGTGGATTTGCCCTGGAGTGACGAGCGAGCGGACATGGTCCACAAGGGCATTCGCTGCCGAGGCGGCCGATGAGGCCCCACGGGCGGCGATGATCGCAGCTCCGCGCTTGCCGACTTTTTCGCAGAATTCTCCTTCGAGCCAGGCGCGGTCTGTGATGACTGACTCGGCGGGTTTACCGGCGATCTTGGCATGGCCGAAAGCTGGAAACATCGTCGGGCTGTGGTTTCCGAAAATGAAAATCTCGCTCACATCGGTGGTGGCGACGCCTGCTTTTTTGGCAAGCATGGTTTGGGCACGATTCTGATCGAGGCGCACCATGGCGGTGAAGCGATCCGGCGTGAGGCGGCGGGCCTTACTGGCGGCAATCATGGCATTCGTGTTGGCCGGGTTGCCGACCACCGCGACGCGGGCGTTCTCGGCTGAGACCTCATCGATGATCTGACCTTGGGTGGTAAAGATTTTGCCGTTGTCTTTGAGGAGATCGGCGCGCTCCATACCTGGACCGCGAGGCTTCGCGCCAACAAGGAGGCACCAGTTGGCATCCTTGAATGCCACCTTGGCGTCGTCGGTGAGGACCATTGCCGCCAGAAGAGGAAACGCGCAATCATCCAACTCCATGGCCACGCCCTCGAGCGCCTTCATGGCTTTTTCCACGGGA
>JBIIUB010000060.1:0-17356 GCA_044340205.1 Terrimicrobiaceae bacterium
AAACATGGCACCGGAAGCAATGCGGGGAAGAAGGGAATAGGAAATCTGACCGGCAGCACCGGTCACGGCAACGCGAATGGGAGTTTTCATGAGCGGGAAAGTTTAGATTTTCGACGGGATGCGTCCAAGCAAAAACAAGAGACCGCGCGCGAAGAATCGAGAAGCCAAAATGAATTTTGGAGTGCCATGGTTGGCGTCGATTGATATTCTCGAGGGATGTCATCAGCCATCATGTCCCAAAAAATGGACACTATCCGCCAAGCCATCGAGGATGATTCGGCAAGCCCTGAGACGGTGGAGGCGTTTCGGGAATGGAAATCCTTGAACGGCCGCCTGCAGGAACTCGGCGAAACCGAGAAATACTATCTCAAGGCGATGAATTGCCCCCACCACCATCGAATTTTCGCTGCGGAACCCCGGAGCTACCGTGACCTGCCTCTGCGACTTGCTGAATACGGCTGCTGCTACCGCTATGAGCAGAGCGGAGAGCTTTTTGGGCTGATGCGCGTGCGTTCGCTGAACATGAACGATGCGCACATTTACTGCACGGAGGAGCAGTTCGCGGAAGAGTTCCGTGCCGTGAACGAGATGTATATAGAATACTTCAAGGTTTTCGGATTGGAGAAATACCAGATGCGGTTCTCCACGCATGATCCCGAAAAACTAGGGCAGAAATTTGTAAACGAGCCGGAGCTTTGGAAAAAGACCGAAGACATGGTTCGAAATGTTCTAGTCGAGAGCGGCATCAATTTTGTGGAGGTTCCCAACGAAGCCGCCTTCTATGGCCCGAAGATCGATGTTCAGGTCTGGAGCGCCATCGGGCGTGAATTCACCATCGCCACGAACCAGGTTGATTTTGCTGTTCCAGCGAAATTCGGACTACACTACCGCGACCGCGACAACACCGAAAAGACGCCGCTGTGCATCCACCGCGCTCCACTCGGCACGCACGAACGGTTCATCGGATTTCTCATCGAGCACTACGCCGGCAACTTCCCGCTATGGCTCGCTCCCGAGCAGGTTCGTGTCATCACACTCAATGACGACCCAGTTTTGATTGCCTACGCCGAACCAATCGTCAATGAACTCCGGCGTCAAATGGTCCGTGCCGAAGCGGATTTTGGTTCCGATCCGGTGAAGGCGAAGATCGCCGATGCCGAGAAAGCCCGCGTCCACACGATGCTGGTCATCGGCCACCGCGACATGGAATCGGGCAATGTCAGTGTGCGTCTGCATGGTAAAGGCAACATCGGCGCCAAACCGCTTGCCGAGGTCACAGCGGACATCCTCGCCTCAATCCGCGAACGCCGCGCCTGATTGGCCCGGTCTTTTCGCTTGTCACTCAATCCACCTATTTCAAAGTAACGAACTCTATTTATGCCAAACACGATTCTCGTCGGCGCCCAGTGGGGCGATGAAGGAAAAGGAAAAATTATCGACTTCCTCACGGATGAAGCCGACATCGTCGTCCGCAGCCAAGGCGGCAACAACGCAGGACACACGATTGTGATCGGCGGTGAAAAATATGTCCTCCACCTCATCCCCTCCGGCATTCTCCGCAAATCCAAAACCTGCGTGATCGGAAATGGCGTTGTGCTCGACCCGGTGGCGCTCGTGGGCGAAATCGAAGGCCTCCGCAAACGCGGCGTGAAGGTTGAGAAAAACCTACTCATCAGTGACACCGCCCATCTCGTTCTTCCCTATCACCAGGCTCTCGATGGTCTCCGCGAAACGCAGAAGGGCTCGAAGAAAATCGGCACCACCAAGCGCGGCATCGGCCCGGCTTATGCCGACAAAGCCTCTCGCACAGGCTTGCGCACGGGAGACCTTTTGCGTCCGCATGTCCTGAAAGAAAAACTCACGCAGCGAATCAAAGAGAACAACGCTCTCCTCAAGAGCCTCGGCGCACCAACGCTCAACGCGAAGAAGATCATCAACGACACACTTACCGCTGCCGAAGTTCTACGCCCATTCATCACGAATACCGTGATGTTCCTGCACCGCGCCCTTGAGATGAAGACCAACATGCTCTTCGAAGGAGCCCAGGGAACATTCCTAGACATCGACCATGGCACCTATCCGTATGTGACCAGTTCAAACACCACATCCGGCGGAGCCTGCACCGGCAGCGGCGTGCCACCCCATCGCATCGACAAGGTCATGGGCGTCCTCAAAGCCTACACCACCCGCGTTGGAGAAGGCCCCTTCACCACGGAAGACGACGCCCTCAGCGACCGCTTCCACGCCATGGGCCGGGAATTCGGTGCCACAACAGGCCGCGCCCGGCGCTGCGGATGGTTCGATGCCGTTTCGACCAGATATTCTGTGATTTTGAATGGCATCGATGAGTTGGCCATTACGAACCTCGATGGACTCGACGGCGTGGAGACAATCAAGATATGCGTCGCCTACCGACTCGATGGCAAAGTTCTGGACTTCCCGCCAACCGACTCCGAGCACCTTTCCCGCTGCGAGCCTGTTTACATCGAGATGCCCGGTTGGCTGAAATCCACCGAGAAGGCCAAGAAATTCTCTGACCTGCCGCCCAAAGCCCGTGCCTATGTGAAAAAAATCGCAGAACTCACCGGAGCCAAGCTATCCATCGTGAGCATTGGACCAGCCCGCGCTCAGACCATTCGACTCTGATCGTGAGCAGCACCCCCAAGCATGTCGCCATCATCATGGATGGAAACGGCCGCTGGGCCCAGCAACGGGGACTTCCTCGCCTTGCGGGCCACGAAGCAGGCTCGAAATCCATCGAGCGTTGTGTGCAGGCTTGCCTGGATACCGGGGTGCAATATCTCACGCTGTATGCGTTTTCCTCGGAGAACTGGAAACGCCCGGCCATTGAGGTCAATGGGCTCATGCTGCTGCTCGAAAACTTTCTGAACCAAAAGCGAGACGAGATGGTCCGAGAAGGCATTCGACTCCACCATATAGGCCGCATCCATGAACTTCCAAGCGTGTGCCAACGCAAGCTGCGCGAAGCCATGGAGGCAACGGCAGCGAATACCAAACTCCACTTCACCCTCGCCCTGAGCTACAGCGGACGAGCCGAAATCCTCGATGCCGTGCAGTCGCTCGCACGCGATGCCGCCGCAGGAAAACTCGACCCTGACGCCATCACCACGGAGGTCTTCGAATCTCGCTTAAACACCGCAGGAATTCCCGACCCCGACCTGCTCATCCGCACATCCGGCGAAATGCGGATTTCCAATTTTCTCCTCTGGCAGCTGAGCTACACGGAAATCCATGTGACGAAAAAATTCTGGCCCGACTTTAACCGGGAGGATTTCCTCGCAGCCTTGGAGGATTACAAATCCCGTTCCCGCCGCTTTGGAGGAATCTGAGCAGCCTGTGAGCGCGATAGTTTCAGAGCAAATCACCAATATCGCGGCCTATCGTTTTGCCGAGTTAAGCGACATCAAGCCTCTCCGTGGGCGCCTCATCGCACTTTGCCAGGAGCAATCGCTCAAAGGCACAATTCTCCTGAGCACCGAAGGCATCAACCTTTTCGTTGCCGGCTCGGCCGATGGCATCGAAGTTCTGCTGCAGGAACTCCGCAGTCTAAGAGGCCTCGAAGATCTGGCGCCGAAATTCAGCCTGAGTGAGCATCAACCCTTCTCGCGAATGCTCGTGAGAATCAAAAAGGAGATCATCGCCTTTGGGGTTGATGGCATTAATCCCGCGCGCAGAACATCACCCAAGCTCCCTGCCGCGACACTCAAACAATGGCTCGACGAAGGCCGTAAGGTCACTCTTCTGGACACCCGGAACGACTACGAGATCAAACTCGGCACATTCCGTGGGGCTCTCCCGGCCGGGATCGACCATTTCCGCGATTTTCCACAAGCCGTCGCCAAACTCCCCGAGGCGCTTAAAGACGAGCCGGTGGTGATGTTTTGCACAGGCGGCATCCGTTGTGAAAAGGCGGGCCCCTACATGGAAAGCCAAGGCTTCCGGAATATCCATCAGCTCGACGGCGGCATTCTAAAATACTTCGAGGAATGCGGCGGAGCGCACTACGACGGCGAATGCTTCGTATTCGACCAGCGCGTTGGGGTTGATCCCGCCCTGCGTGAAACCGATTCCTCCCAGTGCTTCCGCTGCCTCTCGCCGCTCACGGCGGATGATCAGAACGATCCGCGCTATGTCGCCGGCAAGTCCTGCCCGTTTTGCTTCAAATCAGAGGAGGAGGAAATGGCGCTGAGCATCTCGCGCAGAGAGGAGGCGATCCGAAATACCGCCACTCCCCTGCCCGGCAGCACGCCTTGTGACAACTTCCGGCCGATTGTGATTCCGCCGGAATACAACGGAGTCGCCATTCTTGAAGCGATAGCCTCTATTTTCAGCCATACGCCGCTGGAGGATTGGCAGAAGGTTTTTGAAAATTCCTGCCTGCTGGATTCCCGTTTCCAACCAGTCCAGCCCAGCCTCACAGCCCGTGCAGGAGACCGTTTTTATCGCAAAACTCCCGCCGATGTGGAACCGGAGGTGAACGCCGATATCCGCATCCTGCATGAGGATGAGGCGATTTTGGTCCTCAACAAGCCCGCCCCGCTGCCGATCCACCCCAGCGGCCGATTCAACCGCAACACGCTCCAGGCGATTCTGCAGACGGTTTATCACCCGCAGAAACCACGACCTGCGCACCGACTGGATGCCAATACGACCGGCCTGGTTGTTTTCACCCGCACACGGCATTTTGCGAAATTCGTGCAGCCACAATTCGAGCGTGGTGAAGTCGAAAAAACCTACCTCGCCCGCGTCGTGGGACATCCAGCGCAGGACGCATTTTTCTGTGATGTGGCGATCGGCGGGGAGCCTGTGAACGCCGGAGCCCGCCAGGTTGATGCGGAGAATGGTCTTCCCGCACGCACGGAATTCCGCGTCATCCGCAGAGACTCCGACGGCACCGCCCTGCTGGAGGCTCGTCCCCTCACAGGTCGCACAAACCAGATTCGCCTGCACTTGTGGCATCTGGGTTTCCCGATTTGTGGCGATCCGGTGTATTTGCCGGGCCACGCTCTGGGAAACCGCCAAACACTCTCTCCCGAGGAACCGCCACTTTGCCTGCACGCCTGGAAGCTCACCTTCCGGCATCCCCTCACAAAAGAGGTCACGCCCTTTGAAGCTCTCGCGCCCGCATGGAGCTTCGAGCGCCTCGCGTAGCAGGCTTCAGAGCGGTTTATCGCCGTATTCGAGCATATGCCCGCCGGCAATATCCCGGAGGCTTGCCTCGGAAGTGACCTGCTGGAGGCGTTCGCGGAGACGGGCTCCGCCCGGAAGACCGCGCGTGTAGGACATGAAGCGCGCCCGCATGGAGCGGATCGCCAACTCCTCCTTCCCTCCCCACCACTCGATCTCGCGCCGCGTGTGCTCGAAAATGAAGTCCCATTTCATTCTCAGGGTCACAGCCTCGGGAGCGCCGCCGCCATCAATCGCAGACCGGATTTCCCGAAAAATCCATGGATGGCACATCGCAGCCCGACCAATCATCAGGCCCGCGACATTTGTTTCCCTGAGACGCTGAAGCGCGACGGCGGCCGAATCGATATCCCCATTGCCGATCACTGGAATCTTCACCGCATCGGCCACCGCTCCGATGACGCGCCAATCGGCTTCGCCTGTGTAGCCCTGCTCTTTCGTGCGTCCATGAACAGCGAGACGGGAAATCCCCTCGCCTTCGAGAATGCGCGCCGTCTCGAGAGCATTGACCGAGCGCGAATCCCACCCGATGCGGATTTTCGCAGTGACCGGCAAACTACCCGCAGCAGCCACAACCTCCCGGGCCACACTTGCCAGGAGCGGACAGTCCTTGAGTAAGGCCGAGCCTCCGTTGCGGGCTACGACTTTGTTCACCGGACAGCCGAAATTCAGGTCGATGAAATCCGGCGAAACCCAGTCGATCACGGCTTTCACCGCCTCCGCCAGGCGCGAGGGATCGGCGCCGAAAAGCTGAATTCCAAGCGGACGCTCCAACGGTTGGAATTCCAAATACCGGCGCGTGCGTTCATTGCGGTGCAGGATGCCCTCGGCAGAGACAAACTCTGTCGTGAGCACATCCGCTCCCAGGTTTTTACACAGGCCGCGAAAAACAGTGTTCGTAACCCCGGCCATGGGGGCCAGAAAGAGCAGCGGCCCAGACGACATGTCAGGCCCCGTGTTCCAAAAGCGCACCCACCTCGCGCTGGACATCCGGAATTTGGTCTAAGCTCAAATGAGGATTGGCGATGACGATCGTCTCACCCGTGACGACATGTTCATAAACGAGCATGTCCTCGTCGCGGCTTGCCACGGGGCGAAGCATTTTTTTGCGTTCCAGCATGAGAGCCAGAATGTAGCAGGCATTTTTACGGGACGGATCATTCTCGCCGATCAGACGGCGCAGAAGCCCCTCGGCATCGTCCTTGGCCAGCGGCTCGGGAGCTGCCGCCGCGGGTGGTTCGTATTTGGAACGCCAAAAGGAGAAGGGCTGGATGTTGTCGTTCCGGTTCTTCCAAGCCTCCTCGCAGAGATCCTCCCGGCGGAAGCCATCTCCATCGCGAATCAACAGCGTGTAAAAGTGGTCACCCTCTTGAAATTCGTATCCCGTGCGCGCGCAGGTGTGGGCGCGCGACTTAATCTCCCAGTCGGCTTGCATCATGAAAGTCCAGGTATTTTGAATTTTGGCATCTCGCGGTTTGTTGACTTCATCCAGAGGAGAACCAGACCCAGGACAAAGAAAGCAATCATCGGCCCCCAGGCAGCAGTGAAAGGCGAGACGCGCCCGCCCTTGCCCAAAGCCACGAAAAGGCTGCTCACGAAGACCAGCGAGAAGAACAGGCCGATCGCCAGAGCCACACCGCCGAGAACCCCGCGCCGCGAGTAAACGATGCCGCACGGCGCAGCTACGAAGATCACCAGAAAACACACTGCCGGCATGGCCCAGCGGTAGTGCCAATGCGTGCGGTAGGCCGCCAGGCGGTTCTCGGGAAAATCGGCATTGTATTTCAAGTAGTCGTTCAGCTCCGGCACGGAGAGAAAATCCGCATTCAGCATGGAACTCGAAATACGCCACGGCGTCTCTGACCAGCCATCAATCGTGATGTTTCCCGGCATTTCGCTTTTCAAAATATTCCCCTCCCTATCCATCTCCACATACTTCCCCCCGAGGAGCGTCCAGCGCGCCACGAGAGGATCGAATACAGCCTCCCTCGCATACCACTGCTGAAGAATGTTCCCATCGGCATCCTGCTGGATGATCTGCACATCCTGCATCCGCTCGCCCCGCAGCGACATGCGGGCCACGAACCAGGTGCGGAGGTCCTCCCTATTACGGAAGAGGTGGCCTTTGATGTTTTTGTCGCTTTTTTTTCCACGCTTGATGTCGCCGACGATTACCTTTTTCATCCCGGTCGCATGCGGTGCCCCCTCGTAGTTAAAAAAAGCGGTGACGCCAGTGAGCAGCACACCCACAAGAAGCAAAGGCATAAGTATCCGTAAAATACTCCGACCCGCGCCAAGCATGGAAATAATCTCATTCGAGCGCGACATGCCCGCCAGCGAGTAAAGCAAAGCCAAAAGCGTGGCCAATGGCATGGCAATAACGATGATTTCCGGAACCTGCGAAGCGTAGTAGTCGATCAGCGCCTCGGCAGAAGCCTGCCCCTGGATAAAATCCTGCAAGTTATCCGCGAGGTCGAAAATGAACCAGATGCCTACAAACCCGGCAAAGCAGTAAAGAAAAGGAACGGAAAATTTCCGCAAAACATAGCGGTCAAGCGTCGTCATCTGGCAAGGCGGGAAGACTATCTTCGCAGCAGGTCGCCGTCAACGATTGGGCAAGCCGCCTTGATCCGCCTCCACCGAACTCAGAAAAACAACCTCGCATCCCACATGCGACGCGATGCTGCGAACTTTTTCTCGGAGTTCTTGCTCCGCGCGTTTCATGAGCCCTCCATCCACCAACTCCCGCTTGGCGCGGCGTTCGAGGTATCGCGAAATTCTCGTTTGCAAGCGGTCGGGAATTCCATCCCAAGCCAAATCTCCAGGATCGAACTGAACCGGCGAGGTCATCTCGAGGCGGAGGATTTTGATTTGTGGGAGGCTCACATCGGCAATCGCCCCGCCACGCCGGACATTGATTTGAAGAGCTTCGCGGAAGAAGAATCCAGCTTCGGCTTGAAAATCGGCACCAGCTGAAAAATCCCCGCCGCCGGGCTTCTGGCCTGCGAAACTTTCCCGCACGCTGACCTCGCCGCTCGAGAGAACCAGGCTCTCCAGTTCGCTTTTTTGAGAAAAGAGCACGCCGGCATTGGCAAGGATCCTGGGCGATACTCCCATCGACTCCTGAAATTTCTCATGCAGGAGATTTGCCGTGCGCACGGCGGCATCCATCGGCTTGATGAAAAACTCCCAAGACACCCACGCGGCAAGCGAGGTGATGAGGAGAGCACCGCCGAAGGAGAGCCAGAAGAGTCGTGATCCCATTAGAATTCGCGGCTGAGAAGGTAGTCCGCAATTCCCCGAAGGAAAGCAGCCCGCTCGCCAAAAGTCTTCAGTGATTGGAGAGCGAGTTTCGTGTGACGGGCAGCCTCCTTGCGGGACTTCTCCAAGCCAAAAACAGCCGGGTAGGTGGCCTTGCCCGCTGCGACATCCTTGCCAGCGCTTTTGCCGAGCTGCTCGCTCGTTTGTGTGATGTCCAGAATGTCGTCCACAATCTGGAATGCCAAACCAAGGTGCGTGCCAAATACTCCCAGCGAGCGGCATTCAGAGGGAGTGGCATCCGCAGCCATCGCTCCGAGACGCAGGCTCACAGAGATCATAGCCGCCGTCTTGCCGAGATGGATGAACTCAAGACCCGCCGGGCCGACTTTTTGATTCTCCGCTTCGACATCCGCCACCTGGCCACCGATGAGATACGAACTTCCGGCAGCCTTCGAGAGCTCGCGCAAATAATCCGCAATCGTGTGGCGCGCGCAGGGCTTTGTGCGGGCCAAAATCTCGAATGCAAGCGTAAGCAAGGCATCACCCGTCAGCACGGCCATGCCTTCGCCGAAGACCTTGTGCGTGGTAGGGCGTCCACGGCGAAGATCGTCATCATCCATGCAAGGCAGGTCGTCATGAACGAGCGAATAGGTATGGATGCACTCGATGGCGCAGGCCGGCGGCATGGCGGCAGTGATTGAGCCACCACAGGCCTCTGCGGCCGCGAGGCACAGAACGGGCCTCAGGCGTTTCCCCCCAGCGAAAACACTGTAACGCATTGCCGTGTGCAGCGTCTTGGGCTTCGTGTTGGCATCCGGCATCCACCGATCCAATGCCTGATCCACCTTTTTATGAAGGGCTGCGAGGCGGGATTTCACATTCATCGGTGGATAATTCAAAAACAAGCAGGCAGGGACAAATAGTCCCACCCGCGTGCTCCGACAATACCCAACTGGCAAATCGAATTTTCCCGAAACTTAAGACTCCCATCACCCGCCTTCGATATGCAATATGCGCGCCCTCATGCCGCAGCTTAAAATTGCCGTCCTCGGTTCTGGAAAAGGTTCCAACTTCCGCGCGATCCTCTCAGCCATCATGGCGGGACACCTCAGAGTCACTCCCGTCCTTGCCGCATCCGATGTGGCCGATGCAGGCATACTCACCCTAGCGGACAACCTCGGAATCCCGACAACCGCGATCCATGAGCCCAAATACCGCACCCGGCTTTCGACGGAGGTCGAGTCCGGGCTGGTCGAGCAGCTTCAGGCATCCGGCGCTGACCTGATCGTCCTCGCAGGCTACATGCGCCTCGTCAAAGCCCCCCTCCTCGAAGCCTTCCCCCGCCGAATTATCAACATCCACCCCTCGCTCCTGCCTGCCTTTCCCGGTCTGGAAGCCTGGAAACAAGCCCTTGCCGCCGGGGTCAAAACCACGGGTTGCACCGTGCATTTTGTGGACTCCGGCATGGACACCGGCGAGATCATCGCGCAGTCCGAGGTGCAGGTCCTCCCGGGTGACACCGCAGAAACCCTCCACGCCCGCATTCAAGAGGCGGAGCACCGGCTCTACCCCGAAGTCCTCGTTCGATTCGCACGCAGGGAGCTTCCATGAGCCGCTTCCGCCTTTACGACCTGAATCCCGAGCAACAAAGCGCCGCCACGCACGAGCACGGCCCGTTGCTCATCCTTGCCGGAGCGGGGACTGGAAAAACCCGAACCATCGTTGCCCGCATCACCTGGCTCGTCTCGACTGGCACTCCCGCGTCGAAAATTCTGGCCGTCACCTTCACCAACAAGGCAGCCCGCGAAATGAAGGAGCGTATCGCCGGGATGCTTACCGAAGATCAGGCGGACGAGATCACCGCATCCACCTTCCACGCGCTCTGCGTCAGGATTCTCAGAGGCGATGCCGAGAAAATCGGCTACAAAAACAACTTCACCATCTTTGACGAGGGCGACCAACTCGGGCTGATCAAAAAAGTCATCAACCGCGTTACAGCCAAGGATGAAAAACTCGATCCTGGCTTGGCAAAAAACCTGATCAGCAAAGCCAAAAACAACGGCTGGGCCCCGCCACAGGACGACGAAACTGTGATCGGAGCGGTCTATGCCCGCTACAACCGCGAACTGCATGCGTTAAATGCGATGGATTTCGACGACCTGCTCGTGCAAGCCGTGCGCCTTCTCAACGAACACCACGATGTCCGGGACAAATGGCGTGCCCGCTACAGCCAGATGATGGTCGATGAATTCCAGGACACCAACCGCCTGCAACTCGATCTGGTGAGTCTTCTCGCGGCCGGCGACCCGCCCAATGTGTGCGTGGTGGGCGATGACGACCAGAGCATCTACGGGTGGCGCGGGGCCGAGGTCTCAAACATCCTCGAGTTTGAAAAACATTTTCCGAATCCCAAGATCATCCGCCTGGAGCAGAACTACCGCAGCACGAATCCCATCCTCACCACGGCAAACCGGCTCATCAAAAACAACCCACGCCGCCGCGTGAAAAACCTCTGGAGTTCCGTCCCAGGAGGCGATCCCGTGCATGTCGTCGCCGTGGCCGATGACAAGACGGAGGCCGAATTTGTAGTTGGCGAAGTTGGCGCAATCCGCAATGCAGGCGGCATTCCCTGGGAGCATTTCGCGGTGATCTACCGCATGAATGCTCAATCCCGACTTCTTGAGGAAAACCTCCGCCGCATGAAAATCCCCTACCGGCTCGTTGGCGGAAAAAGTTTCTTCGACCGGCGCGAAATCAAGGATGTCCTCGCCACCATCACTTGCCTCGTCAATCCGCAGGATGACATTTCCCTCCTCCGTATCATCAACACGCCGCCGCGCGGCATCGGTGCCACCACGGTGGAACTCGCCCTCGAGCACAGCGCCAAGGCGCACCGCAGCCTGTTTGAAACGCTCACGGATGCCGCCTTCGAACAGGAGGTTTCACGCAAGACCGCTGCGGCGATCCGAAAGTTCGCGGAGGACCTCGCAGCCGCGCGCATTCACCTTCTCACGCCGGGCGCGGACGCCTTTGCCATCGTAAACGGCTACCTTTCTGAAACCGGCTATTTCGAGGACCTCAAAAACTCCTGCAAGACGCCCGAAGAGGCGCTGAACCGCGAGTCTGGCGCGAAGGAAATCCTCAACGCCTTGGCAAGCCACCAATCCAAAAAACGCGGCAGCGTGCAGGATTTTCTCGATGAACTTTCCCTCAACCGCGAACGGGAGGAGGACAAAAAAGAGGACGCCACCGGGCTTACCCTCATCACTCTCCACGCAGCCAAGGGGCTTGAGTTTCCTCATGTCTTCTTGATCGGCGCAGAGGATGGACTCCTGCCCCACGAGCGCTCGAAATCCGAGGGAACGGTGGATGAAGAGCGGCGTCTTTTCTATGTCGGCATAACTCGCGCAATGAAGTCTCTCACGATTACCCATTGCCGGAACCGCATGAAATTCGGCTCCGCCATGAGCTGCCGTCCCAGCCCATTTCTGAAGGAAATCGAAGGCGACAGCGTTATCTCGGAATCCCACGAGGACATCATGTCCCGCCCCGTTGCAGAGGAAGATCTCGCCGCGTCGTTCGCAAGCCTGAGGGCCATGCTGGCGCAGGATTGACTACTGGCTCAGGCGGGGATTTCACGACAAGCTTCAAAAGTTGATTTGAACCCATGAGCAAAAAAAAGTCCAAGCCCGCCGCCCCCGCATCGACGGTTCGTTCCTCGGCAGCAGAATACCTCTCGTTTGTGGCGGCCAGCGGCAACGGCGGCGTCGAAACCGTTTACGCCGATGAAAATGTCTGGCTCACCCAGAAAATGATGGGCCAGCTCTACGATGTGGATGTCCGGACAATCAACTACCACCTCAAAAAAATCTTCGCAGACCGTGAACTCCAGGAGAATTCAGTTATCCAAATTTTTCGGATAACTGCCGCCGACGGCAAAAGCTACGACACGCTCCACTACAACCTCTCCGCAATCATCGCCGTCGGTTACAAAGTGAATTCCGAACGCGCCGTGCAATTCCGCAAGTGGGCCACCGGCATCATCGAGCAATTTACCATCAAAGGCTTTGCGATGGATGACGAACGCCTGAAAAACGACGGCACCATACTCGGCAAAAAATACTTTGAGGAGCAGCTCCAGCGCATCCGCGAAATCCGGCTCAGCGAGCGCAAATTCTACCAGAAAATCACCGACATTTACGCCACCGCCATCGACTACGATGTCACCGCCACCGCCACGAAACGCTTCTTCGCCACCGTGCAGAACAAACTCCACTGGGCCATCCACGGTCAGACGGCGGCAGAGGTCATTTTCTCCCGCGCGGATGCCGCAAAAGACAGCATGGGCCTCACCACATGGAAAGACGCCCCCCGGGGCAAAATCCAGAAGTTTGATGTCGCGGTCGCCAAAAACTACCTCACCGAAGGCGAAATGGCGCAACTCCAACGCCTCGTCTCCGCCTACCTCGACCTGGCCGAAGACATGGCCCTGCGACAGATTCCCATGACAATGCAAGATTGGGAAACCCGCCTGAACCGCTTCATCGCAGCCACCGACCGCGAGGTCCTGCAAGATGCCGGAAAAGTTACCGCCGAAATCGCCCAAGCCCACGCTGAAGCCGAATTTGAAAAATACCGGGGCCTGCAAGACCGCAATTTCGAATCCGACTTCGACCAGATGATCAAGCAACTCCCCAACCCCGAAACGAAAGCCTGACTCTATCGTTTCACTCAGTGCCTCGCGTGTAAAAAAACACCGCAGACAAATGTTTGCCATGCCCTAAGCCACGGCATAGACTTCCTGATAGTGAACGACCTTCCTCCGGAAACCGGCGATGTCGACCTGATCCAGCGCATGGGCACAGGTGACACAGAGGCGTTTACCCTCTTCCAGCGACGCCATATCGGAATCATTTACTCCACCGCCCACCGCGTTCTCAACAACGACACCGACGCCGAGGATGTCGCCCAGGAGGTTCTGTTCATGCTTTGGGAGAAATCCCCCATGTATGACATCGAGAGAGGCAAGCCTGTGACTTGGATTGTGACCATGACACGCAACAAGGCGATCGACCGCCTGCGTTCACTCCAGCGCCGCTTGCGCCTGCAGGATGAAGTCCGGCTTGAAAATCCCGAATCGGTCGACACCCGCACGCCAGCCCAGAGCCTGCGCGCAAACGAGAAAAATGAACTCGTCCGCACGGCCGTGATGAAGCTGAATCCCGATCAGCGCGAGGTCATCGAAATGCTTTATTTCAGCGGCCTGTCCCAACAGGAAATCTCAGACCGCATTCACAAACCCATCTCGACCGTTAAAGCCCGCATCCATCGCGGCATGGTGCGCCTTCGCAAAATCGTCGGAACAGAGATTTAAAAAATCCCATGACTATTCTTGGCATCGATATCGGCGGAACCGGCATCAAAGGCGCGCCGGTCAATATCGCAACTGGCGAACTCGTCGCCGAGAGATTCCGCATCGCCACCCCGAAGCCCGCTTTTCCCAACGCCGTGGCCGAAGTCGTGGGCCAGATCGCAGCCCACTTCGACTACAAGGGGCCTGCTGGAGTCACCTTCCCCGGCATTGTCAAAAACAACACCATCCACTCCGCTGCAAATGTTGACCACTCGTGGCTCCAGGTCGATGCGGCCAAACTTTTCAAAAGGCACCTCGGCGGTCCCGTTACTGTCGTTAACGACGCCGACGCCGCCGGCATCGCCGAGATGCACTTCGGCGCGGGACACGGAAAGTCCGGCGTTGTCATCATGCTCACATTCGGCACCGGCATTGGATCGGCCATCTTCCATGATGGTGTGCTGATTCCCAACGCCGAACTCGGGCACCTCCAACTTCGTGGCAAGGACGCCGAGAAACGCTGCTCCGAACGCGTTCGCGAGGAGAAGGACATGTCTTTCAAAAAGTGGGCGAAAATCGTCAGTGAATACCTCGCCACCTTGGAAACCCTCTTCTCGCCTGAACTCTTCATCATCGGCGGTGGCATCAGTAAAAAAGCCGATAAGTTTCTCCCCTATCTCACGGCGAAGACGGATGTCCTCATCCAACCGGCAAAAATGCAGAATGACGCAGGCATCATCGGCGCGGCATTTCTTGCGAAGATTCCCGCTTGATCTTGCCGTAGGTTTCAACGAGTATTCGCCTTTCCCGTTCACGGGGTCTTAGCTCAGTTGGTAGAGCGCCTCAATGGCATTGAGGAGGTCAGGGGTTCGAATCCCCTAGGCTCCACCACCCCTCGTTCACTTCCAAGAGCGAAACTTTCGCATTACCGAAGTATCGTTCTTCAGCTTCACAGCGTATGACTTCTACTGAATTATGGAAAACCGGACCCGCATTACCGAAGCCTACACGAACCACCTCCGCGAGCATGGCGCACCGCCGCTCACCGTTCATGCCTTCTGCAAATCCCTTAACCTCGCCGAGAGGGATTTTTTTCAAGAATTCGCATCCCTCGAAAGTGTGGAGAGCGCCATCTGGGGCGATTGGATCTCGAGTCTCACCACACGCCTTGAGAGTGGAGCCGAGTGGAAGGAGTTTTCAGCCCGGCATTGCTACCTCACATTCCTCTTCGCGTTCACCGAGTCCTCGCTGGACTGGCGCTCGCTCATGCTCACCCGTTTCAACCACCTTGCGCCCGTAGCCTCTCCGCCCTTTCTCAAAGCCTTCGAGGAGCATTTCAAAGTCTTCGCCTCGGAAATCATTTCCCACGGCATATCGACAGGCGAGATCGCGCACAGGGGCCCGCTGCAAGCACTCTACCCCGCTGTTTTATACATCCACTTCCGGGCTGTTATTTCCTTCCTGCTTCGCGATGAAAGCCATCACTTCGAGCGCACAGACGCCTTCATCGAAAAGACGGTCGCCTTTGCCTTTGATGTCATACGAACCCAAGCGATCGACTCCGCGTTCGATCTGGCCCGCTTCCTCGCACCCTCGGCTTGGGGGAAAATGTCTTGAGCACGCAGGAGAGCATCCGAAGCCACAAACTCGACCGCATGGCCGCCCTCGCCGGCGCTGGGGCGCGGGTCGGCATGAATTACCTCAAGCACTACGGACGCCAGGCCATCTCGGGACGGGCGGATCCAGACACGCTCCAGGAACAAAATGCCAGCGAGGTCTTCCGCACCTTCAGTGAATTGAAAGGCGGCCCACTCAAGCTGGCCCAGATGCTCAGCATCGACCAATCCCTCCTGCCGCCCGCCTACGCCAAGCAATTTGCCCGAGCCCAGTATTCCGCGCCTCCCCTTTCCTACCCGCTCGTCGTCCGAACATTTCGGCGGGAATTTGGTAAAGATCCGCGAGACATTTTCGACACCTTCGAACCCCAGGCAGCGCACGCGGCATCCATCGGCCAGGTGCATCGAGCCACGCTCGGAGGGCGTGCGTTCGCCGTCAAAGTCCAATACCCCGGTGTGGCCGAAAGCCTCCGCAGCGACCTCGGCGTCGTAAAACCCATCGCCCTTCAAATTCTTGGGCTACGGGAGCGAGATGTCGCCGCCTATTTCAGGGAAGTCGAAGCCCGCCTCTTGGAGGAAACAGATTACGAAAAAGAACTCCAGAGCGCCATCCAACTCTCCGCCGCCTGCGCGCACCTGCCGCACATCCACTTCCCGCAATACCACCCCGAGTTTTCAAGCCGACGGGTGATTACGATGGATTGGATGGACGGCGACCCTTTCGATGTCTTTGCCGACGGCCCGGCCTCGCAGGAACTTCGCAACTGCGTTGGGCAGACGCTGTGGGATTTTTACGCCCATCAAATCCACAACCTCCGGCGTTTCCATGCCGACCCGCATCCGGGAAATTTTCTCATCGAGGGCGACAACCTCTGCGTTCTGGACTTCGGTTGCACAAAAACGATCAACCCGGATTTCCACAGCAAACAATTCGCCTTCCTCGATCCCACGCTCGAAACAAACCCCACACGCCTCGCCGCCGCGATGGAGTCGATGGACATCCTCCTGCCCTCGGACACCCCCGCTCAACGCAACCACCTCATCGAGCTCTGCAAAAAATCCCTCGAACTCCTCGCCCTGCCCTTCCGCACCGGCCACTTCGACTTTGGCGACCCCGCATTCATGAAAGCCATCTACGACCTCGGCGAAGAAAATAGAAAAAACAATACCCTCCGTGGCATGAGAGGACAAAGAGGCTCCGCCGACACCATCTACCTGAACCGCACATTCTTCGGCCTCTACAGCCTCCTCACCCGCCTCCGCTCCCACATCAAAACCCCACTCCCGGTAGTGCAACAATTCGTCTGTAAATTGCCAACATCACCAAATCATTCCTGACTTACGGAAAACGGAGCGGAGCGGAGTTTTCCGTAACGCGATCGCATGTCAGGAAGACGAGTGTTTGAAGGCGTCCGGCCACAGCTGGATACTGAAGGTGCTTAAATCAAACAGAGCACCAACCATGACCGAACACACAAGCAACCAAAATACGTCCCTTAATGACCTCATCCAAATTTTTTTAAAGGAGGGATACGATAACGGTCTTCCCCGGATTGCTGAAATGATCCTCAACGCAGCCATGCTTTTTGAGAGAAGAGCCCATCTTGCCGCCCACCCCTATGAGCGCAGCGAAAATCGAAACGGTTACGCCAACGGATTCAAAGATAAAACCCTCAAAAGCACTCTTGGTGAGATGAAGGTCAAAGTCCCTCAAACCAGAGAGTCTTCTGAACCTTTTTACCCTTCCCTTCTGGAAAAAGGCTCCCGCATCGACCAGGCCCTCAAAAGCGCGATCGCCGAAATGTATCTCCAAGGTCAGACATCCTGACCTCTGGGCGGCGTGAACCGCTGTTGAGGAACCTCAATGAACCGGGTTGAAGGACTTCCTCTGGTTTGGCGATACTTCGGTATGCCGCAA
>JBIIUB010000043.1:0-20885 GCA_044340205.1 Terrimicrobiaceae bacterium
TGCCTTTAAATGAATTGCTTATGAAAACCACTTCCCAAAAGCCAAGCGGTCAAAATTCTAATCAACTGGAGCTGTTTAACTTATAACCGGACAGTAGTGATTCATAAAGCATTTTTTTGACAGGATAACAGGATTAACAGGACGGGGATTAAGTGGCAGGGCAGGCTAATTTTGAATGTTGGATTGTGGATTTGAACAGGGCTCAACGCTGGTCTCTTGGCCCATTGCTTTTTTACGCTGAGGTTTCATCGCTCTTCCTCCTTCTGCAAATCACGCGAGAGTTCGGCTTCGATTTCCTGAATGGTGGGTAGGCTGCCTTGGAATTCAGGAGGGAGGGTCTCAGTGAGCTGCGTTTTCCAATCCGCGACAGCGATGGATTGCTCAAGGCCGCTGAGGGCATACTCGACGAGGACCTTATTTTTTTCCTTGCATAGAAGAAGGCCTATCGTGGGCTGGTCATCAGGGTGGCGGAGCAAATCGTCCACGGCAGAGCGGTAGAGGTTGATTTGTCCGGCATCGCCGGGTTCGAAGGCGCGGGCCTTGAGTTCTATGACGACATAGCGCCGGAGCTTGAGGTGGTAAAAAAGGAGGTCGAGGTAGAAATCCTCGTCGCCAACCTCGAGATGAACTTGCCGACCGACAAAGGCGAAACCGGCTCCCAACTCCAAAAGGAACTGTTGGATGTGGTCGACGAGGGCCTGCTCGACCTCGGCCTCGCGGCGGGGATCTGCGGTGCCAAGAAAGTCGAAGAGGTAGGGGTCTTTGAAAAGCTGCGCTGCCATGTCCGAGTCGACGGGGGGCATGGTGAGGGCGAAGTTGCTCTGGGCGCGACCGGCACGGAGATGGAGGCGGTTTTGGATTTGGATTTCCAAGATGCTTCGGCTCCATCCGTGGGAGATGGTTTCCCTGATGTAAAACTCGCGGTCGACGGGATCTTTAATGCGCTGAATGATCTGGAGGACATGGCCCCAAGGCAATTGCGCAACAGGTTGTTGCGCAATTGGAGAATTGGGAAACTCGCGAGCGAATATTTTCATTGCCAGCAGGTTGCGCGTGGAGAGGCCCTGCATGTCGGGGAAAGCCTTGCGGAGATCGGCGGAGAGGCGGTCGATGACCTTGGCACCCCAAGCGGCTTCCTGCTGGCGCTGAAGGATGATTTTTCCGGTGTGCCAATAGGCTTCGATGACGATGGGATTGGCCGCGAGCACGGCGCGGATGCGCGCACCTTGCAGGTGGCTTTTGATTTCTTCAAATGTGGCGCTGTATGAGTCTGGCAACCCCGCAAGCGAAGGCGGCGCGGTGAAACGCGCGTCCAAGCGGGCACGACCGCGAGCCAAGCGACCATCGGTTTCCAGAGGCACCGGAAGATTCAAATTTGATGATTTTTTAGCAGGCACAAAAAGTGGCGGGATATTCAGGCTCCGCGATTTGGGAATCGAGAGACATTATCTCCCGATTTTTTTGTTGCCTGGATTGCAAGGGAGACTCGGTGGGGCGGCGTCGCAAAAGCTGCAACAGGGCGGCGTATCCGCTGTGGCCCGTAGCTGGCAACCAGTGGCGGGGGTAAAGGAGAATTGCGCGCATCGGATGCTTTTTAGCTTGTTTTGCGGCATAGGGCAACGAGGTTGAGAGAGGAGTTCGCCGCCTGCTGGCCAGAGTCCTGTTTTTCAGGCTCCCCAGATGCAACGGCGAATTCCTTTTTCTTTCTTGGCGTTGCAGACGGCGCGTTCGCGCCTGAGGCTTGGGTCGGCAACGGCGTGCCAACCCTACCATGGAATCATGTGGTTTCGCTGTAATCACGGTTGAAAGTCTTTCACGGTCGAGACGACCATGCCCCCTTCTTTCTCTGCGCCACTGCGGCTCTGCGTGAGGTTTGGTTTCATGGTCCTTTCTTAATTTGCAGTTCCTTCTTGGCAGGTGTGGTCCAGATGTCGCGGTAGTTGCCAACGCTTGGCGAGACGATGGCGATGGCTTGCGGCGGCGGGGTATTGCTTTCGAAGAATTCGGTGTTCATAGCGCCGTCGGGCCAGCGGGCGCGGAAACGCTGGGTGAGGGCTCCATTTGAGGGCCAGCTGTAGTGGTTGGCATACGCCGAGAAATCCGGCGTGAGCTCGATGGTGATGGGAGCCACGCCAAGAACATTGCCGTTCCAATCAACCAGTGCGCCTGGTGGCGCGGTCTGGATCTGAATTTCCTGCGGCTTGGGCTGCGCGCGCTTGATCTCTGGTTCAGGCTTCTGCATGGCAGTGCAGGCGCTGAGGAGCAGAGCGAGAAACAGCGGGGTGATAGAGTTCATGAAAATGGCGTGTGGCGCGGCGTAGAGTGTAACGGGGCATCGTCAACGCCAGCAGGAAACAAGGGCATTTGCAGGTCCACTTGAGGTGGTTCCTCTGGCACAAGCGGCTCGCGGAAGCGAAGTGTCCTTGGGGCGATTTCGGGTTTCGCAAAGAGCGAGATTTCCCAACCTGCGCGCGAAACTCTGGTGCGCCCAACACGGATGCCAGAGGGCCTCACCTCGATATCGATGGTGGCCGAGTGCCCTGCATCGGAATGGTAGGTCTGGATGAGCTTCTTCAGCTTGGAATGGCGAAGGAAGCACACGCCGGCCCGCTCGATAGTGGCCTCACAACCCGCTTCGATATCGCCGCAGGAGAGGGTGACAAAACCCGTTGATGCTTCAATGCGCAAAAGCGGGATGGCACCGCTGCAAACGGCCTTGAGCAGTTTTATCAACGAAACGCGTGGCATGAGGAATCTCACGGTTAATCGAAGAGGATGTGGGTATTCATCTGGCTGGGTGGATACCAGACTACGCCGTGCTCGGTTTTCAGAATCTGGCGCATACGGCCCCAAACATCGTGGCAGCGGCCCATGCCTTGGATCGCTGACTCCTTTTCGGCACGGCGCTCGACTTCTCGCATGATCGGCTTGATCTCCGGGTCGTCCTCGATGGGGTCATGGAGTGCGCCCAGCGGGTCGTTCAAGCACTGGTAGGCGCGGGCTTTTTTGATCCGGCGAAGCAACTCGCGATCCCGAATCGGTTTTCCATAGGCGTTGGTCTCCATAGCTCAAAACGAAAACTCGCTCTGCCGCGCGAAGCGGCTTGGGAATTGGGACTGCGGGCGGAAGCAGCGCGTGGCTGCTTGGATGGCGGATAGGATTTTGGTGATCATTTCGAATGGAGCCTAACAAGCCCGGTCGGACATCCGCTGGGGGTTCAGAAAGTTTTTTTTAGCGGGTGCTGATCTTTGAAACGGCATGAGTGTCTGCACGGCCACACGAAAACAGACCGGCTTCCCGGGGCATGAGGGCGGGCGCTTGACACGCATCCGCATACTTAAATTACAGCATGATCACTTTTCCCCTGAACAACACGCAGCCTTCCCGAGAGGCTCTTTTTCGAGAGGAGCAACACGACTCCGCAGGCCACTTGACATGCCTCCGCAAAATAAGAATCAGAAGATGACAACTATTCCCCCCCAGTCTCGCAGTCGACCTGAGCGCCCTCCGAATAGAGCGCGGCAGCACCCAGCTTTTTCTCAACACGCAAGCATGCGGAATGAGGCCCCACTTTCTCCCAACCACCCGACCGAAGGCAATCAAGCCATACGGCGGGCTCACAATCGCCGGTTGGGCTGAAGCACAAACCATGGATAAAACCATGCTCAACACCACCCCGCTGAACGAGGCTCAGCGGGAATCAGTGGCCGCCGCCTTAAACTCCATCCGCTCCTCGCTGGGCTTTCTCGTTGGGCTTCGCCCCAGCGACAAGCAACGCCTGTTAAAGATGGGTAATAAAAACCGCGTCTTCGTCGAAGATGCCATCAAAGCCGGAGTCAGCAACCCCTCCATGCTTCCACGCTCCATCGAGCCGGAGACATTGCAGGATAAACTGACACTCTTTGGCCAACTGCGAGAGGTTCAGTCCGATCTGCAGCAGGTCACAGAGCTGGTCAACAACACCGTCACAGTGATGGGCAGCGAACTGTATGAGGACGCGCGCCTTATCTACTCGCTCACCAAGACCAAAGTCCAAGCCAGCGGCTTGAACACCACCTCCGCGTCGCTCTCCAAGCGCTTCGCAGGGCAAGGCCGCCGCTCCGCAGACAAAACGGAAGACAAGGCACCGTTGATGCAGTAGCCAGAGATCCTCAGGGATTAAAAGCAGATAACCTGTCGGGATTCGCACTCCCGGCAGGTTATTTTTTGCCTGCGTCGCGGACGGACTTGTTCAAACCCAACTCCCGAAAACCACCTCCAGCAAGCCCAAAAGATGATTTTTCAAAAATCATTTCCCCAATTCGGAATGAGTTCACCTCAGACCTGAACCGGTTTACCAATCAGACGAATTGGTTCACCTCAGACCTAAACCAGTTTACCAATCGGGTGAATTGGTTCGCCTCAGACCTAAACCAGTTTACCAATCGGGTAAATTAGTTCACCTCAGACCTAAACCAGTTTACCAATCAGGCGAATTGGTTCACCTCGGACCTAAACCAGTTTACCAATCAGGCGAATTGGTTCACCTCAGACCTAAACCGGTTTACCAATCAGGCGAATTGGTTCACCTCAGACCTAAACCGGTTTACCAATCGGGTGAATGAGTTAGTGAATGGGCTCGCCGATCATGACACTCGGACGTTCTCCTGTGGATTCGACCCTCACGCTTGCCTCTCAGAGCATGAACGGCGAAGAAGGATAGCTGTGCTTGCCTACTATATTCACGATCTCAGCCCGTTTTTGATTCAGTTCAGCGAGACTATGGGGCTTCGCTGGTATGGCTTGGCCTATGTGATGGCGTTTGCCTCGGCGTATGGCATTTGCCTTCATCTCGCACGGCGGGGATACAGCGACATTCCGGCGCGGGATATTGGCGACTTCATCACCGGAACGGCGCTTTTTGGGGTTATTCTGGGTGGACGGCTGGGATACATGCTCTTTTACGACTGGCAAAACTTCATCGCCAATCCGCTGGTGTTTTTCAAATTCTGGGACGGCGGCATGTCGAGCCACGGTGGCATTCTGGGCATCGTTGCTTTCACTTGGATTTACTCGCGGCGAAAAAAAATCCCGTGGCTGAACATTGGTGACAACACGGTCGTTGCGGCACCTGTTGGCCTCTTCCTCGGGCGATGTGCCAACTTCATCAATGGCGAACTCTACGGGCGGGCGACCTCGGTGCCATGGGCGGTTCAATTTCCAAAGGAACTCTACGATGCCCCGCCGGAGACCGCGCGCGAGGTCTTGCTTGAAGCCTCACAAATTGATCCCTCTTTCACCAACATCCCTGCTGTTGTCGAAAACGCCGGTTCATCACCGGAGTTGCACGATCTTCTGGCCAAAGTCCTCACGCCGCGACATCCCTCGCAGATTTACGAGGCCTTTCTCGAAGGCGCTGTGCTGTTTGCCATTCTTTGGATCATGAGAACGCGCTTTCGCCTGCCTGATGGCATCCTGACGGGTGTGTTTTTCATTGCCTACGCGCTGTTGCGGATTGCCGGCGAATTTTTCCGTGAACCTGATGCCCCGCTCACTCTCATGCTCACACGCGGCCAATTTCTCTCGCTCTTTCTGGTGGCCATCGGCGTGGCATTCCTTGTTGCCGCAAGAATCCGGCCGACTTGGGCACCGAAATTCCGCGCATGAAAAAAACCGCCCTTTTCGGACTGCCTATTCTGGTCATCGTTGTAATAGCCATGTCACAAATTCCGACATTCCAATCGACGCCCAACCCGGCGGCGTCGTTCGATGAGGCTCTGGCGAAATTTGAAACCCTCCGCAGTGACGAGTCGACGATGCCTTTGCGGCCCGAGGGCGCCAGCCGCCTTCTGCACCACGGACAAAAGACCGAGCGAGTCTTCGTGCTTATGCATGGTCTCACGAACTGTCCGGAGCAATTTGTGCCGCTTGCCAAAACCCTTCACTCCAAGGGAGCGAATGTGGTGCTTCCCCGGGCGCGGCTCGCGGGTTTTGCAGACAGGCTCAACAAAGACCAAGGACACCAAACCGCACAGGATCTGATCGACCAGGCGGCCACCGGACTCGATATCGCAAGCGGTCTCGGCGACAGGATCACACTCATCGGCCTCTCGGGAAGTGCCGTGGCGGCGGGTTGGATGGCTCAAAACCGGGAAGGTGTCCACGATGTCATGCTCATCGCCCCGTTTTTCGGCATGTATGGAGTCCAGCCCTCCGTCCTCGATGCCGCAGCGGCGACCCTTTCGAAGTTGCCGAATTTCTACCAGTGGTGGGATGCCTCGAAGAAAGAAAACCTGCCGGGTCCAATCTACGCCTATCCCCGATTCGGCACCCACTGCATGGCCGACACGATCCAACTTTCGCGGGATGTGCGCGCACATCTCGACACGCGACCGATCCTCGCGAAGAGGCTGATTTTTTTGAATACAGCCAGTGACCGCGGCGCGAACAACCAGCTTACAAAGGAGATTGCATCACGGTTTGAGGCCCGAAAGGAAGCGGAGGTCCTCACCTACGAATTCCCCGAGTCCCTCGGCATCCCTCACGACATGATCGACCCCGCGCAGCCAGGCGCGAACACGGAAGCGAGCTATTCGAAAATTCTCGAACTCGTCGAAATGTAGGCGCACGAAATCGAGCGCCACGCGGATTTTTGCTGGAATGAAGCCGCTCCCAGCCGCAAAGTGTAGGCCATGCAAATTCACATCACTCCGCGAAACATCACCCTCACCGGCGCCATCCATGAATTTGTGGCGGAAAAAGTCAGCCACCTCGAAGGCCACGGTGAAACGATCCTCGCTGCGCACATCGTTCTTCTTCACAATCACGACCGCAAAAAGCCCTACATCGTGAAGGTCCACCTCGCACTCAGCGGCCCGGACATCCATGCCGAGGACGCGGAAGCCGACCTCTATGTGGCCATCGACAAGGTCGTGGACAAACTTTCGCGCCAGATCAGCAAACTCAAAACCAAGAAAAAAGAACACGACAAGCACCGCATCCAACAAAAACGCGAGGCTGAAAAACGCGGCTACAAGCGGCCTTAAAGTCGCGTGGAGGACTACAAGGTCAAACTTGATGTATTCGAGGGTCCGCTCGATCTGTTGCTCTACCTCATCAAACGCGATGAGGTGGATATCTACGACATTTCGATCGAGCGGATCACCAAGCAATACATGGCCTACATCGAGGCCTTTCAGGTTCTGAACATCGAGCTGGCCGGCGAGTTCATCGTCATGGCCGCGAACCTCCTCTACATCAAAAGCCGGACTCTCCTCCCCGTTGACCAACAGATGGCGGAGGAGGACGCCGAAGAGGATGACCCCCGCTTCGAACTCATCCGGCAGCTTATCGAGTATAAAAAATTCAAGGAAGCGGCGGCCCTCCTGCGCGACAACGAGACGGCCCAGCTGAACCTCTTTGCCCGCGTGCCAGTGACGCCGGATCTGGCCCCGGCCGAGAATCTCCTGGTTGAGGAGGTCGGTATTTTCGACCTGATCCACGCCTTTCAAAAAATCCTCAAAAGGATCGAGAAAAAACCCGAGGACCTGCGCGAGATCTTCGCGGAAAATTTCACCGTCTCCGACAAGATCGAGCATGTTCTGCGCATCACCCAGGAAGGCATTCCGCTCCGCTTTGAGGAACTCTTCGCCGATGCCGCCAGCCGCACGGAGATCGTCGTGACCTTTCTTGCCATGCTCGAACTCATCCGACTAAAACAACTCCGCGTCCGCCAAGAGGCCGTATGCGGCGAGATATGGATCGACCGCGTGAGTAATGCCCAACCCGTTTTTGTATGAGTGACGAATCCCCAAGTCCCGAACCCGCATTCCCTCTGCACCGCATCATTGAGGCGGTTCTTTTCGCCTCGCAAAAACCTGTCTCCGCAAAGGAACTCTCCTCCATTCTCAAAGGCGCGGCAGAAGCCGGCAAAGAAAACCCTGATCTGACAGCGTTCGCCAAAATCAAAGCCGCTCAGATTCAGGAGGCGATTCAAAAGCTCGAGCAGGAATACGAGGAGACCGGCCGCTCCTTCGAAGTGAGGGAAAGCGCGGCAGGTTGGCAACTCGTGACACGCGCCAGCTTCGCCCCATGGTTGCGCCAACTTTTCCCGGAGAACCGCCAGGCCCGTCTCAGCGCCCCGGCTATGGAAACGCTCGCCATCATTGCCTACCGGCAACCGATTACGCGCGCCGATATGGAAGCCGTGCGCGGCGTCGCGGTGGATGGCGTGCTGCAGACCCTTCTTGACCGGAACCTCGTGCGAATCGCCGGTCGCTCCGAAATCGCCGGCCGCCCGCTCCTTTACGAAACGACCCAATTTTTCATGGATCACTTCGGATTGAAAAATCTCGATGATCTTCCCAATGCCTCCGAACTCCGCCGCGTCGCGCTGCCCAAAGCGGCTCCAGCCGAGGAAACTCCCGAACCAGCCCAGCCTGCGGTGGAAGAAAAAAGCCCCGACGAACCTGCAAGCGAAACTCCAGCCGGGGAGCCAGAACCAAAGGAACCCGCAAGCGAAGTGCCATCCGAAGAACCGACAGAGCCAGAGCCGGCTCCCGAAGAGCCCGCCGCCGAAGAGGAATCCAAGCCATGAGCGACCTCGGAGAACTTCGCCAGCGCATCGACGCCCTCGATACGGATTTGCTTCGCCTCCTCAATGAGCGGGCCACTTTGGCCAAGGAAATCGGCGTCATCAAAAACCGCGCCTCGCTTCCCATTTATTCGCCAGACCGTGAGATGAAGCTCCTGCGCAGCCTTGTCGAGCGCAGCAACGGCCCGCTCCGCCCCGAATCCATACGGGCCATCTACCGCGAGATCATGTCAGCCTCACTCGCTTTGGAAAAAGACATCGTCATCGCGTGTCTTGGCCCATCCGGCAGTTCCACGCATCAAATCTCGATCTCCAAATTCGGTTCCAGCGTCCGCTACACAGCGGCTGCTTCGATCGCAGAGGTTCTCAAGCAAGTCAGCGCCAACGAAGCCGATTGCGGCGTGGTTCCACTTGAAGATCCCGTGCATGGATTTATCAATGCCACACTCGACGAACTCGCCGCGACCGACCTCTCGATCTGTGCGGAGATTCTTCCCGAGACGGACAATCACGGCGCGCCGACTGGAATGCGCCACATCATTCTCGGCCGCCACATCAACGCGCCCACCGGGCACGACCAGACGCTCATCATGCTTCGCATCGAAGACAAACCCGGCGCGCTGGTCTCGGCGCTGGAGCCCTTCCGGCAAATGCAAGTGAACCTCGCCCACTTCGCCAGCCGCCCCTCGCTCAAAGAGAGCGACGACACCTTTTTCTTCGTCCAGACAGACGGCCACCTTCAGGATTTGGAAAAATCCGGCCTCCTTGGCGAACTCACAAAAAATTGCCGCACGGTCAAAATTCTCGGCAGCTATCCCAAACCCCAGCCTTGAAAACGATTCTCGACACCATTCTCGAGGATGTCCGCCGCGAGGTCGCCGAAGCCAAAAAATCGACACCTCTGGCCGAACTCCAAGCCCGCCTGGCAGATGCCCCGCCAGCCCGGGATTTTGTGGCAGCCCTTTCCTCCGGCTTCGGACTCATCGCCGAGATCAAGGAACGCTCTCCCAGCGTGGGGACGATGCGCGCCGAGAATGTCCGCGACGCCGCTGCAGCCTACGCGGCATCGCCACTCGTCAAAGCCGTTTCCGTCCTCACCAACCAGACACACTTTGGCATGGATATCCACCGTCTCGCCGAGATTCGCCAGCAGGTTCCCCACCCTATCCTGCGGAAGGATTTTTTTGTAGACGAGTATCAAGTTTACGAGGCCCGCGCGTTCGGAGCGGATGCGATTCTGCTCATGGCGAATGTGCTCGACGCGGCAACCATGCACCGTCTTCACCAGCTCGCCCTCGAACTCGGCATGGAAGCCCTCTTTGAAATCCACACCCCGGAGGAAATCGCCACACTGCCCGCAAAAGCCCGCGTCGTGGGAATCAACAGCCGCAAATTCAAAACCAACACCGGATTCGTCGCCGCAGGCCAATCCTCCGCCACCGACTTCAGCCTCGACCTCGGAGTTTTCGACCTCGTGGACAAACTGCCCGCATCCGCCATCCGCGTCGCAGAGAGTGGTATTTCCCCGCAAACTCTTTCCTCCGTTGCGTCAAAATTTCAGGCCGCACTCGTGGGGACATCCCTCCTCCGCGACGAGCGCGGCATCCGCGCCTGCCTCCGCGATTTTGAGATGGCACTACCCTCATGAACGCGCCCGCCCACGCAAACCGCTCAAACGGACGCCTCGTCGCACTCGCCCTCCTCGCCCTGTGCATCGCGGCTTTTCTCGCAACTGTTTGGAACTATTCCCGAAACCATGCCTTCGCCAGCGAAGCCGCGCTGGTCTCAAGTGGAACGCCCTCGATCCTCACCGCTTCGTTCAACCCGGATTCCAAGATTCAAGCAGGCCAACGAGTCGTCATCCGCGTCGAAGGAGACTCCGCAAAAGCTCGCGGCGGAGTGATTAAAAATCTCAATCCGCAAGGCATTGCCACAATCCAGAGCGATGAGCCTGTCACAGCCCCGACTGGCTCGCGCGCGACCGTGAGCATCGATGGAACGGTGGCTCCGCAGCCGCTCCCCTAACCATTTCCACGCAAATACGAATCAAGCGGAAATGTTATGATAAAATGGTTGCATTGTTGCCGTAACCGACTAATCTCCGCGCCTCAACCAACACACTACCAATATGGCCAACCTCACCAAAAGAGATCTGGTAATGCAGATCAGCAAAAAAACTGGACTCACCCAACAGGAAGTTTTCAGCGTCATCCAACTCACATTGGACGGCATCACTGACGCCCTGTCCACAGGCCGCGATGTCGAACTCCGCAACTTCGGCGTTTTCGAAGTTCGCCTCACCAAATCCCGCGTGGGCCGCAACCCAAACAAACCCGAGCACGATGTGGTCATCCCCGCCCGTGCCACCGTTAAGTTCAAGTCCGGAAAAATCATGCGCCAGCGCGTGCTTCTCCGCACCGAAGAACTTCGCGGAAACCAAGCCGCCTAAGAATCCAGTAGATTTCCACGGGTGGAATTCATCCGGCTCCGCGGAGCCAAACAAAACAACCTTCAAGGGGTTGACCTCGAACTGCCTCTCGGCAGACTCATCGTCGTCACCGGCCCCAGCGGAAGCGGCAAGTCAAGCCTCGCCTTCGACACCATCTATGCCGAGGGACAAAGGCGCTATGTGGAGACATTCAGTCCCTACACGCGTCAGTTCCTCGAGCGGATGGATAAGCCGCTGGCCGATAACATTGAAGGGATTCCGCCCGCCATCGCGATCGAGCAGGCCAACAATGTCCGCACCACGCGCTCGACAGTTGGCACGATCACGGAAATCAACGATTACCTGAAACTCCTCTTCCCGCGCGTTGCCAAGGGCTTCTGTCCCAAGTGCGCGCGGGAAGTGGTTCAGGGAACTCCCCAGTCCATTCTCCGCCAGATTCTTGCCGACTTCCAAGGCAAGACGGTTTTTCTGACCTTCAGCGTCAAAGTTCCCGAAAACACCGCTCCAAAGGACTTTTTCGACTTTCTCGCCCAACAGGGCTACCTGCGCATCTGGATCAAAGGCAAGATTCACCGCACCGACGAGGCCCCCGATCTTCGCAAACTCCCCGAGAGTGTGCAGGTCATCCAAGACCGCATCGATCTGGAAAATGCCACCCACGCCCGCCTCTCCGAGGCTATCGAAAACTCGCTGCGCCTCGGCAATGACCGCTTAACCGTCATCGACACCGACTCCGGAGCATCACACTCCCACACAGCGGGATGGCATTGCTCGGCGTGTGATACCGACATCCGCCCGCCCTCGCCGGGTCTTTTTTCTTTCAACTCCCCGCTGGGTGCCTGTCCCGAGTGTAAAGGTTTTGGACGCATCATCGGCATCGACATGCAGCGCGTCATCCCGGACCGGTCCCTTTCCATCTCCGAGGGAGTCATCCGCCCCTTCCAGAGCGGTCAATCCGCCGAGTGCCAGGATGATCTCATCCGCCACTGCCGCAAACGCGGCATCGATACCGTGCGATCTTTCGAGCGGCTTTCCAAAGCCGATCAAGATTTTGTCATTCATGGCGATCCAGATGTCCCATCGCGCGAAGCTTGGGACTCGGGTGCGTGGTATGGGGTCGACGGCTATTTTCAATGGCTCGAAAGCAAAGCCTATAAAATGCATGTGCGGGTGTTGCTTTCGCGATACCGTAGCTACCAACCCTGCCCGAAATGCCATGGCGGCCGCTTCCAACCGGATACGCTGAATTTCCGCATCGATCCACCGGGTCTAACGATTGCGGATGTCGCCGCCGTCCCACTCAAACGCCTCGCGCCGATCCTGGAGTCGTTCGAACTTCCCGCCTCGGATACCAGCGCGCGCCTCGTCCACCAGCAGGTTGTTTCCCGCATCAACTACCTCTGCAAGATCGGCCTGGGCTACCTGACGCTCGACCGCCCCACCCGCTCGCTCTCGGGCGGCGAAATCCAACGCGTCAATCTCACGACCTGCCTCGGCGCCTCGCTCGTCAATACCCTTTTCGTCCTCGACGAGCCCAGCGTTGGACTCCATCCGCGCGACACATCCCGCCTTATCGAGGTCATGCAAGGCCTTCGCGACAAGGGAAACACACTCCTCGTGGTCGAACACGAAGAGGCCGTGATCCGCGCCGCCGACGAGTTAGTGGATATCGGTCCCGGCCGTGGCATTTCCGGCGGAGAACTCCTCTACTGCGGCCCAGCAGAGAATTTTGCATCGGCAAAAAACTCCCTCACAGCCGATTACCTCCAAGGAAAAAAATCCATCCCCGTTCCAAAGAAACGCCGCAAAGCCAAAGGCCAAATCACTCTCAAAGGCGTTACCCACCACAATATCCAAAACCTCACCGCGAAATTCCCGCTCGGCGTGCTCTGCGCCGTGACAGGTGTTTCCGGCTCGGGCAAAACCTCGCTCGTGCGCGATGTCCTCCATCGCCAACTCATCGGCGAGGATCCCGCCGAGGATGAGGCCGCAGGGTTTGTGAAATCCATCAGCGGCGACGAAGAGGTCGATGAAGTCGTGATGGTGGACCAATCGCCCTTGGCCAAGACGCCCCGCTCGACCCCGGCTGTGTATCTCGGCGTTTATGAGCACATCCGCGAACTCTTCGCCGACACCCCGGCGGCCGAGGCCGGCGGCTTCACCGCATCCAGCTTTTCCTTCAACGCAGGCAACGGCCGCTGCGACCGATGCAGCGGACTCGGCTTCGAAAAAGTCGAAATGCAATTCCTCAGTGACCTCTTCCTGCGCTGCCCGGAATGTGATGGAACCCGCTTCCGCGCTCCATTGTTGAAAATCCAAGTCGGTGGAAAATCCATCCACGAGGTCTTGGAAATGACCGCCGCCGAGGCCATCGCGTTTTTCAAACCTCTCGATCCCCAGAAAAAAATCATCACTCCGCTGGAACTCCTCGGCGAGGTGGGCCTCGATTACCTGCGCCTCGGCCAACCGGTCAATGCCCTCTCCGGCGGCGAATCCCAGCGCCTCAAGCTTGTCCACCACCTCATCCGCCAATCCCGCGAGAAGGCGCTCCTCATTTTCGATGAGCCAACGACAGGCCTGCACTTCGACGATGTCGCCCTGCTCATCAAAGTCTTCCACCGCCTCGTGGAGGAGGGAAACAGCGTCATCGTCATCGAACACAACTTGGAGGTCATCAAATGCGCGGACTGGGTCATCGATCTCGGTCCCGAAGGCGGAGATGAAGGCGGCAAAATCGTCGCCGCCGGAACTCCCGAGCAGGTCGCAACCATCCCTGAATCGCTCACCGGACAATTTCTCGAGCCCGTCCTCGCCGGGCGCGCCGCCCACCTGCACGAGCAGCCCACCCGCCCCCGCGCGAAGACACCGCCTTCACGCTTCATCACCGTGCGAGGCGCCCGCGAGCACAATCTCAAAAATATCGATGTCGATATCCCCCGCGACGGCATGGTCGTCGTCACAGGCCTCAGCGGCTCGGGCAAATCCACCCTCGCCTTCGACATCCTCTTCGCCGAGGGCCAGCGCCGCTTCCTCGACAGCATGTCCGCCTACGCCCGCCAGTTCGTGGATCAAATGGAAAAGCCGGATGTCGATTCGATCGAAGGCCTCCCGCCCAGCGTGGCCATCGAGCAACGCATCACTCGCGGCGGCGGAAAATCCACCGTGGCGACCGTCACCGAGATTTACCACTTCCTGCGTCTCCTTTTTTCAAAACTCGGCACGCAATTCTGCCCATCCTGCAATGTCGCCGTCGAAAACCGCACGCCGACAGCCATCGCCGCTGAGGTTGATGCCCACGCCGCCAAGGGCCCGGTCAAAATTTTCGCCAACCTCGTCAAGGGCCGCAAAGGCTTCCACACCGACATCGCCCGCGCGGCCGCCCGTCAGGGAATAACCACTCTCATCGTGGATGGCAGCCCGACTCCGGTCGAGGGCTTCCAGAAACTCGAGCGCTTCAAGGAACACACGATTGATGCCCTCATCGGCGAACTCACCGCCCCCGATGCAAAAAAATCCGACGAACTCGTGCGCAAGGCCCTCCGCATGAGCAAAGGCACAGCACGCATGGAGGACGCCAAGGGAAAATCGACCATTCTCAGCACCGAGATGAACTGTCCCTCGTGCAGCCGGGCATTCGAACCGCTCGACCCTCGCCTTTTCTCCTTCAACTCCCCGCACGGCTGGTGCAACCACTGCCGGGGCTTCGGCGAAGTCTGGAAAGGCCTCGGCGAAGACGGCGACTTTGAGACGGCGATCGAAGCTGAACTCGACGAGGAGCGCCGCCACGAGAGCCTCGAGGATGATGAACCGCGCCCCTGCCCGATCTGCAAAGGCACACGCCTCAACGAAACGGCCACCCATGTGCGGATCCAAAAAACATCCATCGCCGACTTCACCCGCTCACCGGCATCCGATGCCCTCTCGCTCTGCGACGCGCTGGATTTCCAAGGCCCGGCCGCCGAGGTCGCCCGCGATGTGATCACGGAAATCCGCCAACGCCTCGAATTCCTCGCAAAAGTGGGCTTGGACTACCTTTCCCTCGACCGCAGCGCCAAAACCCTCTCCGGCGGGGAATCCCAGCGCATCCGCCTCGCAGCCCAACTCGGATCGAATCTGCGCGGTGTCCTCTATGTTTTGGACGAGCCGACCATCGGCCTCCACCCCCGCGACAACGAACGCCTCCTCGATGCCCTCCAGGCGCTGGCCAAAAAAGGAAATTCCCTCGTCGTCGTCGAGCATGACGAAGAGACCATGCGCCGCGCCGACAGGATCCTCGATCTCGGCCCCGGTGCAGGCAGCCGTGGCGGCGAAGTCATCGCCTCGGGCACACTTCAGGAAATTCTCGACCACCCGACCTCGCACACCGGCCGCGCCCTCCGCGAGCCCATGCAGCACCCGATCCGGGGCAAACGACGGCCCGCGCCCACCGAGTGGCTCGAAATCAAAGGCGCCCGCCTCCACAACATCAAAAACGAGAATGTGAGAATTCCCCTCCACCGCCTCAGCGTCCTCACAGGCGTCTCAGGCTCGGGAAAAAGCACGCTCATCCGGGGAATCGTCGTCCCGTCCGTCCGCGATGTCCTCGCCCGCAAACGCGCCCCGCTCCACTCGGACCTCCATAAAGGCATCTCCGGCTTCGAACCACTCGGCGCCGTGCTCGAAGTGGACCAATCCCCCATCGGCAAGACCTCCCGCTCCACACCGGCGACCTATGTGAAGGTCTTCGACGAAATCCGCAAAGTTTTCTCCACCCTCCCCGCCGCCCGCATGCGCGGCTACACGGCAAGCCGTTTCTCCTTCAACAACGAGGGCGGCCGTTGCGAATCCTGCCTCGGCCAAGGCGTCATCAAACTCGAAATGAACTTCCTCCCGCCGTCCTACATGCCCTGCCAGGACTGCAATGGACGACGCTACAATCCCTCCACACTCGAGATTCTCTACAACGGAAAATCCATCGGCGATGTTATGGACATGACGATCGAACAGGCCGTCGAATTCTTCGCCTCGCACCCGAAAATCCACCGCCCCCTCGCCCTTCTCCAAGAGACCGGACTCGGCTACCTCAAGCTTGGCCAACCCAGCCCCACACTCAGCGGAGGCGAAGCCCAGCGCATCAAACTCGTCACCCAACTCGCCCGCCGCGCGACACCCGGAGCCGAGGAAATCCGCACCACCCGCAAGGGCAAATCCACCCTCTATGTGCTCGAGGAGCCCACCATCGGCCTCCACGCCCACGATGTCGCCCAGCTCATCAATGTCCTCCACCGCCTCGTCGACGAAGGCGGCACCGTCGTCGTCATCGAACACCACCTCGATGTCATCGCCGAAGCAGACCACATCCTCGACATCGGCCCCGAAGCCGGCTCCCAAGGCGGAAAAATCATCGCCGAAGGAACCCCCGAAAAAGTCGCCACAGCAAAAAACAGCTGCACAGCCCCATTCCTCCAAAAAATCCTCGGCATCGAGAAAAAAAACAAAACACCCAAATCCCCCCGCCAGCCGAAGTCATAACCCCGACCGGTCCACCGCCTCGCTTGCCCCATTCCTCAGCCGCGAAGCGGCGTCCCACTTGGGGATGCAAAGGCGGCATTGACGCGCAAATGGGTCAGCGGCGGCGCGCCGTCCCTTGAATCAACGAGCGCGCTGCCGGGCGGGTTGACTCAGAGTTCGGCTGCGAAGGTTTCGAGGTCGGCGCTGGTGATGGCGGCGCGGTGCAGGTGCGTGAGTTTCTTGGAGTCAGCGATGGACTCGATCTCTTCGCAAAGACCCTCCGGGACTCGCTGGAATCGGATTTCCAACGCTTCGAGAATGGCTTGTTGCTTGGAGAAGATCAGACCTTCTTGGCGACCTTCCTGACGGCCCTGTTGACGACCTTTACGGATGCCTTCTTGGCGGAATTGTTCGGCGAGCGAACGCGTTTCTTCGCGACCTTCTTGACGGAATTGTTCGGCGAGTGACATGACGTTTTTACTGAGTTTCGGGTTGCGTAGTGTTTTAAGTCTCCTGCGGAAGGCGGGGTTGTCAAGGTCTCGGTCCAGGATGTAGCGCATCAGCATCTCGAAGGAGGCCGATGGCAACTGGATCAGCAATGATTCGTCCCATACGAGGTCGTCCAGCAGGGCTTGGAGCTTTTCGGCTTTCAAAGCGCGCAGCGTGAGGATGCCCATCGGTGTGCCGAGGATTTTTTCGAACGGCATACGGAACAACTCCACGAGCTGGAATTCGAAGTCGGGGATGTGTTTTTTTATCTCCCCTGCCCCTTCGGGAATGTCGATGAGGTCGGCGAAGCGGGTGGAGCTTTTCCACGGTTTGTTGTCCTGCGCAAGGACGAGTGGGAGGATGGGCGGGAGTTTCGTGGCGCCAGGATTGTTGCGGAGGTAATCGTTCCAGATGCGGACCATGTAGGTCAGCAGGCGCAGACCGATGAGCGGGTCTTCCTGATTTTGATGCTCAAAGAGGATGTAGAGGAAGGCGGGCTGACCGTCGATTTTTGCAGTGAAGAGGAGGTCACTCGAACTCGCGGCGAATTCGGGGTCGATGAAACTGCCGCTCACAAGGGTCAGCGACTTCCAATCGATGCGACGGGCGAGTTTGCGCGGGAGGTGGCCTTCCAAAAAAGCTCGGGCGTTGTCGGGGTCCGAGAAAGTCGATTTGACCAGCTTGTCGTGGGGTTGGTGAAGAGGATTCTCAGGCCGAGACACGGGTCAGATAGTTGGAAGGCACACGCGCAGGGTCAAAAGAAGGAATGTGACGATTTTGACAAGTTCGGCGGCAGAGGTTCGACAGAATGATGGATGACAGAATAGTTTTTGATTGGAATCCGCCTACGCGCTTCGCAGCTACGGCGCGGCACCGGGTTCATCGTCTCGCATGACCCATTTCTCAGCCGCGAAGCGGAGTCTCAGCGTGTGACTGATAGACGCCCAGGGTGATGAGGACGGGCTCTGCGTGGTGGTAGAGCCGTTCAGTCTTGGGTCAAGCCGGAGGTTGACCCTCCAATGGATTGTGCGCGGTTTTTCTACGCCGCCACCGGGGTGCCTATGCTGTGGAATGTGGCGTCGGCTGGCAGGATGGCGCGGTTGCAGAAGTCGCCGAAGCCTTCGCTGGCTTGGCGCTCGAGGGAGTAGCGCTTGATTACCGGGCGGAGCATTTCGACGGCGCCGTCCATCGTCGTGCTGGGCGACATGAGGCGGTTCAAGCGAGTGCCGTTGTAGGCGGCGCCGACATAGAGGGCGTATTTGTTGGGCGCTTTGCCGACGAGGCCGATTTCGCCGAGGTAGGGTCGGGCGCAGCCGTTCGGGCAGCCGGTGATGCGGATGCTAATGGCATCATGGGCGAGGCCATTCTCCTCGAGGACGGTTTCGAATTTTTCGAGCAACTCGGGCAGGGCGCGTTCGCTTTCGGCGAGGGCGAGGCCACAGGTGGGCAGGGCCACGCAGGAGAGGGCGTTCAGACGCATGCCGGAGCGGTCGTTTTCCTTGTCGAGGCCGTGCTTGGCGAGGATCGCTTCGATGACGGGCTTCTGTGCGGCGGTGACGCCGGAGATGGTGAGGTTTTGGGAAGGAGTGAGGCGGAAGTCGCCGGTGTGGATTTCGGCGATTTCGCGGAGGGCGGTTTTCATCGCCCAGCCTTCCTTGTCGATAATGCGTCCGCTGAGAATGTGGAGGCCATAGAACCAGGTGCCATCGGTGCACTCGTGCCAACCGAATGGATCCTGGATCGTTGTAAAATGGAATTCCCGAGCGGGACCGAAGGTGACGCCCGAGCGTTTCTCGACCTCGCCTTTGAACCATGCGATGCCGCGATCCTCGATGGTGTATTTCAGACGAGCGTGCTTGCGGTTCGTGCGGTCGCCGAAGTCACGCTGCGTGGTGAGGATTGCCTCGCCGAGCTTGTTGACCTGGTCTGGAGTGATAAAACCCAGAACATCGGCCAGGCGCGGGAAGGTTTCGGCATTTCCATGGCTCATTCCAAGCCCGCCGCCGACCGTGACATTGTAGCCGACTAGCTTGCCGTTCTCGAGGATCGCGATATAGCCGAGATCCTGCGAGAAGACATCCACATCATTTGAGGGAGGCAGCACAAAGCCGGTCTTGAATTTGCGCGGGAGGTAGGTGTCGCCATACATGGGCTCGCGCTCTGGCTCGCCGCCGGCGACGAGTTCTTCATCCAGGTAGATCTCATGGTAGGCGCGGGTTTTTGGGAGGGCGAATTCGCTCCAAGAGACGGCGGCATCATAGACCTGTTGGGCGGCCGCGCTGCGCTCGGGGTTTGGCGGGGCCATGACATTGCGGTTCACATCACCACAGGCGGCGATGGAATCGAGGAGAACCTGGTGCATGCCCTTGACGAGCTTTTTCACATTGCCCTTGAGCACGCCATGGAACTGGAAGGTCTGGCGCGTGGTAAGGCGGAGCGAGGGCGAGGAGACATCCCCTGCGAGCTTGTTGAGAACGAGCCACTGGGCGGGCGTTGCTTTGCCGCCGGGCAGGCGCACGCGGAGCATGAAGGAGAAGGCTTTTTCCTTTCCTGCCTTCTTGAGTGCCACGCGGAGGTCGCGGTCGTCTTGTAGATAAAGCCCGTGGAATTTCGTGAGCTGGCCGGTCTCCTCGGCGATGGCTCCGGTGGAGGTGTCGGCGAGTTCCTGAGAAATCGTGCCGCGCAGGTGGTGCGATGCGGCTTTGAGGACTTCGTTTGCGCTGAGTGGCTTTGGTTCCTGTGTGTCGGTGCTCATGAAAATAAAGGCTGGTAATGTTTTGGAAAACCGCCCGAGGGGCAATGTCTTTCTTGGGCGGGCATCGGGAGGGATTGACCACGGAGGACACAGAGGGCACGGAGAAAATTCGAATAAGGCTATATGGGTGTTGTTTTTACTTGACTCTCAGAGCCTCAAACAGCGCGCCAGTGATTCTGTTGATCTTGTAAATGCTGCCGGAGTGTTTTGTTTAGGCGGGTGAATTTTAAGGAGGAAAAATATATGGCGGGGTGTGGGACGGAGTGGGTGCTGCGGCATTATCCCTCGGCTGGATCGACTAACGATATTTGTCGCAAACTTCCGGCATGGTCGGCTGTGCGGGCGGATGTGCAAAGCCGGGGCCGGGGGCGTTTCGGGAGGGCATTTGTTTCGCAAGAGGGCGGGCTGTGGATTTCAGCGGCGATGCCGGCAATTGGAACGCCGGAGCAGTGGGCGGGTTTTTCACTCCGCGTCGGCGCGTGCCTGCTGCGCTACCTGAAAAGCCTTGGCATTCCCTCCGCGCGCCTTCGGTGGCCGAACGATCTCATGTGCGGCCCGCGCAAATTGGCGGGCCTTCTCATCGAGCAACCCGCAAGCGGAATGCTCATCGTCGGGTTTGGACTGAACATCACCAACGAACCATGGCTGGATGATCCCGCGCTCTGCGCCACAGCCACCAACCTCGCCGAGTGGATCGAACCGCCAGACATCGCCGCCGTGGCGCATGGCGTGCTGGAGGCGCTCGCAAGCGCGCATGCCGAAATGCAGACCGGCGGCATGGCGGCGGCCATCGAGGAACTGAACCGATGCTGGGAGGTCCCCTCACCTGTCGAAATCCAACTCGCCACGGGCGGGAGCGTTGCCGGACTTTTCACGGGATTGGATTCGGAAGGACACCTGCTTTTGCTTGATCCGGATGGCCAAACGCAGCGCGTCGAGCATCCGCTGGTCGAACGCCTGCGCGAGATTATGCGGTGACGGGATCAAACTTTTGGACAAATCGCCCCCGAACTCCTACCAATACCCGCGCATGAGCAGTCCCAACCTTGATGTCCGAGATGTCGCCCGCCTGGCCCGCATCGAACTCACCGACGAAGAAGCCACCACATTCCAATCGCAACTCGGCCGCG
>JBIIUB010000044.1:0-20857 GCA_044340205.1 Terrimicrobiaceae bacterium
CGCAAAAACACTTCAAAATCTTTCGAAATTTGACCTCCGAAATGTGTGACTTTTTTATATACTTGTTTTTCAATGATGGTGAATATTTTAACCATATTCATTTTCTTTAAACTGGACAAGACCCAAATTAGAAATGATTGAAGAATCGATTGGATTTCCGGCGGGTTTTTATGTGGGATTGATGTTGCTGGCCTTGGCTTTTGCCTACGCTTGGAGCAAGAGGGAAGCGGGTTTGGGTATTCCGATGGCAGCTGTTTTGGCGACTGTCAGCGTATGGTATTTTGGGGATGCTATTTACAATGATTATGATTCCTATATTCGGGAGATTGGTCTTCAGTATCTTGAGTCGGCTTGGTGGCAGGTGGCGCTCTTCATAGGGGCGTTTCTGGTGTTTGTGCCGCTTCTTCATCGCACGGTAAATCGAAAGTTATTGGCCCAAAAGAGCGAGTTTTGGGCGCTCATGCAACGCGGGGGTATTGATAACCTGGAATTTCAGCGCCGTTTGGACATTGCAACGGGTCTTATTTTTGGTGTTTGGAGTTTGCTGATGTTGATCGCTTTGATCCGAACAAATTTTGATGTGTTGGGATTGTTTGCGCCTTATGTTTCTGGCAAAGCCAATCCCTGGGGGCGAGGCAGAGTGGGGTCGGGTTTTGACGCGCTCATTTCTTTTGCGAACTATCTTCAGATCATGCTCGCGGCGTCTTTTGGCATCGTGGCGGCTGTGGCCAAAAATCCACGCACTCGCTGGATTGGCATCATCGTGACGGCTCTCTCGTTGCCATGGTTTCTTTTGGATCGCACGCGTAATACGATGCTTGCCGTTGCATTACCGGGTCTCATTGCTTGGGTTTTTGTTCGTTTTCGCGGTGGCATTTTTCTTAAAATAGCCATTTTGGCGGCTGCGTTTTTGGTTACAGAAGGCTGGATGAAATTCGTGATCGAGACGCGAAGTGGTGCGAATATTGCGATGGCCTTCCAGCAGCTTGGCATTGGCGGCGTTGTAGAAAAAGTCGAGTCGATCGATACCAAACATCAAGGTCTCAATATGTTTGAGGAATTGGCCTGGGTGAATTCCTTTATCGACAAGGGCACTTATGTGGTTAATAACGGCGCAAGGTATTTCGCGGAGTTGGTGAATCCGATTCCTCGAGCGATATGGCCTGATAAACCCATGATCGGCATTGATTACGCCATTGCGCGAGGGCAGTTGTATGGAGGGGCGGGAGATGAACAAGCCGGCGTGGGCGCGACAATCTCTACAGGAATGATCGGGCAGGGGGTGGTGAATTTTGGAGGTTTTTTTGGAGTGCTTGCTGCCGCGCTGCTTATGGCCTACTGGGTGGTTATTCTTGCCCGACAAGACCTGCTGGGGGTGAAAATGGGCCGTATGCTTTTGTTCTTCATCGGATGCGTTCTGACTTTTAACTTGGGAAGGGATATCACGCTCATTACTTTGTATCCGTTTTTGTTTGGGTATTTCATGCTTGCATTTTGGGCGAGAACGCATGGGGAGAGGTGATTCCACCTTCGCGCTGCGCGACTACGGCGTGACGAGTCCGCCTTTTGCTATGTGATTATGGCTTGGCGAGTCTGCCTGTGCGCTATGCAGATATGGTGAGACAAGTCTGCCAGATCGAAAATTACGCGAAATCGAAGATGGCAAAATCAGGTTGGGAGTGGAGAACGAAATCATTGGCTCGAGTAAAAAAACTGAAAATAAATGCTATTAGCTATTCATTTTGCTAGGCTTGGGCCGTATCATCTGGCGCGGTTGCGTTCGGCTTGTGAGGTTTTGGCGCCATTGGGGTGGCGGGTGATGGCGTTGGAGATTGCGGGAGCAGATGCGACTTATGAATGGGAGCGGGAGTCCGGTGGGGGTGGGCAATGGGAGCGGGTGACTGTTTTTCCTGATGGGGTTTTTGAAAAGATACCGGCGGGCGAGATGAAGTGGGGGATCGTGAGGGAGCTGGATCGAGTGCGGCCGGATGCTGTGGCGATTGCGGGCTGGGGGACTGTGGACGCGCGCGCTTGCTTGGATTGGTGCAAAAAGAATGACGCGAAGGCTATCGTGATGAGCGAGACGCGGGCTGCGGATGGGCGGCGTGTGTGGTGGAAGGAGTGGGTGAAGTCGCGGATCGTTCGGAGATTTGACGCGGCGCTCTGCGGCGGGGAGTCGCACAAACGATATCTTGTGCAGCTTGGGATGCCGGAGGAGCGGATCGCTTTAGGGTATAATGTGGTGGACAATCAATTTTTTCGAAAACCTATAAATGGGGAATGCCAAGAGCAGGAGGATTTAACCACAAAGGACACAACCGAGCGCCTGGGCGGGCATGAGATGGAGCAACCGGAGTTTGGCCCGAAGGGCGAGGGAGTTGGCACGACCGAGTCAAAGAGCACAGAGTTAGAAGCAGGGGCATGCTTGTCAGGCCAAGCTGGCGATGCGTTTTCAAATCCCTCCGCAAGCGAGCTTGCGCGGGATTCTGAAACCCCATCGCACACTCGCTTTGCGGATGCCTCTGCTCCTTCCCACGATACCAACGGATTACTAAAATTGACGGATCAAAAAGTTTATGCTGGGCCGTATTTTTTGGCGTCGAATCGCTTTGTGAAGAGGAAAAATCTTGGACGCTTGTTGGAGGGGTATAAGATTTTTCAGGATTCAGTTTTCAGACTTCAGGGGGCAGAAAAAACGGGCGTTTGGCCGTTGGTTTTGCTCGGGGATGGGGAATTGCGTGGGGACCTTGAGGCGAGTTGTGCGGAGCTTGGGTTGAAAATCGCCATGGGATTCTCTCACGAAGGCGCGGGGAGCACGGAGGGCCAAAACTTAAAACTTAATTCTTATAAACTTAAAACTCCCGCCGTAGGCGGTTGCGTTGTTTTCGCGGGATTTCGGCAGATCGGGGAGTTGCGGGCGTTTTATGCTGGGGCCGGTGCGTTTGTGCATCCGGCGTTGGAGGAACCTTGGGGGCTTGTCATCAATGAAGCGATGGCGAGTGGGTTGCCGGTGTTGTCGAGCCGGAATGTGGGGGCTGCGGAGGAGTTGGTGGTAGAGGGCAGAACTGGGTTTTTGTTTGATCCAGGGGATGTGAACTCGATTGCGGAGTCTCTTTTTAAGATGTTTTCGATGTCTGAAGCTGCTCGGCACAAAATGGGATTGGAAGCTCGTGAAATGCTGGAGCGCAAGGTGCCAAGCAGGGCTTTTGGCGAAGGGTTGGCAAAGGTGCTTAGGAGATGAAGACGCTGTGTGTATTGGAGTCGGTATCCCGTGCTGATGGTGGGATCTTTGAGGCTGAGCGGGCTTTGCAATGTGCGTTGGCCGAGCGGGAGGGTGTGGATGTCCGCGTGGTCGGCGTGAGGGATGAGTTCACGGAGGCGGATCTGGCAAAGTGGGGGGCGTTGCGACCGAGAGTCGCGGCACTGCGGGGGCCTGCGGGCTTCGGGTATGCGCCGGGGTTTGATGACTTGCTGGATGTGGATGTGGATCTGGCCTATGCGGCGACTCTTTGGAAATATCCGTCGTGGGCGATATTGAATTGGCAGAAAAAAACACGCAAACCTGTCGTGGCCGCTCCGCATGGTTCGCTGGATGCCTGGGCCTTGAACAACTCGCGCTGGAAAAAGCGGGTGGCGGCTTGGCTTTTCAAAGATGAGCAGTTGCAGCGGGCGACGTGCTTTCGAGCGCTCTGTGCAGGGGAGGCGGATGCGATTCGGGCTTACGGGTTGCGGCAGCGGATCGAGGTGGTGCCGAATGGAGTGGAGTTGCCGGAAGAATTAACCACAATCGAGCAGGGGGGCAGTTGCGAGAAGGAGCAACCGAAGGTTGGCCTGAAAGGTGAGGGAGCGGGAGCGACTGAATCAAAGGACACGGAGAGCACGGAGGGGAGAAGGAGGCTTTTGTTCTTGGGGCGGATTCATCCGAAGAAGGGGCTGGTTGGCGCGCTGCGGGCTTGGGCGGACATTCAGAATTCAAAATCCAAAAATCAAAATTCGAAGCAGTGGCAGTTTGTGATCGCGGGGTGGGATCAAGGGGGGCATGAGGCGGAGTTGAAGGGGCTTTGTGTGGAGTTGGGATTGCGGATTGCTGAGTTCGGAGAGGCAGAAGACTTAAAACTTAATTCTTACAAACTTAAAACTGAGCGCGCTCTGGATATACAGGGGGGGCTGCGCCCCGATAATGGGTCAAGCCGGAGGTTGACCCTCCCGGATGTTGATGTTGTGTTTTTTGGGTCGGCTTTTGGGGAGGAGAAGGAAGCGCTGTTGCGGAGTGCGGATGCTTTTATTTTGCCGAGTTTTAGTGAAGGGTTGCCAATGTCGGTGCTGGAGGCTTGGTCGTATGGGTTGCCGGTTGTGATGACGCCGGAGTGCAATTTGCGGGAGGGGTTCGCCCATGGTGCGGCGTTGGAAATTCGGAGTGGGGAGGGGAGTTTTCAGGGGTCAGATTTCAGTTTTCAGCAGGGATTGCGGTCGCTCTTGGAGATGTCGGGGGCGGAGCGTGGCAGTATGGGGATGAGGGGGCGGAGGCTGGTGGAGGAGAGATTCACTTGGCCGAAGGTGGCGGCGCAGATGAAGGCTCTCTATGAAGAGTTGCTTCGGTAAGGAAGGCGGCAGATTTTTGAAAAACCGCGCTGGGCGAGGACTGGCGCGGTTTTTTTGTGCCTTTTTTTGGGGATTTCAAGTTTCGAGTCGTAGGCTAATATTTTGAGATGATTTTATCTGTAAGACGCATCGGGGTGACGCTGGGGGATCTGGCGGGGGTTGGTCCTGAGGTCGTGGCTGCGGCTTTGGATTCTTTGGAGCTTCCCGAGGGAGTTTTGGTGGATGTGATTGGGACGGCGGCGGGTCACACGGCAGGGCAGGCGACGGAGGCTTCGGCTCGCGCGGCTTTGGAGGCTATGGAGGAGTCTGCGCGGCGTTTGTTGGCTGGCGAGATTCAGGCTGTGGTGACTGGGCCGGTCTGCAAGCATGCTTTGCATCGCGTGGGCTTTGAATTTCCCGGGCAGACCGAGTTTTTTGCGGCGCGGGCGGGAGTGGAGAATTTTGCGATGTGCCTGACTGGCGGTGCGCTGACTGTGGCCCTTGTGACGGCGCATGTGCCGATGGCACGAGTCGCGTCGTTGCTGAGTGTGGAAGAAATCGTGAGGGTCGGTCGCTTGTTGCAGGATTTTTTGATTCGCAGAGGCAAAAAAAATCCACGCATTGCTGTGGCTGGGTTAAACCCTCATGCGGGCGAGCAGGGCGACATGGGGCATGAGGAAATCGATATCATTGCACCTGCGGTGGCTTGTTTAAGCCAGTTGGGGAACTTTGTTGGGCCGCTGCCGCCGGACACACTTTTTCACAGGGCGGTGGAGGGGGATTTCGACGGGGTGCTCTGTATGTATCACGACCAGGGGTTGATTCCGCTGAAGCTGCATGCGTTTCACGAGGGCGTGAATGTGACGCTCGGTTTGCCTTTTATTCGAACAAGCCCTGACCACGGCACGGCCTTTGATATCGCAGGTCGTGGGGTTGCGAGGCCTGACAGCATGAGGCAGGCGATTCGACTCGCGGTGGAGTTGGTGTCTAAGGTTTAGGCAACAGGCCGGATGAGGCGCAGGATGTCATCTGCGAAATCCATGCGGTCTTCGGGAACGGCGCGGTCGATGTAGAGGATGCCTTGGGTGTGGTCGAGTTCGTGCTGGACGGCGCGGGCGAGGAGGCCGTCGGCTTCGAATTCAATGGTGGATCCATCGATGCCGAGGGCTTTGACTCGAACCGAGAGTTGGCGTGAGACATTGGCCGAGAGTTCCGGGAAACTCAGGCAGCCTTCGCTCTCAGTGTGAATCCTGCCAAAGGTCTCCACCTCGGCGTTGAGAAGCACCATGGGCATGAGGGATTCGAAATCGGCGCGCTTGCCTCGAATGCGCATGGCGCTGGGGCGTTTTTTGATTTGGGGCACATCGAGGACGAACATCTGCAGCGGCATGCCGACTTGCTGGGCGGCGAGTCCCAACCCCTCGGCTTCCTTCATGGTCTCGATCATGTCGGTGGCGAGTTGGCGGATGGAGTCGTCAATCTGGTCGATACGGGCTCCCGGCGTGCGGAGGGCTGGGTGGTCAAAAGTGGTGATTTCGAGGATCATTTTGCGGAGTCGGGTTGGGTGAAGGCTGGCACATCGCGGAGCCCGGCGGCTTTGAGTGAATCGAGAATTTTTACGACGGTGCCGAAAGGTGCCTCCCGGTCGGCTTGCATTGCGATGCCGCGACTCGGCTGGGTTTCGCGGAGTTTCTGCAGGGCGGCAGTGAGGTTTTCGAGGGTGACGGGTTTTTCATCCAGCGTGATTTCCTTTTCAGACTTCACTCGCAGCACGGCGGGTTCTTTTTGCGCGGCGGTTGCGGTTTCGGCGGATTTCGAATCGGGCAGGTTGATCTGCAGCTGGGGCTGGGGCTTTCGGAAGTTCGTGGTGACGATGAAAAAAATCAGCAGGATCGCCAAAATATCGATCAGTGAAACGATATTGATGAACGGGCTGCGGCGTTTTCGGGTGTAGAACTGCATTTCGCTCGGGCTGCTATTGGGGTTGGTAGAGCTTGGCGAGCAGGCTGGCGGTGATGGACTCCATCTCAACGGCCAGCATTTCGATGCGGCGTTGAAAATAGCTGTGCGCAATCAAACTTGGCACAGCGACGCCGAGCCCGGCGATGGTGGTATTCAGGGCTTCGGAAATGCCACGCGCCACCAGCACGGGATCGCCGTTGTTTCCCAGGGTGGCGAAAATGCCCACGAGGCCGGAGAGTGTTCCAAGCAGACCGAGGAGCGGACCGGTGCCGGTGGCGATTTCGAGAATGACGAGGCCTTTTTCCATGCGGGCGATTTCGTGTCTTGCGCAGGTCTGGACGGCTTCGAGATTCTCGGATTTCGACCAGTTCAGGTGCGAGATGAGTGTCGAGAGAATGAGCGAGATGGCCGAGGGATGACGCTCCATCTCCTCCTGCAGGGACTGGAGGGTGTGTCCGGGTCGCAGGTCGTCCACCGCTTCAGCAACCGCTCTTGGAATAATGGCGCTCTCACGGAGCCTCCAAGCGCGCAGGAAAATCGCGGTCAATGTCACTATCGAAAGCAAAACCAGCAGCACCATAAAGGGGCCGCCTTTTTCGAAAAAATCGGCAAGCGCCGAGAGCGTCGTTTGGGATGTCATCAGTTGCCGAGGATCGTAAACGAGAAGTCGATTTCGAGGCGACCGTTTTCGATCAGCTTGGCGACTTCGGGCGGCATGGGAGGGACTTCCGCCTGCACCACCGAGGCCAAACTCACGGAGGCGAAGCTCTCGTTCGAGGAATTTGAAAGCACCAGCGGGGATTTGATTTTTCCTTCCGGGGTCACCGTGAAGCGAATCTCCACCGTTCCGATATTCAGCAGGCCCATCTGGGAATTCACATAGTAATACCAGCGCGAGCCGATGGCGTCGGAGACTTGTTTTTTATAGCGCCCGAGTGGTGTGGCATTCGCTTCCAAGGAAGCCTTGCCACGGTTTGAGACATTGCCGCGCAGGCGTGTGACCTGGGTTTCCGGTTGGAAGCCTGACTCCGCGTTCTTGCTCGGGCGGGTAGCTGTCTTGGCTTTTTGGGTTGGTGTCGGCTGGGGAGTTGGCTTGGGAGCTTCGATGAGTGCCAGATCTGTTTCCAGTCGAGGGGTGGGGGCAGGCTCCGCCTCGGGTTGCGACTGCTCAGCGGCTTGGGTGGCCGGTGCCGCCTGGGTTTGCTTCTGGCCCGCAGCGTAGCGTTGGTCGCGAAGATCGAGGCCCTGTTCCTCGCGGCCTTCGAGTGATGGCATCATCTCCTGGGCGCTGGGCGGGGCTTCGCTTGCGGCGATCGAGTCGTTGTCCGATTCAAAAGCCGCGTCCTTGTTGGGTTTTTTCTCGAGATTCTCCTGAGGCGCCGTGCTGACAAATCGCGGCGCGGTCTTTGGCGCGGGCGGCATGGGCAGAATGGTCAGTTGCGGTGGTTCCTCGACTTCAGCAACCATTTCTTTGGATATGCGGGCGCCGTTCAAAACAACAAAAGCCACCGCCAGCAGAAAAAAAAGATGAACCAGCAGCGAGGCCAGAAGCGCCGCAGCTGTCTCCCAGCGCGACAGGTTTCTTCTCGTGCCCACGGAATTCATCGAAGCAGATTAGCCTTCGTTTTCCGTCTCGGCAATTCCATGTCTTGACCGCGCAAGAAAGCGCGTGACATCATGACGGCTCAGTAAAAAACCTACCTCTACCGTGGACATCAAAGAAATTCGCACACTCATCGACCTCATGAAGAAAAACGGCGTCGCCGTTTTCAAAATGGAGCGGGAAGGCTTCAAAATCACGCTCAAGACGGCCGGAGCCGTCGGTCCCGCCCAATATGTGACCAGCCAGCCGGTCTTTTCGGTCAGCGAACCGGCAGCACTCCCTGCCATCACCTCCGAAGCTCCCTCCGCGCCATCAGCTCCCGCTGCAGTCACGGGTAGCATCGAAATCAAATCGCCGATGGTTGGCACTTTTTACACCGCGCCTTCCCCTGAATCCCCGGCGTTCCTTACGGTTGGCCAGCAGGTCACTCCAGACACGGTTGTTTGCATCATCGAAGCCATGAAGGTCATGAACGAGGTCAAAGCCGAGGTCTCGGGAGTTGTTACCGAAATTTGTGCCGAAAATGGCAAGCCAGTTCAGTTTGGTCAGCCACTCTTCCGTCTCAAGTAATCCCCCGGCCATCCCGCCATGTTTAAAAAAATCCTGATCGCCAATCGCGGCGAAATAGCCCTTCGTATCATTCGCGCCTGCAAGGAACTGGGCGTGCAGTCTGTGGCCATTTACTCGGAGCCAGACATCGACAGCCTCCATGTGCAGCTTGCTGACGAGGCCATTTGCATTGGGCCTGCCGTGAGTTCCGAGAGCTACCTCAAGATCGACCGCATCATCAGCGCGGCCGAGATCTGCGATGCGGATGCGATTCACCCGGGTTATGGATTTTTGGCGGAGAACGCGCATTTCGCCGAGGTTTGCGCCAGCTGCAATATCAAGTTTATCGGTCCCACGCCGCAGGCGATCCGCCTCATGGGTGACAAAAATTCCGCCCGCGATTGCGCCCGCAAGGCTGGCGTTCCGATCTCGCCTGGTAGCGATGGCACGATCGATAGCGAGGCCGAGGCGCTGCGCATTGCCCGCAAGATTGGGTTTCCAGTGATGATCAAAGCCGTCGCCGGCGGTGGCGGTCGCGGCATGCGTATTGCCAGCAACGAAGGCAGCTTGGTGCAAGGATACCATGCCGCTCGTATGGAGGCCGAGAAGGCCTTCGGAAACGGTGCAGTTTATATCGAGAAATTTATCGTTAACCCGCATCATATTGAATTTCAGGTTTTTGGTGACGATCATGGCCGTGTCGTGCATCTCGGTGAGCGCGATTGCTCACTCCAGCGCCGCAACCAAAAGATCGTCGAGGAGTGCCCCTCGCCGCTGATGTCTCCCGAGCTTCGCAAAAAAATGGGCGATGCATCGATCAACCTTTGCCAGAGCGTCGGCTACACGAATGCCGGCACCATTGAGTATCTCGTGGACGATGATGGGAATTTCTACTTCATGGAAATGAATACCCGCATCCAGGTCGAGCATCCGATCACCGAGGAGGTTTATGGATGCGACCTCGTGAAGCAGCAAATCCAAGTGGCCGCAGGCGAGCACCTCAGCAGCTATGTCGTGGAGGCCCAGCCTCGCGGGCATGCCATCGAGTGCCGTATTAACGCGGAGGATCCCGAGAAAAATTTCCAACCCTGCCCCGGCAATATCGGTCTTTACTACGCACCCGGTGGACGCGGCATACGCATCGACTCCCACGCCTACGCCGGTTACCCGATCCCGCCGAACTACGACTCAATGATCGCCAAGGTCATCGCCACCGCCTCCAGCCGCAGCGCTTGTATCAAGCGCATGTCGAGGGCCCTCAACGAATACATGATCACTGGAATCAAGACCACGATTCCCTTCCAGCAAGCGATCATGCACAACGAGTCCTTCCGCCAAGGCAAATACCACACCGGTTTCGTCGAGCAGCTTTTGCGCGACGGAGTGCCGATGATGCGCTGAGCAGCGGTTTTTACTCGGATCTCTGCAGCTCGCCACAGTGGGCGGCAAATCCCGCTCCAAAGGCGGTGAGCCAGAGATTTTCGCTCCCAGGGTTGTTCTTGAGCGAATTCTCCAGTGCGGCAAGAACACTTGGGCTGCTGATGTTGCCGTATTGGCGAAGAACCTCCCGCGTGGCGCACAGTTGGTGCGAGGGAATCGCGCACTCGATGGCTTCTATGACATCGCGTCCACCCGTGTGGGCGATGAGCTGATCCGGCGGGCCCGACCGCATTTCGAAAAGCTCGGCGACCGCTTCAGCCGCAAGTGAGGGCACAGCGCGGTGGAGTTGGTTTTTGAGGCGGCCACCAGCATTGACGAAGCGGATTTTCTCCCGGTGCTCGGGTTTGTGGATGGTGCGGAAATTCTGGAAACGCAATTGCCTACCTTGGTTTTCGCCTCTCCAGATGGCTGCGGCCGCACCATCGCCAAAGAGGCAGAGGCTGATGAGCACTCCCGGCTCGTCGTTCAGGTAAAAAGCGGCGGAGGAAATTTCCACCGCTATTGTGGCCACGGTCGCTTGCGGATTCGCTGCGAGGAATCCACGCGCGGTTTCGAGAAGCGGCAGCGCAGCTCCGCAGCCCAAGCCGAGTAGGTCTTGCAGAAACGCGTTTGGACGGAGTCCAAGCATCTCTGAAATGTAACTGCTCAGGCCGGGACAAAGGTATCCTGTGCAGGTGCAGACCAACAGCGCATCGATGCCAGTCGGCTTCAACGAGGCAAGGTCGCACGCCTTGAGAAGCGCCTCCGAGGCGAGCCGTGGAGCGTGATGTTCAAAGTGCCGATGCAACTCCCCGGCATCGAAGCCGAATGTTTTCCGCAAATCCGCCTCGCAAAAACGGCGCGTTTCGATACCCGAATTTCCCGTCAGAACTTTGTGGAGAAGTTCTCTCGAACGCCCGCGCAAGCCATCCATCGCGCCTGATTTCTCCAGGGTTTCAAAGCACTGCGCCTGTGTGAATGCATGAGGCGGAAAGGCGGTGGCGAGGGATTGCAAATACATCAGCGGACAAGGTGGAGGAGGGTTTGAAAGGGCACCATTTTTCTGCGGGCGAGGCTGCAGGTGATCCTCAATGCGGCCCGATTCATGAGGCAGTGGTGCAGGATGCGTGCCCCCGCCAGGCGTCGCCTGAAACGGGAGGCCTGACCAGCTGTGGATGTCGATGCCGCCTCCAACCATGATTTGCGGCCTGCGGCGTAGTCCATCGCCGGTTGTAGCGCGCACTCGGCGGACTCGAACGCCATGCTCATTCCGTTTCCTGTGAAAGGCGGGATCATGCTCGCCGCGTCGCCGATGCTGAACTCGGGTGCCGCCTGCTGTCCCATCTGAAATCCCGCAACACCACAGACGCTCGATTCGTCAAAATCCGCAGCTTCCAAGCGGTCTGCAAGCGCGTGAAGTGAAGACTCCCGAAGCATGGTGAGGAGCAGTGTGCTTCCCTTGGCCCCGCGAGTGCTCCGGGTCTTGAAGAGCCCGCAAATGTTCACCTGGTCGTCTTCGATTTTTGCCAAACCCACATACCCACCCGGCGAGGTGAACATCTCCAGATCATGCGTGAGCGGCAGGTTGCGCGCATGGCATTTCAAACCCAGCCATGCGGATGGTCTTCTTGGCCGTCCTGCAGCCCACACGACGCTCGGTGCCGGTGCGATGCGCGAGTTCGTGACAAGCGAGCCACCGAGCGAGACGAACTTTCTCTGCAGGCGCTCGTCGAGTTGCCAACGCGAAATTCCACGGCCCGGGACTTGCATTTCGGCAAGCCGCCCTGCGGAATCACTCCAAGAGGCGCTCTCCAGGCTTGTCGCATCGCTGAGACACTCCGCCACATCCAGCGTGGCGAGGGTTTCGTCGCTCACGCCGCTGATGAATTCGCCACACACTCGGTGCCTTGGATACGCCGACGCCTCGTGCAAAGTCACCGCGACGCCACGGGATTGCAGGGCGATGCCCAGAGACAACCCGGCAAGTCCGCCACCCGCTATGGTGATTGGGTTTTTCAACGGCGCGAGGCTACCAGTCTCCGCGCTTCGCGCCAGTGGGATGATTCCCTGAGGTCGCGTTTTTAATGGGCAAGCAAGTCGGCGAGGCGGTTCTGCGCTCCCTCAAGCGGACCCGCCGCTTATTCTGGCAAGGCGGAAGCCCACGACCTCGATGTGGCTTTCGGGCTCGCGACTGATGCGGAGTTTTTCAAGGCCAGGATGGAATGTTTGATTCCAGCAGCCGCCACGGATTCGATGGCAAAGAGCAGAGTCCTCCTCGGCGAGATCCCAACACCACTCCCACAGATTCGGTGGAGTCTCGTAATTTTCCAATAAATCCACAGTCGCGGCAGTGGCATCAATGGGTAGCTCTGAGGTAAGCCCGGTCTTCAAGTCGGCAGAGCCATTTAACTTCTTCCTCCCAGCCAATGGCTCCTCAAGCCAGCACATGCCGCTTCGTGCGGCCCATTCCCACTCGGCCTCGGTGGGGAGCCTGTAGCCATTCGCTTGCATGTCCCAGTTCAATTCAGGCCAGTGACCTTTCTTGAGATCATCAGAGCGGTAGGTCTGGCCGCGTATTTTGTAACAAGGCGAAAGATTCAGCGACTCGCTCTTGGCGTTGCACCACCGCAGCGCCTCATACCAACTCACCATCACAACGGGACTGTGACATCCCTCGGCCTCGCCGCTTTCGAGTTCATACCCGTTGGCCAGAGCCCAATTTTTGACCATTTGCCACTCCTCCAACATGACGGGATATTTGCCGATCCGAAAACTGGCCACATTCTCACCGGCCAAAAGCGAGTCATGCGGCAGCGTGCCGCCAACGATGTCCAACAAATAGGTTCCTCCGGGTGAATCTTCGGCGGGAACATTAAGAAAAACCGACAGCAATCGCTTGCGATCGCCTAATTTCTCGACACCCATGTTGATCAGGCATTGATCACACAACTTATCGAGGCAGGAATCCGTGATTTTGTGCTTCCTGAAAAGCGGCAAAAGATTTTCCAGATTTTCCTTCTTCAGGATGACTTTCAAATTTTGGATCATAATCAAAGAACCAGTTCTTCGCCTGCGATTCCCTGAGTGTCCATTGGGGCAAAATCCCCACACCGGCTCTGATGGCGTTCGTTTTTTTCAACGCCGCCAGGCCGCGAGTCTCAACGCCCCACGCCAATGCGAGGATTCCCTGACAATCCATTTGTTCGAATCCAGGCCGAGGAGGGCTGGGAGTTCGCCCGGGAGGAAGCCCGCGCAGATGCTTGCTGGCATGTCGTGGCGGGTCACTTCCCCCATAAAGGAGGAGGAGAGTTTGGAGAGGAAAAGCGGCAGGCGGGAGCGGAGGGGTTCGCAGAAGGTGAGGTTGCGGAATGATTGCAGGCGCACGCCGAGCTCGTGCAGCGCTTCGTTGGAAAAATGGTGCAGGATGAGGCTGCCGATGCAGGCATCCGCGTCGATGTTTGGCAGGGTTTGGAAAAAATCCCCGCCGATCCACTGGATGTCGCTCGGCAGGCTCCCAGGCCGTTGGATCAGGTCGAGGCCGGTCACGGCGGAGGAGGGGAGCGAGGTTTGGACTTTGCAGCACAGGTCGCCTTCGCCGGCGCCGATTTCGATGATCCGGGCTGGGGGAGGGGTTTGTCTCTTGAGTTGGCGCACGATCCATCTCGAGTTGCCGAGGTAAAGGTCGATCCACCGCAGATCCCTGCGGCTCCGAATGGCTCGGGAATCTGCCGGATTCAGCGAATCCAGAATCTCGGGAATGATGACACGATTCAGTTCACGCATGGGTTGCAATGACGGATCGTAAAAGATACTTCAAAATCATCAAACATGAGTTCAGTGATCTATCTTGATAACAATGCCACCACGCAAGTGGCTCCCGAGGTTTTCGATGCCATGGAACCCTGGCTGCGCGGGGGGTATGGAAATCCCTCCAGCGCCTACCGTCTCGGTCGCGAGGCGGCGGCGGCTCTCGCAGAGGCGAGGGATCGCGTGGCGGCGCTCGCGGGCTGCCAGAGTGGCGAGATTCTTTTTACAAGCTGCGGCACCGAGTCGATCAATACGGCCATCCAGTCGGCATTGGCGCTTGATCCCGACAAACGCCACATCGTCACCAGCGCGGTCGAGCACAGCGCGACGATCAAGCTCTGCGAATACCTCGCCCGGCGCGGTTATGAGATCACTTGGCTCCCTGTGGATGCCGATGGTCACCTCGACATGGCGGAGTTGGAGGCTTCGATTCGCCCGGATACGGCCATTGTTTCCCTGCTTTGGGCAAACAACGAGACCGGCGTGCTTTTTCCCGTGGAGGAAATCGCGGCGCTTACGCAAAAAAAGAAAACCCTCCTCCACATCGATGCCGTTCAGGCATTCGGGAAGCTGCCTCTTGTTCTGGAAGGCATGGGCGCGCAATTCGTGAGTTTTTCAGGACACAAGATCTATGCGCCGAAGGGCGTGGGCGGTCTGTATGTAAGCCGTCGCGTCAAATTCACTCCTCTGCTGCGAGGCAGTCAGGAGGAGGGACGGCGAGGCGGGACGCAAAATGTCGCCTCGATCGTTGGCTTCGGCAAGGCCGCCGAGTTGGCGGCATCGCATCTCGCGCAGGGCGTGAACTCCACACTCCGCGACCGCTTGGAGTCGAGCCTGCTGACCTCTATCGCGGGAGCATCCGTGAATGGAGACACCGTGCGCCGATTGCCCAATACAACGAATATCTCGTTCGAGGGCGTCGAGAGCGAAGGGGCCTTGATTCTCCTCGATGAGAAGGGACTCTACTGCTCCGCTGGCTCCGCTTGCACCAGCGGCTCGGTGAATCCCTCGCATGTCCTCAAAGCCATGGGCTTCTCAAACGACCGCGCCCGCGCCAGCCTGCGCTTCTCCGTTGGGCGTTTCACCACGGCTTCGGACATAGACCGAGCGTGCGAAATCATTCCTGCCGTGGTTGCGAAACTTCGCGCCCTCTCGCCAGCAGGCCAGTCTGTTTTGGCTGCCTGATTCAGGCCGCCTCCGCTTTCCCCAATTCATGATCGAAAAACATCTCGTCCAAATCGTGCAGGAGCTTTCCCTGCAAGCCCGTCAAGTCGCCGCAACCGCCGTTCTCCTCGAAGAAGGCGCCACGGTTCCATTCATCGCCCGCTACCGCAAGGAGCGCACCGGCGAGCTTGATGAAGTCCAAATCACAAACATCCGTGACCGCATGCAGGAGCTCGAGGAACTCGACAAACGCCGCGAGTCGATTCTCTCATCCCTCGAAGAGCGCAAGCTCCTCACCGAAGAGCTGAAGGTCAAAATCGACGCCGCAGCGAATCTCTCCACCCTCGAGGATCTCTACCTGCCTTTCCGTCCGAAGAAACGCACTCGTGCCACCATCGCCAAGGAACGCGGCCTCGAGCCGCTTGCCGATTTGCTCTGGGAGCAGCGCACTGAGACGGATCCCGAGGCCGAAGCAGCGCCTTTTGTTTCCGCTGAAAAAGAAGTGCCCGATGCCGCAGCCGCTCTGGCCGGGGCGAGGGATATCATGGCCGAGCGCATCAACGACTCCGCCGAGGCCCGCTCCGCGCTGCGAGAGATTTATCTCAACAAGGGCGTTCTCAAATCCAAAGTCGTCTTCGACAAGGAGTCCGAGGCGGCAAAGTTCAAGGATTACTTCGACTGGAGCGAACCCGTCGCCCAGTGCCCGTCACACCGCTTTCTGGCAATCCGCCGTGGCGAAACCGAGGGCATGCTTTTCTCGCGCATCAATCCGCCCGAGGAGGAGGCTCTCGCTGCACTCGACTACCTTTTTGTGAAGGGAGCCTATCCCTCGGCCGCTCAGGTTCGCCTTGCGGCGCAGGATTGCTTCAAGCGCCTTCTCGGCTTTGCCATGGAGGGTGAGGCCCGGCTTTTCTACAAAAAGAAAGCCGACGAGGAAGCGATCCGCGTCTTTGCTGAAAACCTTCGCGAACTTCTGCTGGCCTCACCGCTCGGTCAGAAAATTGTTCTCGCCGTCGATCCCGGCTTCCGCACGGGTTGCAAACTCGCTGTGCTCGATGCCCAAGGCAAACTCCTCACCCACGAGGTGGTCTATCCCGAAAAGGGTGTCCGCGACCGCACCGAGGCTGCCGAAGTCATCAAGTCGCTTGTGAATCGCTTCAAAATCGAAGCCATCGCCATCGGCAATGGCACGGCCTCTCGCGAGACCGAGACCTTTATCCGCGCACTCGGTCTGCCGGCATCCACCGTGATTGTCGTTGTGAGCGAGTCCGGCGCCTCGATTTACTCGGCCTCGGAGGTCGCCCGCGAGGAATTTCCCACACTCGACCTCACCGTGCGTGGAGCCATTTCCATCGGTCGCCGCCTCATGGACCCGCTCGCCGAATTGGTCAAAATCGACCCGAAATCCATCGGCGTCGGCCAATACCAGCACGATGTTGATCAAAGCGCTCTCAAGCGATCCCTCGATGATACTGTCGTCTCCTGCGTGAACCATGTCGGCGTCGAACTCAACACCGCCAGCGCGAATCTGCTCGGGTATGTCTCCGGCTTGAATTCCCGCACTGCTGTGAATCTCGTCCAGTTCCGCAACGAAAACGGCGCCTTCCAATCCCGTGAGGATCTCCTGAAGGTTCCGGGCCTCGGCCCCAAAGCCTTCGAACAGGCGGCAGGCTTTCTTCGCATCCGCAATGGACGGCATCCGCTCGACGCCAGTTCCGTGCATCCCGAGCGCTACGCCCTTGTGGACAGCATGGCGGCGGATATCGGTTGCTCCGTCTCAGAGTTGATGCAGAACCCCGCCCGCCGCGCTGCTATCAAGCTCGAGAAATACATCACACCCGAGGTCGGTCTTCCCACGCTGCAAGACATCCTCAAAGAACTCGCCAAACCCGGACGCGACCCGCGCAAGCAGTTCGAGGTTTTCGCATTCTCTGACGAGGCGATGAAAATCGAAGATCTCAAGCCCGGCATGAAGCTGCCCGGCATCGTGACCAATGTCGCCGCATTCGGCGCCTTCATCGATCTGGGAGTGCACCAGGACGGCCTCGCACACATCAGCCAACTCAGCGACCAGTTTGTAAAAAATCCCTCGGATGTCTTGAAGGTGGGACAAAAAGTTATGGCCACCGTCATGGAGGTTGATCTCGGACGCAAAAGGATCAGCCTATCGCTGAAGACCAATCCCGAAATCGGCGCCCAGTCTCGCGGGCCGCGCGATGACCGGAGCGGAGGCGGACGCAGCTTCCAAAGCAAGCCCGCTGCCAAAGCCGCGCCGCAGGTGGATTGGTTCACCGCCGCGATGAACCGCAAAAACTAACCGAATGCTAGCGGTGTCCTCTGTGCTCTCAGTGGTTAATCCAAAACCGCCGGATCGCCGTAGAGCGTTGATCCGCTGGCGCGGGTTATTTTGACAGGGAAAATCTGGCCGATGTGGCGAGGGGCTCCCTCGAAGACGACGATTTTGTTGGTGCGGGTGCGGCCCGTGAGGCGCTCGGTGTTGTGGCGGCTTGCGCCCTCGCAGAGGACTTCGGTTTGCGTGCCGACGAGGGCGTTGAGCTTGTCGGCCACATGACGGTTCACCAATTGGAGTAAATCTTGATTTCTGGCCTCTTTCACGGCTTCGGAAACCTGATCTTCCATCGTTGCCGCCGGCGTGTTCTGACGCGGCGAATAGCGAAAGATGAAAGCATTGTCGAACGAGACGGCATCGCACAGCGCGCGGGTTTCCTGATAGTCCTCCTCTGTCTCGCCGGGGAAGCCAACAATGACATCCGTCGTGATCGCCATGCCAGGCCGAGCGGCACGAATGCGCTCGGCGAGTTTTTGGAATTTCTCGGCCGTGTAGCCCCGGCGCATGATTTTCAGAATGCGGTCGGACCCGCTTTGGAGCGGCAGATGCACATGCTCAACGAGCTCGGGCAGGCGGGTAAAGGCTTCGATGAGATCGTCGCGGTAGCCGATGGGGTGGGGGGATGTGAAGCGCACCCGTTCAATGCCATCCACCGCGCAGACGGATTCCAGCAACTGAACGAATGGGGAAATGCCGTCGCGCTTGGGAAATTCATGGCGGCCGTAGAGGTTGACGATCTGGCCGAGAAGCGTGACCTCTTTCACGCCGCGATCCGTGAGGGAACGGACTTCGTTCGTTATTTCCTCAATCGTCCGGCCGCGCTCCTCGCCGCGCGTTTGCGGAACAATGCAAAACGCACAGTGCATGTTGCAGCCCTGCATGATCGAAACAAAAGCCGTGACCTGACCCGTCTCGACCTCCTGCTCGCGGATCGTGCTCTGGGAGCCGATCTCCTCCTCGGTGTCCACAATCGCCCGCCGCTCGTCATCGATGAGTGCGTGCATGCGGGTCTTCAGGAGGTCGTCCACATAGTCCGCCACACGGTGGAATTTCTGCGTTCCCACAACGAGATCTACATGCGGCGAGGTTTGCAAAAGCGACTCGCCGCGCGCTTGGGCCATGCACCCAAGGTATCCGAGAACGAGATGCGGACGATTCCGCCGGAGCTTGCGCAACATGCCCATTTTACCGATGGCCTTCTGCTCGGCCATATCGCGCACGCTGCAGGTGTTGAGCAAAATCACATCGGCTTCGGTTTCATCTGTGACGAATTGATATCCGCGCTCGGCGAGCATTTTGGACACTTGCTCGGAGTCACGCTCGTTCATCTGGCAACCGTAGGTTTTAATGTGGACGCTGGGCATTTTGGAGGTGGGAAATTTGCGGTAGACCGGCGCTACGGGCAAGGACAAGTGTATTCAAGACATGCCGAGAATCCAACCTTCCGTCTCAGCTTGGACGCGTTCGGCGGAGCTCAAATTGGGATGAAAATAGCCGCCGAGTTCCTCGAGGGCATCAGTCTCCCTCATCCATCGCGCCGCACTGTAGGCGTCGTGCTGGTCCGGGGTTCGATCCTCGACGGCAAAGTTCCTGCTCGATAATGAAGGGTAAATTTCCGCAACGACGGATCGGTCAGCCGTTGGGGTCCATCCATCGAACGGCCAGAAATGCACGCGGTGGCCGAGTTGCCGCCGCAGGTGCAGAAGCCAAGGCAGGCCCGCATGGGTGGACTTCGCTACACTTCCCTGCACATCGAAATGAAAGACCGACTTTGCGCGGGCGCGAAGCTCTGTCAGTCGCCGCCAACGCGAATCGCCGAGACGCAATGTTCCAAGTCCACGGCGGATGAATTCGACAGTCATCGCATCGCCGTCTGTGGGCCAGTGGTGATGAAAGTCTTCGAGAAATGCAGGCCAAGAGTGCGGGATGCGATGAGCTTCGAAGTAGCGAAGCGGAAAGGAAAACGCATGGTCTATCCCGACAAGGGCAGGCGGTCCCTCATGGAGTTCGGTTGCCAGCCACTCGGCAATCCCCCGCCGGGTCCAATACTTGCTGCGACCGGGAGGCGGGCTGACCTCTCTTGGCGGCTGTGTGGGCGTGGCAGAATAAATACGCAAGCCCTTCAGGCTGGTGGTGGGAGTTGCCGCCCCCGAGTAGTCGATGCCGATGTAGCGTTGGAATTGGGACATGCCGCCGCAGCTTAGGATCGACAGCAGAACAGGCCTTCGCTCTAGAGACCTGTCTTGCGATCGAAAACGGCGAGCATCCCCGAGTGACCGCCTCCGGCCTCGTAGCAATCGAGTTCCGCTACGCGCCGGGCATGGCGTCCACCGTCGAAGGGTGTCGCAAGCCAGATGTCCACGATCTCGAGTGCAAGCTCGAGAGGGATCATGCGCTGGCCGATGGAGAGGGCGTTGGCGTTGTTGTGACGGCGGCCGAGTTCGGCGGTTTCGTGGCTCCAGCACAGCGAGCAGCGAATGCCTTTGACCTTGTTCGCAGCGATGGCCTCACCGTTTCCAGATCCACCGATGACAATGGCGCGCTCGGTTTCTTGGCGCACCACGGCTTCCGCAGCGGGGATGATAAAGAGTGGGTAGTCCGTGCTCTCGGCACTGTCTGTTCCGTAGTCCACCACCTCGTGGCCGGCCTTTTTCAGGTGGGCGATGATGGCTTCCTTGTATTCAAATCCGGCGTGGTCGCTTCCGATAGAGATTTTCATAATGTGCAGGCGGGTTGTGGTTGGTCTGAGTAGGGGGCTTGAGGTTCGAGGCCGAGAGATTCCAAGAGCGCGCGGTCGTCGTCTACTCCGGGATTCGATGCCGTCAGGAGCTTGTCGCCGTAGAAAATGGAATTCGCTCCGGCGAAGAGGCAGAGTGCCTGTGCCTCGCGGGTCAGGCGGTCGCGGCCGGCCGAGAGGCGGATTTTTGCCTTCGGAAGAACAATGCGCGCCGTGGCGATCAGGCGGACAAGCTCGAAGACATCAATCGGCGGGGTCTTGGCGAGCGGCGTTCCTTCAATGGGAGTCAGGCAATTGATTGGCACACTCTCTGGCTCGGGGTCGAGTGAGCAGAGGACCTCGAGCATTTTGAGTCGGTCGGTTTCCTTTTCGCCCATGCCGATGATGCCGCCGCAGCAAACGCTCAGACCGGCGCGTTGCACGGATCCAATCGTGTTCAGGCGGTCTTCGAATGTGTGGGTGCTGACGATCTTTTTGTAGTGCTCGGGCGAGGTGTCGATGTTGTGATTGTAAGCAGTGAGACCGGCTTCCTTGAGCTTGCGGGCTTCGATATCACCAAGTTGGCCGAGTGTGACGCAAACCTCCATGCCGAGCTTGCTGACTTCGCGCACAGTTTCGAGCATGGTCTCGAATTTGGGGTCGCCGTCGCGAACGCCTTTCCACGCCGCGCCCATGCAGAAGCGGG
>JBIIUB010000129.1:0-5623 GCA_044340205.1 Terrimicrobiaceae bacterium
ATCGGGGCACCGGCAGTGAGCAATATCCTCCAGCCATGCTTTTGGCGCTTTTGGTTTATTCCTATTGCACAGGAATGTTCTCCAGCAGGCAGATCGAGCGCGCCAGTCACTCCGATGTGGCCGTGCGCTTTGTGTGTGCGAATACCCATCCCGACCATGACACCATTTGCACATTCCGGCGAAATAACGGCGCGCTCCTCCATCGAGCATTTGCCCAGATTTTGGAAATGGCCGCGCAGTGCGGGGTCTTGAAAGTCGGGCAGGTTACCGTCGCCATCGATGGCACGAAAGTTTTGGCAAACGCCAGCAAGCACGCTGCTGTCAGCTATGGCCACGCCGAACAAAAGCTCAACGATCTGGACATGGAAATCAAAGAGCTGCTGGCAAAGGCCGAGCAAGCCGATTCCACGCCACTTCAAGACGGGTTGACGATTCCCGATGAGGTCCAGCGGCGCGAGGAACGCCAAGCCGCACTGCGTCGCGCCAAGGTGGAAATGGAGGCGCGAGCCTATGCGCGATTCCAAGCGGAATCGGCCCAATACGAGGCCAAAATGGCCGCCCGCGAAGCTCTTGTGGATAGTGGAAAAAAGCCACGCGGTCGCGCACCCGAAGCGCCGAGCGCAGCACCCGAAGCGAAAGACCAAGTCAATTTCACCGACGAGGAAAGCCGTATTATGAAAACCAAAGACGGCTTCCAGCAATGCTACAACGCCCAAGCCGGAGTGGAGACCGATTCGCGTTTGATCGTCGGCCAGCGCGTGAGCCAATCACCCAACGACAAGCAGGAACTGGCAGAGGACTTGAAAGCCGTAAAAGAAAATGTGAGCCCCGCCATTGTGCTCGTGGATAGCGGCTTTGTGAGCGAATCGGCCGTCTCAACTGTTGAGGCGGAAAATTCCGGCCTTGAAATTCTTGCCGCGATGAAACGCGAGCCGCATGGACGCACCGTCAAGCAATTGGAGAAGAGCGAAAATCCCGAACCTCCGCCAGAGGATGCCGATTTTGGAGACAAGATGAAGTATCGAACATCTACCGCATCCGGACGAGCGCTCTACAAGTTGAGACAGCAGACAGTGGAACCCATCTTTGGAATCATCAAGGAAGCGATGGGATTCCGGCGATTTTCACTACGAGGGCATGCAAAAGTGAGTTTGGAATGGAATCTGGTTTGCTTGGCCTACAACCTCAAACGCCTCCACATCGTTGGAGCCAAGCTCCGCGCGGCATGATGGAGGCTCTAACCAGCCACTTTGATAAAGATGAAGCTCCGATGACTGAATGTAGACCCTACAAAAATCAAAAGTCCCAGTTTTTAAAAAATGGGAAATCCGGATTTTTGAGTTTCAAATTTTTAACTCCGACAGGCTGCTAGGGCATCTTATCACCATATTGCTTTTGAAGCAGATTGTCCGGCGGTTGGCTACTTTTTGGGAAGGACGATTTCGAGGCGGCCGTTTTTGTAGTCCATCTTGAGTTCCTCGCCGCGGACGGGGCCGGGGAGTGTCATGGACTGGGTTGATGAGCCTGAACTGAAGGCTGTCGCGCCGCCGGTAGCGGATTGTTTTTCATGTTTCGAGGTAATGGTGATGGCACGCTCGTTGTCGACATTCACGCTCACATTGCGGGCCTGTTCCTCGGGGAGGGAGGAAGTGATGATGTAGGCGTCGCCACGGTCTTCGAGTTGGAACCGGGAGGCAGTGGCGCCTGTTTGCAGTTGGGGAGCGATACTTCCGAGGATGGTGCCGAAGAGGTCTTGTGCTGGAGCCGCGCCGCCGGCCGAGTTTTCCTCCTTCTTCATTTGCTGGAGCATGTTGGCCGCCTGCGAGAGGACCTGGTCGCGGAGTGCGTCAAATCCGCCATCCAATGTGATACTCGATGGCAGGTTCTGAATCGCACCCGCCGTGCCGGGTTCACCCTTGGGGATGGAAATGACAAGTTGTCCGCCCGCCCTTTTCACACCTAGGGCCGCATTGGGTTGGGCCTTGGGAAGTGTGACGCGCTGTTCATGGCGAATGCCGCTCTCGGACGCGCCGGAATCGAGAATCAGTGTCGATCCAGCGAGGCGGACATTCACATCCGTCGTCTCAGGAACGGCCAAGCGAACCGAGTAGGTCGAGGCGTCCTCTTGGACATTCATCGACGAATTCAGGGGGGATTTTTGCGGTTCGGAGTCTGTGGCCAAGGCGCAGGTGGCGATGGCAAAAATAATGGTCAATGCAAGTGGTGCTACGGCGTGTTTTGGTTTCTTCATACTGTTGATTGGGCTCAAAAAAAGACCATCCGCGAGCGGATTTGTTCAATGGGATTGGTCTTTGCTCTTCGAAAAAAACACGAGCGCCCAACCGGCCAGAAGCAGGAGGCCTCCCACGGGAGTCACCGCTCCAAGCCAGCGAATGTTGGTGATAGCGAGAATGTAGAGGGACCCTGAAAAAATGAAGACGCCAGCTGTCCATAGCCACACTGTTGCGGAGCTTCGCCCAGAGGCCCAGAGTGAGGCCACCGCGTGGAGCAGGTGGTAGAGCACGGCGGTTTGCCAGATGGATGCCGTATCGTTGACTGCTAGGGTGTTTTTGAGTCCATGGGCTCCGAAGGCTCCGAGTGCGACACCGAGAAATCCGAGAATGCCTGCTACTTTGGTTGTGATCATGTGGGCATGCTTGCACGAAAACCGATGCGCCGACAATATCGCGCGGTATGGGCTCGCTCCTCCTTGGTATTCTTTGTGCAACGCTCCTCTGCTATTGGCTCGGAGTTCGATTTTACAGCCGCTTCATCGAACGCGCACTGGGCGTCGATTCTTCCCGCCCGACCGCTGCCGTTTCCAAAAATGACGGCACGGACTTCCTGCCAACCAAGCCCTACATCCTTTTCGCCCACCATTTCGCCGCTATCGCCGGTGCCGGACCCATCGTGGGACCGACGCTGGCTGTGGTTTATGGTTATCTGCCAGCTCTCGTTTGGATCGTCATAGGCACCACGCTCATGGGGGGAGTTCATGACATGGTGACGCTGTTTATCTCAACGCGCGAGGAGGGGCGTTCCGTTGCGGACATAGCCCGCGAGTATCTCGGGCCATTCGGTTATGTCTGCATCGTGAGTTTTTTGGTGATCGGGCTCTTCATGATCACAGCGACATTTCTAAACCTCAGCGTCACCGCGCTCACCAGTATGTATCCGGCAGCAAAGCTCGGCATGGACTCCGGCAGTCCTGCGGAGTTGGAGTCCGCCATGCAGGCGCCTGCCGACCACATGGGCATGCATCCTTTTCACAAGGGTGGGGGATTGCCCACGGTCGTGGCCGTGAAGGATGGGAAGCCCGTCGTCCTTGCCCGCATCGGGGGTATCGCCTCCACGAGTGTGCTTTTCATCACGCTCTGCGCTCCGTTTCTCGGCTTCTTGATCTACCGCCTCCACACTCCGGCATGGTTGAACTACGCAAGCGCATCTCTCCTGTGCGCAGCTTCCGTTGTTTTGGGAATCTACTTCCCGATTGTCGTGACGGCCGATGTCTGGCGCCTGCTCATGACATTTTATGTGATCCTGGCATCGGCCGTTCCCGTCTGGCTGCTGCTGATGCCGAGGGATTTTGTGAATGTGCAAATCCTCTACGCAGGCTTGTTGGCTGTTGTGGCCGGGCTCGTGGTGGCAGGCGTGAGCGGGAATTTTCCATCGATTCCTGCCGCGCCGCAAAATCCTGCGGAGGTCATTCCGGCATGGAGCCTCGACACTGGGTTGCAGTATGTCGGCGTTCTCTGGCCGATGCTCTTCATCACAGTCTCCTGCGGGGCGATCAGCGGTTTTCATTGTCTGGTCTCCAGCGGCACAACCGCCCGTCAGCTCGCTTGCGAGCGTCATGTCGGCAAGGTGGGCTACAATGCCATGCTGCTGGAGTCGCTCCTGGCTGTATCGATCATTCTCACTTTGCTGATTGGCTTGGACTGGCAGAGCTATCTGCAGCTCACCTACGCCGAGAAGAATCCCGTCCTTGCGATTTCCCTCGCCACCGGAAGCCTAGTGAATCTCGCATTCGGGCTGCCGGTGTGGACGGGCACGGTGCTTGGCATCCTGTTGTTGGAGGGTTTTGTGGTTACCACGCTCGATGTGGCGGTGAGGTTGAACCGCTACCTGCTTGAGGAGGTGTGGCGTTTCGTTTTCCGGAATCCACCGGCGATTTTGCGTGGGGTCTGGTTCAATACGCTCCTCTGCGCGGGTCTCATGTTTTTGCTCTCGCGGTCAAACACCCTGCCCGTGCTCTGGCAGGTCTTCGGCTCCGCGAATCAAATGATGGGTGCCATGGCGTTGTTGGTCGCCGCCGTGTGGCTCCGCGACCACGGGCGGCGCTACCTGTTTGTCCTCATTCCGGCGGTGTTGATGTTTGCCACCACATTCGCTTCGACGGCTCTTGCGCTTCTTAAAAACTTCCGCGACGCGAACTGGGCCCTCGTGACGGCCTGCGGAGTCCTCATCCTGCTGGGCGCCTGCACGGCATTCATTGGCGCAAGGATTCTTCTGGCTCCTTCCCGCCGCGCGGGCGGGGAAGCCTACTCTCCGCGATAGCTACAGCGGGCGAACGGAGTCTCGTGAATAACGATCTCGGCAAGTCCGGGAAGTTGGGGTGAGAGTTTGTTCCAGAGCCAGCCGGCCATCATTTCAATCGTGGGATTTTCCAGCCCGGGCACATCGTTCAGATACGAGTGGTCCAGCTCCTCGATGATTGGTTTCATCGCAGCGCTGATGAGGGCATGGTCGTAGAGCCAGCCCGTATCGGGATTCACTTCGCCTTCGACGGAAATTTCGATCGTGAAGGTATGGCCGTGCAACCTGGCGCACTTGTGACCGGCGGGGACCTTCGTCAGGCTTTGAGCGGCTTCGAGAATGAAATCTTTGGTGAGGCGGACTTTCATGGCGGTGTGTTATACCGAGGCCGACCGTGTATCCCAATTTAATTTCGCAATGACTTTCTCCTTGCCCTCGCGCCCCTCGAGTGAGAGCCTTTCCTCCTTCATTAACAAAACGAAATAACAAATGGCAAAAGCAGCAGTAGTTAACGGGGCGGATTCCCTCCGCCTTCACGAAAAAGACACCGGCAGCGCAGATGTTCAAATCGCGCTTCTCACGAAACGAATCAGCTCACTCACCGAGCACTTGAAAGTCAACGCGAAGGATCATGCCTCCCGTCGTGGCTTACTCAAGCTCGTCGCCACACGGCGCAGTTTGCTTGATTATCTCAAGCGCACGGCTTCAAGCCGCTACGCGACGGTCCTCGAGAAATTGGACCTTCGCAAGTAACGCGACTTCCTCACTCAAAGCCCCGTTTATCAGCGGGGCTTTTTCCTAAAATCCGCCCGCCAATTTCTGGCGGGCACTTACGCAATTACACATAATATGTCCCATACCACTACAGCCCAAGCGGGCTCCTCACCCATCATTTTTGAATCCGGCAAACTCGCGAAACTCGCCGACGGCGCCGTAACTGTCCGCTGCGGCGACACAATCGTGATCGTCACAGCCGTTTCGGCCACCACCATCAAGGAAGGCCAAGACTTCTTCCCGCTCACCGTCGAATACAAGGAAAAGGCCGCCGCAGACGGCAAATTCCACGGCGGTTACTTCCAGCGCGAAG
>JBIIUB010000081.1:0-13578 GCA_044340205.1 Terrimicrobiaceae bacterium
TCTCGGTGAGGGGATCAGGCGCATTCACGACGACGAGTCCGTAAGTTCGCTCTTTGAAGTAAAACAAACCAAGTAATCCACACATATGGCCAAGCAAGTCAAACTCACAGCCCGTCCCCGCTCCGAAAGCGGCCGCAATGCAGTCAAGAGCGTCCGTTCCCGCGGATCCGTTCCAGCCGTCATCTACGGCCACCACACGACGCCTGCAAATCTCGAAGTCTCGCACCGCGAACTGGAAATCCTCCTCTCCCACGCCGTTGGAGAAAACATCCTCGTCGATCTGGAAATCCAAGACGGTTCGAACAAATCCAGCCAACTCTCGCTCATCCAGGAAGTGCAGCGCCACACGCTCCGCAACCAGATTTTGCATGTCGACTTCCAAGCCGTGTCGATGACGGAAAAAATTTCCGCAGACATCACGATCGAGCCTGTCGGCGAAGCGGACGGCGTTAAGAACTATGGCGGCCTTCTCGAGCAGAGCATGCGCACCATCACCATCAGCTGCCTCCCGCAGGACCTCCCCGAGATCATCAAGGTGGATGTCAGCGCGCTCAAAGTCGGCGACTCCATCCATGTCCGTGACCTTCCCCTTCCAAAAGGCGTGGAAGCCGATGTCGATGCCGAACTCACTGTCTTCATCGTTGCAGAGCCGGCTGTGGCCAGCGAAGCCGCGTCAACAGAAGCCGCAGCAGCTCCGGAAGTCATCAAGGAAAAGAAAGCCGAAGCAGCTTCGGAGAAAAAATAATTTCCGCCGAAGTGGAAACAACCGCTGCATACCGCCTCGTCGCCTGCTTGGGAAATCCAGGCAACCAATACCAGAACACCCGTCACAATGTCGGGTTCATGGTCGGCGACGAGTTGGCGCGCCGCAGCGTCACAACATTCACCTTCGATCAGAAGTGGAATGCCGACACCGCAAAAACCGGCGGCCGCACACTCATGAAGCCTCAAACCTTCATGAACCTAAGCGGCGAGGCGGTGGGCGAGTTCTCCAGATATTACAAAATCTCACCCTCCGAGGTCATGGTCATCCTTGATGACACATCGCTCCCGCTAGGGATGATGAGATTGCGCAAATCTGGCAGCTCGGGCGGACACAATGGTCTGGAGTCCATCCTCGTTCACATGGGGACCGAAGCCGTGCCTCGCCTCCGTGTTGGAATAGGCAAGCCAGAATCAAGCCTCCACAACCATGTCCTCGGCGGTTTCCGCCCGGACGAACTCCCCTTGCTCGCGGAATCCGTCAGCAAGGCCTCAGATGCCTTCGAATACGCCAATGCCCATGGCATCGAAGCCGCAATGAATCAATTCAACCAAAAAAACCAGGAACAATGAACAGATACGAAGCACTCCTCGCCCTCAATACACGAGGCAAAGAAGAAACCATCAAAGACACCATCGAGCGCCTTGAAAATGTGCTCAAAGCCGAGGGAGCCGCCATCGAGCAGGTTCAGCGCCTCGAAAAACGCGAACTCGCCTACGAGACCGACCATCTCAAGAGTGCCTACTTCGTGAATTTCGTTTTCGAAGCCGCACCGACCGCCATCGAAAAACTGCGCTCCAAGCTCAAGCTCGACAACGACATTCTCCTCCAAAACTACCTCAAACTCCCTACTAAAAAAGCTTCGGCTCCAGCCGCAGCCTAACCCAATAAGGAAGCCATGGCCAACGTCAACAAAGTCATCCTCATCGGAAATGTCACACGCGACCCCGAAGTTAAGTTTACCTCGAAAGGCAGCGCCGTTACAGACATTGGCCTGGCCATCAATCGCAACTACACCCTCGACAACGGCGAGAAACGCGAGGAGACGACATTTGTTGATGTCGAACTCTGGGGACGCCTCGCCGAGATAGCCGGTGAATATGCCAAGAAAGGCCGCCCGGTTTACATCGAAGGCCGCCTGCGCATGGATACCTGGGAAGACAAGGCCAGTGGGCAAAAGCGCAGCCGCATGAAGGTAGTGGGTGAGAACCTGCAACTCTTGGGCGGTCGCACCGGAGGGCCCGGACCTTCCAGTGGAGGAGAGCATGAGGGCTACGAATCCGCTCCTGCCGCCGCTCCTCGCCGCTCCGCGCCACCACAAGCTCAGCGTCAAGTCGCACCTCCTCCGAGCGACATGCCGGACGACGATATTCCATTCTGAGCCCTTCGAGGCTTATAGTTTCAAGACCGGCGGGCATTGGTATAAATTCTCTCCATGACCACCCCCGACCCTAAATCTCCGGATCTTGAGCCGATCGATTCGGCATTCGAAATCTCGCTCAGGCCTCCACTTTTCGAGGAGTTTGCGGGACAGGAAAAAACCGTCGAGCGGCTGCAAGTGATGGTTGAGGCCGCCAAGCAACGAGGCGACACTCTCCAACACATCTTGCTCAGCGGCCCACCGGGTCTGGGCAAGACCACCCTCGCCTACATCATAGGCAATGCCATGAACTCAGAAGTCCGCACCACCAGCGGACCGATGATCGAAAAGGCAGGCGACCTTGCTGGACTGCTTACAAACATCGAACGCGGAGGAGTCCTCTTCATCGATGAAATCCACCGCCTGCAACCAGCAATCGAGGAGTATCTCTACCCAGCGATGGAGGATTTCAAACTCGACATCGTTATTGATCAGGGCCCCAGCGCCCGAACCGTGAGGCTGAACCTAGCTCCTTTCACCCTCATCGGTGCCACGACCCGCTCCGGCATGATCAGCGATCCGCTGCGCTCGCGATTCGGCATGAACTGCCGACTCGACTACTACGCTCCCGAAACCCTTGCTGCCATTGTGAGTCGAAGCGCGGGACTTCTCGGCAGCGAGTTGGAAGCAGGTGCCGACCTCGAGATCGCGCGCCGGGCACGGGGAACCCCCCGCATCGCCAACAATCTTCTCCGCTGGGTGCGCGACTTCTCGCTTGTGCGCGCCGGAGGCCGCATCACAGCCAAAAGTGCAGCCGATGCCCTCACCATGCTCGACATCGATGCCGAGGGCTTTGACGAAATGGACAAGCGCATCCTCGAAGCCATTATCGGTCTTTTCGACGGCGGTCCTGTAGGAGTCAACAGCCTCGCGGTCGCCATCGGCGAGGAGGCGGGAACAATCGAAGAAGTTCACGAACCCTACCTCATCATGCAGGGTTACATCAAACGCACTGCACAAGGCCGCGTGGCGATGCCCAAAGCCTATCAAAAACTCGGCCTTCCCACCCCAAAATCGACTCCCCCACCCGCTCAACCGGACCTCTTCAAAGCATAGTAATGAACCTCGGATTGAATGGAAAAATCGCCATGGTCGCAGCGTCCAGCCGCGGCTTGGGATTTGGAGTCGCCCGTGAACTCGCGCGCGAGGGCGCCAAAGTTTCCCTTGCCGGCAGAAACCTCGACGCCGCTGAGCGGGCTGCTGCAGAAATTAGCAACGAGACGGGTGCGACCGTTTTGGCATCAAGAATGGATGCCACAGACCCGGCAACCATTGCAGACTGGACCTCCCAAACGGTCTCCGAGTTTGGAGGCATAGACCTCCTTGTAGCCAATGCGGGTGGACCACCGGCAGGAAATTTCGAAAATTTCACCGACGAATCATGGCAGGCCGCCTTCGAACTAAACCTGCTCAGCACAATCCGAATGATCCGTGGAGTCCTCCCCTCCATGCGCCAGCGCGGCGCCGGAGCCATTCTCACCATCACTTCCATTACCGTCAAAGAACCCTCCGATCAGCTCATCCTCTCAAATGTGATGCGCTCTGGGGTGACCAGCCTGGTTAAGACACTCTCTGTCCAACTCGCACCGGAAGGCATTCGCGTGAACAACATCATGCCCGGCCGCATTGATACCGACCGCATCCGTGATCTGGATGCCAACCGCGCCCGGCATCTGGGCAAAACTCCCGAGGAATGCCGCTCCGAGGCCGTCAAAACAATACCACTCGGCCGTTACGGAAACACATCCGAGTTCGGGAAAGCCGCCGCGTTTCTCCTATCAGACGCAGCGTCCTACATCACCGGCTCCAGCCTCGCACTCGATGGAGGCTCTCTGAAGACCGTTTGGTAAGGACTACGAAAGTTTACGCTCCAGAGCCTCGAACCCCTCCAACTCCCCCAGCAGGTTGAATCGCGGCGAGAGTTCGATCTGAACACGGTAGGTGCTTTGGTTTTTGTGATAGTTCACCATTTCGACGCTGCAACTTTTTCGGGAGCGAATGGCGTTCCTGAGGGCGAGTATGGAGTCCTCTGTGGTCGCGGCCCCCTGCAACAACGAGCCCGGCTTGCGTCCACGGATTTCTTCAAAAGTATATCCGCAAAGCCCTGAGAAGGCCGGGTTGATGTCAACGACATGGCCGTTCGCATCGGTGCGAACCCTTGCCGGCTCTTGGGAGATTCGGTCGAGGACCGCTTCGAAAATGCGTTCAGCGGCAGTTGCTGAGACTTCCGGTGTGGAAACCTCATGGGGAGGAAAATCAGAGAGATCGGCGACCATAGTTTTAGAATCCATGAGAAGCTACGCAAACCAGAGTGTTGAAGATGCGGGAAGAATTATCTTTTTGAAAAAAATTCCAAAATGCCTGCAACCAGCCCCGGGATGTCGTGAACCTTGGCCTCCAGATCGACCGGCATTTTCAGGTCGCGCATGGTTTTTGAGGTAACCGGACCAATGCTGGCAAACTTGACACCGGCACATTCTGGCAACTGCAGGGCATGGAAATTCTCGGCCGTCGACGAGCTGGTGAAAGTGACCATATCGGCCCCTTCGCTTCGATAGCGCTCGATGCCGCCCGTGTCGTCGGAGGTTTCGGGAACCGTCCTATATGCGACCGCTTCGTCGACGATGGCCCCGAGCTTGCCGAGTTCCTTCGGCAAGACATCACGGGCGCCTTCGGCACGGGCGAGGAGGATTTTCACATTGTCGAGGCTCGTTTCCTTTTGAAGGGCTGTGATGATTTCCTCGGCGACATATTTCTCCGGTTGGACATCAACCTGGAAATGGAAGGCGTTCACACGCGCAGCGGTGGCAGGCCCGATGGCGGCGATGCGCACTCCGCCCAGATCGCGCGCATCGCGGTAGATTTCGAAAAAGGCATGAAAGAAGGCATCGACGCCATTCGGACTAGTGAAAATCAGCCAATCATAGCCGTGGGCATATGCCACAGACTCGTAGAACTCCCGTTTGTTCGGTGCGGGCTCGATTCGGATGGTCGGCATCTCAAAGGCATCGGCGCCGAGTTCCCGAAGTCGAATCACAAGATCGCCCGCTTGCTGGCGAGTGCGGGTCACCGCAATCCGCTTCCCGAAAAGCGGCAGCGTTTCGAACCAGTTGAGCTTTTCACGAAGCGAGACCACATCCCCGAAAACAGCCACGGCGGGTGCTTTGAAGGCGGCGGCAGCGGCCTTGTCCGCGATGTCGCCAAGCGTGCCGACGAGCGTCTCTTGCCTCGCGGTTGTCGCCCACCGCACCAAAGCGACAGGTGTTTCCGCCTTCATTCCCGCATCCTTCAAGCCAGCAGTAATGGTCGCCAAGCGGTCGATTCCCATGAGCATGACTTTCGTTCCCGGCGTGGAGGCGAGGGCTTTGTAATCGATGGATGTCTCTGCTTTGGTGGGATCCTCATGCCCGGTGAAAATCGTGAGCATGGTGTTGTGGGCGCGGTGGGTCACTGGAATACCCGCATAGGCCGGACCGGAGATGGCGGATGTCACGCCTGGCACGATTTCAAAACGACAACCCGCCGTCTGAAGCATCTCGGCCTCCTCACCGCCACGGCCGAATAAAAAAGGATCTCCACCCTTAAGGCGGGTCACTGTTTTTCCTTCAACGGTCTTCTCGACAATCAGGGCATTGATTTCCTCCTGCCTCATCGTGTGCGCGCCGGCTTTTTTCCCGACATAGATTTTTTCAACACCCGGACGCGCATGGCGCAGAAGCAGGGGATTGCACAGATAGTCGTAAACGAGCACATCGGCGCGTTCGATGCATTCGCGCCCCTTAAGCGTTAGCAGAAGTGGATCGCCGGGCCCGGCACCCACCAGAAAACAGATTCCTTGAGACATGTCGTGATGCTGTCAGTTCCCCGCCCGCGAAGAAATCCTTTTGATTGCTGGATAAATTCCCGCAGACACACCATGCTCTTCGCATGCTCGATGCCATCGAAAGACTCCTTGCCCTCCAAGACCGCGATCAAAAGCTCCGCACCCTCCGACTCGAACTTCAAGCCGTGCCCACCGAGATCTCCTCGAAGCAAAAACTCATCGCTGATTCGGCCGCCCGACTCGAACTCGCCCGCACGCGAGCCAAGGCGATCGAAGTCGAAAAAAAGTCCCTACAAGTCGAGGCGGCATCCAAGCGCGATCAGATCGCTCGCTACAAAACCCAGCAACTTCAGACGCGCAAAAACGAGGAATACACCGCCCTCACCCATGAGATTTCCAATGTCGAAAACCTCATCGCTCAAATTGAAGACAAAGAACTCGCTTTGATGGAGGAAGCCGACAGCCTGGCTCCCCAAATTGCCGCCGCCGACAAAACCCACGCCGACGAGAAAGCCCGCTTGGAAGGCCAGATCGCCCTGCTTCGGGAAAAGGAGGGAAATTTGAAAATCCGCATCGAAGAGGTGCAGAAAAGCCGTGCTTCATCCTTGGAAGGAATCGATGAGGAGCTTCTCGAAAGCTACGAGCGCCTTTTCAAAACAAAAAACGCCCGCGCTGTTGTGTCTGTCGAGCATGATGTCTGCACAGGCTGCCACATGAAGATCACCGCCCAAACAAGCCTCGCCCTCCGCTCCGACAAATCCATCGTTTCCTGCCCCCAGTGCGGCAGGTTGCTCCATCTGCCAGCCTGAGCAAACCGGCCTTGGCCGTGTTTAAAGTCTTGAGACAAATGGCCCGTCTACTTTATCAAACGCCATGCGTATTTCATGGCCAACCCTGCTTCTTCTCGTAGGTTTTACTGTTAGTGTTCACGCCGGCAACGAGCCGGGAAAAATGATCTCCGTGCAGGGCGGAGTTTTGCCTGACGGATCGCCTTTCAAAGGCAAGATGGTAGAATCTTTTTCCCTGGGCAAAACGGAAACCACATGGAACGAGTGGCAGGCCGTGCGCGCCTTTGCGGAGACCAAGGGATACGACCTCAAAAATGCCCCGGCAAACGCCCTCCCAGACCACCCCGTGCAAGGAATCAACTGGTTCGATGCTTTGAAATGGTGCAACGCCAAGAGCGAAATGGAAGGCCTCGAACCGGTCTACCTCACCAAGGGCGAAATTTTTAAAACAGGAAATGTCGTTCCCGGCATCAATCCAAAAGCCAATGGCTACAGGCTCCCCGGCGGCGCGGAGTGGGAATGGGCGGCGCGCGGCGGTTCAGCAAGCCAGGGATTCACCTACAGCGGCGGCAATGATTTGAACAAGGTCGCGTGGAACTGGAACAACTCGGCAGGAGCCAAGCAGGACATGTCAGACGGCCGTGGGACATGGCCCGTGGGACTGAAGGAGGCCAATGAACTCGGCTTCCATGACATGAGTGGAAATGTCGCCGAGTGGTCGGGAGATCAAGCCAATGGACCATTTCGCGGCATCCGTGGCGGCGCCTGGTATGGAGCGGCATCCGACTGTGCCGTGAATCTCACCAACTTCAGCAGCGCGGAGCTTGGCTTCCAGTTCATCGGCTTCCGCGTCGCGCGCGGCGGCAGTCTCGTTGGCGATGCATCATCCCCCAAAGTCGTCATCTCCACGGCCCCAGTCCTCCCCTCGGGCAAAACCGGCCTCCCCTACGAGGCGGAATTCGAAGCCAAGGGCGGCGTGCCGCCAATTCACTGGAGCGTTAAAAAAGACACGCCTCTGCCCGCTGGCTTGGTTTTGGCCAATGGCAGAATTTCAGGCACCCCCAAAGCCTCGGGCTCCTTCTCGTTCAACTTGCTAGCCGAGGATTCCAATCCTTCGCTTCGCAACACAGCCGCGCAGTCTTTCAGCTTGGATATCGCCTCCTATGGCCTCGAAATCAGCTCCGAACCCGCTATCCTCACAGGCAAGGTTCAGGAGCCTTTCGCAGTCACCTTCACCGCGAAAGGCGGCGAGGCTCCTCTCAAATGGTCCGCGCCGGATGGCCTGCCTCGCGGACTCAGCCTCGATAGCGCAACCGGCGTTCTCAGCGGCACACCCGTCCGTCCCGACAACTCATCCCTCTCGATCCGTGTCGTAGACGCCAAGGGATTCCCCGCAACGCGCTCGATTCCGACATCCTTCACCACCGAGCCACTCCAGATTTCGCAAACACCCCCACCCTCCTCCATGGTGGGTGTCGAACTTCTCTGGCAAATCGAAGCGAAGGGCGGCGTGCCCCCTTACAAATTCGCTCTGGCGCTGGGGTCCAGTCTCCCGCCCGGCATGTATCTGAGCACTTACAACCCGCCCGGTCGCATAGTTGGAAAGGCACGGACAGAGGGCTCGTATCCCGTTAAAATCACAGCCACCGATTCCCTCGGCCAATCCACCGAACAGGATTTCACACTCAACATCCTCCCATACGACCTGGCTATCTCGGACATCTCCTCTCCCATCGAGGGAAAATATCGCGAACCGCTCGCCAGCACGCTGAACGCCAGCGGCGGCGTGCCACCCCTGACTTGGAGCGTCCCCGGAGGCCTCCCGAAAGGTCTCACCATCAACCCAAGCACTGGCTCCTTGGAGGGAAGCCCACTCGCCGCAGGTTCATTTGATGTTGTTTTCAAAGTCACCGACTCCCAGTTCAAATCAGCCACCAAGAATGCCACTCTCCTCATTGCGGTGGACCCCGTTGTAATCGGCGTTTCCACACTTCCCCCAGCGAAAGCTGGAACTTCCTACACAGCGGAAATTCCGACCACCGGAGGCGTGCTTCCCGTCAATCTCTCGCTTCAGAAGGGCAGCGAGCTGCCAGCCGGTCTGAGCCTCGGTAAAAACAAAATCTCCGGCACGCCATCAGCCGCAGGCGCATTCACTTTCACCATCGTGGCGGAGGATTCGAATTCCTCCAAATCCAAGGTGGAGCAAACATTCAGCTTAGAGATCGCCTCCTACGGCATGGAGATCGCCACAGAGCCAGCCATCATTTCCGGCAAAGTCAAAGAACCCCTCTCGGTTGCCTTCACCGCCACAGGTGGAGAGCCACCTTACAGATGGTCGACCACCGGCGACATGCCGCGCGGGCTCTCCATCAACGCCTCTACCGGTGTTCTCGGAGGCAGCCCTTCAACTCTCGCAAGCAGCACCATCACCATCCGCGTTACAGATTCCAAAGGATTCCCGGTAACGCGCTCGATTCCCCTCTCCATCACGGCGGATCCTCTCGCAATCCCGGCGGATGCACCTCCCTCGGCCATGGCGGGAGCCGATTTCCTGTGGCAGATTCCCGCCAAGGGCGGCATCCCTCCCTACAAGTTTGAGTTGGCAGAGGGCAGCAAACTTCCTCCAGGTCTGATGCTCAGCGAATATGCCCCGCACGGCCGCATCGTCGGCGAACCGACCGCCACCGGCACCTTCACTTTCAAGGTCATCGCCAAAGACACCCTCTCCCAGCAAGCCGAAGGCGAAGTGACCATCACAGTCATCCCTTACAATCTCTCACTCGCGGAGATTCCTCCGGTCGAAGGAAAATACAACGAGCCACTGACAATCAACCCGGTCGCATCCGGCGGTGTGCCTCCGCTCGTTTGGAGTGTCCAAGGCCAGTTGCCAAGAGGGCTTTCACTCAATGCCAGCAGCGGCGAGATCAGCGGAAAGCCAATGGTCGCCGGTTCTTTCGACTTTGTTTTGAAGGCAACCGATGCCAAACGCAAATCCGTAACCCAAAATGCCAGCATCCGCACAACGGTTGATCCCTTGGCCATCACCACGACCACGCTGCCGCCAGCCAAAGCGGGATCGCCCTTCAACGCCGAAATCGCAACCACCGGCGGCATTCTGCCAGTGAACCTTTCGCTCAAATCCGGTGGAACGCTCCCGCCCGGCCTCACGCTTGCAAAAGGCAAACTCACGGGCACACCAACAGCCGCCGGCAGCTTCGGCTTCACCATCGTGGCGGAGGATTCAAATGCCGCCTCAAAGTCCAGCCGCGAGCAGGACTTCAATCTCGAAATCGCATCCCACGGAATGGAAATCGCTCCAGAACCGGCTTTGATTTCCGGCAAAGTGAAAGAGCCACTCTCTGCTACCTTCACCGCCACGGGAGGGGAGCCTCCTTACAAATGGTCGGCAACTGGCGACATGCCACGAGGCCTTTCCCTCGATGCCTCCACGGGCGTCCTTTCTGGAACACCGAGCGAACTGAAAACAGGCACCATCATGATCCGTGTCTCGGATGCCACAGGATTCCCATCGACTCGCTCGATTCCTGTCTCAATCACCACCGATCCCCTTGAGATCATCCACGAACCCGCCCCGTTAGCTCGTCCGGGTGCTGATTTCAAGTGGTCATTCCAGCTCAAAGGCGGACTCTCCCCGCGCCCGATCCGCCTCGCTCCCGACAGCACCCTGCCGCCGGGGCTTTATCTGAGTTTCAATGCCACCACCGCCCGCGTTCAAGGCAAGCCGCGTAGCGAAGGAACGTTCAATTTCGCGCTCGTTGCGGAGGATGCCGGATCAACGCCGGTGCGAAAGGAACTCGTCCTTGTTGTCTCCTCCACACCGCCGGAAATTCCAGAGAGCCCGCTTCCTGTGGCGATCACCACAGAATCCCTGCCGCCCGCACGCCTTGGCGCGCCCTACAATCAGGCGATTGAAGCCTCGGGTGGACTGCCTCCGTTGAAAGTGGCCCTCAAAGCCGGAAGCCAACTTCCCACCGGCATCCTGCTCGTCAAGGAACGCCTCACCGGAACGCCCACCGCCGCAGGCAACCACTCGTTCACCGTAACCGCAACGGACATTCAAGGTTCAAGCGCCGAGGCAACTTTCACCCTCACAGTGGGCGAAATTCCCATGCAAATTGCAGGACCACGCAATTCCCGCGCCGTCGAATTCAAGCCCTTCAAAGCCGAACTCCGCGTCAAAGGAGGAAAGGCGCCCTACTCCTGGACGACCCGCGCCCCGCTTCCGGCGGGCTTGCGACTCGATGCCAATACTGGCGTCCTCTCCGGTGAACCCGCCAAGGGAACCTCGGGCAACTACTCCGCAGCGATTCAAGTCACCGATGCCGATGGACAAACCGCTGCAGGCCTCTTCTCCTTCGCCATCACAGCAGGCGAACCATTGAGCATTTTGGAAAAAAGCCTGCCGGGCGCGATTCTGAACAACCCCTACAACACACAACTCAACGCAAAAGGAGGCAGCTCCAAGGAACTCAAATGGTCCATCGAGTCGGGCAAACTCCCGCCCGGCCTCTCGCTCAATGAGACAACGGGAGAAATCTCGGGCACCCCGACAAACACCGGTAATGAAGAAATCATCTTCAAAGTCGAAGACCCCGCAGGAAACAACGCTGTCCAACTTCTCACCCTCGAAGTGGCCGTGGCCTTCAATCCCGGAATGGTATTCGTTCTCGGTGGGAAGCTCCCTCCAAGCTCGCCACTCGGCGAAAAAATCGTCCCAGATTTCTACATCAGCCGTTACGAAACGACATGGAGCGAGTGGAAAAAAACACGCGCCATGGCTTCAAGCAAAGGCTACGACATTTTAGATTCGGGAAAAGGAACTGCCGATGAGCACCCAGTGCAGAACATCACCTGGTATGACGCCGTTAAATGGTGCAACCTGAAAAGCGAGTCCGAGGGCCTCACACCCGTCTACACCTTGAGCGGCGGGGCGACCTACAAAACCGGCACCCAGGCTCCCGAAATCAATCCCCAAGCCAACGGATACCGCCTTCCCACCGAACTTGAATGGGAATGGGCTGCCCGGGGTGGCGTATCCTCCAAGGCCTCGGACTACAGCGGCAGCAGCGATCTCAATTCCGTCGCATGGCACGCCGGAAACAGCAACACCGCGGAAACCCAGACAGTCGGAACCAAGTGGCCAAATGAACTCGGCCTCCAGGACATGAGCGGCAATGTGCAAGAGTGGTGCTGGGACGCCCACAAAAACTACCGCCGCGTGCGCGGAGGCAGCTTCAAAGACGATTCCTTCGCCTGCACCATCACAAGCAGCGACTTCAACATTCCAGAACGCGCCTCAGCAAACACAGGACTCAGGCCTGCAAGAAATTTTAAAAAGTAAAACTCCTCACCATCACCGCGCCGGCTTCAGAAATGGAGCAACCACACAACTGAGGGCCGGAATGGAAAAGAGAGCGAGGATGAAAAAATGGAGGGTCATGCGAAAACCTACACCATCCCCCACCCCGCGCAACCGAGAGATCGTTTTTTCAACTCGTCGCCAGTAAGAGCCTTGGAGCCTATCTTTCCGCCGCTTGGCGCCCCCCACGAGTCAGCGCGCTTCGTATCTTGGGAGGGTTCATCGTCCTCGCACGGCCCATTTTTCAGGCGCGCCTCCAAGTCGGAGAGAGGCGCACTGTCTCACCTGTGCAGGCGCAAGGCCGTGTGTGGAGGCGACCAGAATCATGCACGCCTATCCATGGGCCAAATCGTCAAATTTTGATCTGCCTAATGGGAAATTGAATTAGGTGTTGCTTGTTCGCTATTCGCGAATAGCGTATGGATGTAAAAATGATAGCTCGGTCTTTGGATATTTATGCATTAGCGAAGATGACCTTGGAGGAGGGCATCCGACCGTATGCGGTCGTAGCGGGAGAACTCGAGATGAGCGCTTCCGAATTGCACGCAGCCGTTCAGAGGCTCGGAAAGGCCGGCTTGATTGACCCAATGGATCGGAGGATTCGACCGAGCGCGGTTCAGGAGTTCTTGATTCACGGGCTACGCTATGTTTTTCCGGCGGGCATGGGAGCACTGACCCGTGGCATGCCGACATCCTACGCGGCGCCGCCTTTGGCTGAATTGATTGCCTTCGGAAAGGAAAACATCCCGGTGTGGCCGCATGCCTCGGGAGAGAGCCTCGGATATGGAATGGAGCCACTGCATCCTTCGGCGCCGAATGCCGCTCGCCGCGATGGCCGCCTCTACGAGGTTCTTGCTTTGATCGATGCTTTGCGGGAAGGCCGCACCCGCGAGCGCCAAATCGCCGGAGAGGAGCTGCTGAAAAGAATCCACCGAACATGAATACAATAGATTCCCTTCATGTGGTGGCCCGATATTTCAACGGGCTGGATATTCCATATGCCTTTCTTGGGGCATCCGTTCTTCCGCTTCTGGTTGATAACCCCGCTGTGCAGGAAATCAGGCCAACGATCGATATCGATTTGAGTGTGCAGGTCGTCACACTCTCTGCCCTTTACGATCTGGAAGAACGCTTGCGGGCGTTAGGCTTCCGCCACGATACGAGAGAAGGCGCGCCGATATGCCGATGGCTGGTGGATGGAGTAACCGTGGATGTCATGCCAACGGAGGCGGCCGTTTTGGGAATGGCCAGCGAGTGGTTTCACAAGGCCGTAAAGACTGCCACGAAAATGGACTTGGGTGAGGGAGTGAATGCGCCTGTCATTACGCGTCCCTGTTTCCTCGCCACCAAATTGACGGCTTACCGGGATCGTGGAGCCAAGGATCCTTACATGAGCAAAGATTT
>JBIIUB010000007.1:0-52921 GCA_044340205.1 Terrimicrobiaceae bacterium
GCCGGGAAACGGAGCTTCTCTTGGGCAATGGTTCCTCGACTTTACGAAATTTCATAGCAAGTGGCATGCAAGCACATCTCGAAGACCCTGAATTCGTCGAGGCGGTTGAAGGATGTTTTCGTGGCGATCCAGTCTCTCGCGAGCGCTCACGAATTGTTCTTGCGAGAATGCGTTCTATTGCGACTGGGCGTTAGTGATCGAGAGTCGCATGGAGCGCAGAGGTTCGACAGAATGATAGATGACAGAATCATTTTTGGCTCCGATTCGGCAGTCATAGACAGCCGCTACAAAACCCGCGTGGCAACTCGTTTCGAAACTTGGGAGGGTTCATCGTCCCCGCATGACCCATTTTTCAGCTGCGGAGCGGCGTGAGTATATCGATGAAGCGGCTTGCGAGCAGCAAACCAGTCTCCACACGGCCTAGACGGCAATGCCCCCTTCTATTGCGATGCAAGGCCGAGTTTCAAAAAGACAATGGTATTACACACTCATCCCGGCCATTTCCTTCATCGAGGCGGCTGTGAATTCGCGGTTCATGCGGCCGATGAAAGCGGCGGGGACGCTGGCGGGGCAGACGGCTTCGCAGGCGTAGTAGTTTGAGCAGTTGCCGAAGCCTTCCTTATCCATTTGGCGGACCATGCCGAGGACGCGGCGGTCGGCTTCGGGCTTGCCTTGGGGGAGGAGTCCGAGGTGGGTGACCTTGGCGCTCACGAAGAGCATGGCAGAGCCGTTCGGGCAGGCGGCGGCGCAGGCACCGCAGCCGATGCAGGCGGCGGCATCCATCGCTTTGTCGGCGATGGTTTTTGAAATCGGAACGGAGTTGGCATCCGGCGCGGACCCGCTGCGCTCGCTGATGTAGCCACCGGCTTGGATGATGCGGTCGAAGGCGGAGCGGTCCACCACCACATCGCGCCGCACAGGGAAGGCATCGGCGCGGAAGGGCTCGATGGTGATGGTGTCGCCATCGCGAAAATTGCGCATGTAGAGCTGGCAGGTCGTTCCACGGCCTGGGCCATGGGGAACGCCGTTGATTGTGAGCGAGCAACTGCCGCAGATGCCTTCGCGGCAGTCGGAGTCGAACTGAATCGGGGGAATGTCTTTTCCAGTGAGGCTGTTGTTTACAATATCGAGCATCTCGAGGAACGAGGCATCGGCCGGGATGTTTTCAGCTGTGTAATCCTCGAGGGTTCCTTCGGAGTTGGAATCTTTTTGCCGCCAGACTTTGAGGTGGAATTTCATGGTTGCGGATTATTTGTAGCTGCGTGTGGAGGGTTTGACCTGTTCGTAAACGAGGGGTTCTTTGATGAGCGTGGAGGTATTTCCCTCGCCTTCGTATTTCCAAGCGGAAACAAAGGAGTATTGCTCGTCGTTGCGGAGCGCCTCGCCGTCGGGCGTTTGATGCTCGGTGCGGAAGTGCCCGCCGCAGGACTCATCGCGCGTGAGGGCGTCGAGACACATGAGTTCGCCGAACTCGAGGAAATCGGCAACGCGCCCGGCGCGCTCGAGTTCCATATTGATACCATCGGCGCCGCCAATGAGCTTGAGGTCGCTCCAGAACTCTTTGCGGAGTTTTTGAATTTTTCCAATCGCCTCGGTGAGACCCTCGGCCGAGCGGGCCATGCCGCAGTAGTCCCAAATGATGAGGCCCAACTCGCGGTGGAAACTATCGACCGGGCGTGTGCCTTTGATGTCGATGAGGCGCTGCACATGGGCCTTGGTTTCCTTGAGAGCCTGCTCGAAGGCGGGGTGGTTGGTATCGACCTTCTTGCCAAACTGCGTGGTGAGGTAGTTGCCGAGGGTGTAGGGAATCACGAAATAACCATCGGCGAGGCCCTGCATGAGGGCGCTGGCTCCGAGGCGGTTTGCACCGTGATCTGAGAAATTCGCCTCCCCGAGCACATGCAGGCCGGGGATGTTGCTCATGAGGTTGTAGTCCACCCAGAGGCCGCCCATCGTGTAGTGGACGGCGGGGTAGATGCGCATGGGCCGCTCGTAGGCATTTTCTCCGGTGATGTTTTGATACATCTCGAAGAGGTTACCGTAGCGTTCTTCAATGGTTTTTTGACCAAGGCGCTTGATGGCATCGGCGAAATCCAAATAGACGCCGAGTCCGCCTGGACCGACTCCCCTACCCTCGTCGCAGGCTTCCTTGGCCGAGCGGGACGAGATGTCGCGGGGAGCGAGGTTGCCGTAGCTCGGGTATTTGCGCTCGAGGAAATAATCACGGTCCGCCTCCGGAATGGACGAGGGTTCTTTTCCGCAATCCTCCTTGCGCTTGGGAACCCAAATACGGCCGTCGTTGCGCAGCGACTCGCTCATGAGCGTGAGCTTGGACTGGTAGTCGCCGCTTACAGGAATGCAGGTCGGGTGGATTTGAGTGAAGCAGGGATTGGCAAAGAGCGCCCCACGCTTGTGGGCGCGGAAGGTGGCTGTGACGTTGCAACCCCGAGCGTTTGTCGAGAGGTAGAAAACATTTCCGTAACCGCCAGTGCAGAGCAGGACGGCATCTGCCGCGTGGCTGGTGATTTCACCTGTATTCAGATCGCGGACGATGATTCCCTTCGCATGGCCATCGACCAGCACGAGGTCGAGCATTTCCGTGCGCGGAAACATTTTCACCGACCCAAGGGCAATCTGGTGGCTGAGCCCGGCATAGGCTCCGAGGAGAAGCTGCTGGCCGGTTTGGCCGCGAGCGTAGAAGGTGCGGGACACTTGGGCACCGCCAAAAGAGCGGTTATCGAGCAAGCCACCATACTCACGAGCGAAGGGCACGCCTTGGGCGACGCACTGGTCGATGATCGAGCTACTCACTTCGGCAAGGCGATGCACATTGGCCTCGCGGGCACGAAAATCGCCGCCTTTGATCGTGTCGTAGAAGAGGCGGTAAACGCTGTCGCCGTCATTCTGGTAATTTTTTGCGGCATTGATGCCACCCTGCGCGGCGATCGAGTGGGCGCGGCGGGGACTGTCCTGGTAGCAGAAGCATTTCACCTTGTAGCCCTGCTCGGCGAGCGTCGCTGCGGCGGAAGCCCCGGCGAGACCGGATCCGACAATGATGAGCTCGAACTTCCGCTTGTTGGCGGGGCTGACGAGCTTCGCGTTGTTTTTGTAATTGGTCCACTTCTTGTCGAGAGGACCGGCGGGGATGTTGGGGTCGAGTGTCATTGTGCGGCTCCTTTTCCAAGTCCGAGGGCGAGGATTGCTATCGGGATCGAGACATAACCAAGGAACAACAGCCAGGCGAGTGTGCGACCGGCGAGTTCATAGTTTTTTCGAATACGGGTGTTGGTGATGCCCAATGTCTGGAAGAGGCTGCTGAGTCCATGGCTCAGGTGAGAAGTAAGGAGGAACAGTCCGACCACATAGATGGCTACGACAGGCACATTGCTGAAGCCTTTCACGACCATTCCATAGACATTGTGGACCGGACGCCCATCGAGTGTCGTGGTCATGGTTTGGAAAGAAGGATCCACCACCCGGGCCGTAAAATGGGCGAGATGGAACACCACAAAGGCCAGAACGATGATTCCGCTCAGGCGCATCGTGCGGGCGAAGACGGTTGTGCCGATGGGATTGGAGGCGATGTATTTTTTAGGGCGGGCCTTCTGGTTTTCCTTCCAGAGAAGCATCGTGAAGTAGATGTGCAGTCCCACCACCGCCAACAAGGCAAGGCGCACGACCCATAGGATTGGGCCAAGGCTGTGGAGCTTCTCGGCATAGGAGTTCAAGGCATCCGGGCCGAGAAAAACGGTGAGATTTCCGATGAGGTGGCCGATCACAAAAAGCACCAGCAAAATGCCGGTGACGGCTACGATGGTTTTCTTTCCTATGGACGAAAAAATCCACAGGTGCGCCGGGCATGGAGCGGATCGTGTGGAAGAGGCGGATGATTTAATCATGGGTTGGGTGCGACTGATTACTACTACGCCCGCCGCTGTGAAGTCGATGCAAACCTCGTGCAAACGGAATAGGTTAATCACCCAGTTCAGGAAAAGCATCGATCGCCAACCCGCTGTGGACGAGGCCCAGGAATGAGAAGTGCGGTTGATGGCTCCCCTTGTGAGCCGCATACAATCGAGACGGCAATATGGGGCCACCACCAACCTCATTCAGACCCTAACCGCCCGCAGGAAGATTTGCGATGAGGCGAAATACCCATGCACCCAGATGAAAACGCACTACCAGAAAAGAGCATAGAGGCAGAGGGTGAGGACGACGATACCGATACCGATGATTTTTGCGGAGCGCGAGGATTCGAGTTGAATCAAATCTGTCGTCGGCAGGACGACTGGCTTTGCCATGGGCTTGAGGAAAGTAATTGCTCCAAGAACGAGGACTACCACGCCGAAGCAGACGGCCATGCGGTTGAGGAACGCCATCTCGGGCGCCAGAAACCATTTCAACCCGCCATAGAGCGCGACATTGATCACAATACCAAGCCAACCGAGGTAGCGAGGTGCCCGGGGAACGAGAAACCCGAAGAGGTAGACGGCGAGGATGCCCGGGCTGATGAAGCCTTGAAACTCTTGGATGAAATTAAAAATGCCGCCGAATGCGGGGTTCGACAGGCTCGGGGCGATGAGGCAGGCGATGAGAACAAAGAGTAGGGTGAAGCCCCGCCCGGCGAGCACCAGGGCGGATTGCGAGGCGTTTTTGTGGACTTTGTTGTAGAGGTCCATCGTCGCAATGGTCGCGGCGGAATTCAGCATCGAAGCGAGCGATGAGACGACGGCTCCGAAGATGGCCGCGAGCACAAACCATGTGATGCCCGGCTTGAGCAATTCGCGGAGCAGCGTGGGAAAGGCGGCGTCGTAATCGTAGCCGATCAGCTTGGTGCCTTGCGGAGCGCCTGTGGTGAGCAGGGCGTTGTTTGCGGCGAAGAGTTCGGTTGCTCCGGCGCCCGCAGGAAGGTCGATGTTTTTTCCAACGACCGAGGCGTTGTGGCGCAGAACATCCGCCGCCTTAGCTGGCTCAGTGAGCGCAAAGTTTTCGGTGAAGGGATAAACGAGCCGGCTGCCGAACTGGACGGCCGAGAGGGCGCTTTCATTTTTGCGCGCGGCCTCGCTGCGGAGTTCGCCGCTGAAGAGGTTGAAACAAAGGATGCCCGGGATCACGACGATGAAGGGTATGAGAAGTTTGAGTGCCGCCGCGAAGACGATGCCCCTCTGGCCCTCGGCGAGGGATTTCGAGCCCAGCGTGCGTTGGACGATGTATTGGTTCAGGCCCCAGTAGAAAAAGTTCGGGATCCAGAGCCCGATGAGAAGCGCGGTCCATGGGATGCTTGGATCGCTGGCAGGACGGATCATGTGGAGTTTGCCGCCGGAGAGGTTTTCGCCCGGCATGGCCTTCGCCTCGCCATCCTTGCCGGCATTGAGGAGCTGGAACCTCTCCCAGGCTCCAGCGTTTTCGAGATCCTGCACGGTTGCCGAGGAGTTTGCGACCTTGGTGGCGATGAGTGCGGCGGGGTCTGCTTTTCCAAGGGCGGCAAAGGCGAGCCACATCACGACCGCTCCGCCAAGAATGAGGGATGCGCCCCAGATCAGGTCCGTCCAAGCGCAGGCCTTGAGACCGCCTACGAGCACATAGATGGCGGCCGAGATGCCGATGACCCAGCAACCGACCGTGACCGAACCGAAATCGAGGCCGAGGAGCGATTGGCCTTGGAAGAAGACCGAAACGACTTTGGCGCCGGAGTAGATGACGGATGCGGTCGGCACACCCACCAGGATGACCAAACTTGCGAGCGCCATGACGAGGCGCGAGAACGGGCCGTAGCGATACTCAAGAAACTCGGGAATGGTGTAGATGCCGCAGCGCAGAAGCTTCGGCAGGAAGACGAATGCCACCACGACAAGAGTGATGGCGGCCATCCATTCATACGAGGCGATCGCCATTCCAAGCCAATCCGCAGCCGCCCCCGACATTCCAACAAATTGCTCGGTCGAGATGTTTGCCGCGATGAGCGAGAAGCCAACGAGCCACCAGGTGAGTCCCCTCCCCGCGAGGAAATATCCGGCTGCTCCGCAAGAGTCTTGGTTATCGGCCGTTGATTTTTCGCCTTGGTAGATGCCGAGGGCCACCACTCCGATGACGAATGCGAGAAAGAGAACGATGTCCAATGTGGACATGGGATTTGGAGAGGCGCTTGAGGCCAGGAGGGGAAGGATGGGGTTGATCATGGGCTTGGGCAGATTTTGCGGGTGACCGAGCCTCCAGACCAGCCTTCTTTGTAGGTGGTGAGGATTCCAATACTGAGACTGCGCCGTCTTTTATCGGTGGGAGGCCGGCCGGAAGTCGAGGGCGAGATCAATGGCTGGCGCGGAGTGAGTGATCGAACCAACAGAGATCAGGTGGACGCCTGTTTCGGCGATCTGGCGGACGCTTGCAAGGTTCACGCCGCCACTGGCTTCGAGTTGGATGTTTTCGGGACAAAGTCGGACGGCTTCACGCATGTCTTCGAGGCCCATGTTATCGAGGAGGATGACATCGACTCCTTGGAGGCGGAAAAAGCTTTGCACCTGCTGAAGGGTGTCGGCCTCGAGCTCGACGCGCACGCCGGGGTTGGCGGCGCGGGCGACGGTTATCATTTTCTGGAGGGTTTCCACATCGAGTCCCGCTGCGAGGTGGTTGTCTTTCACCATGAACATGTCGTGGAGACCAATTCTGTGATTGCGGGCTCCTCCGGCGACGACGGCGGCTTTTTCCAAGAGACGGAGTCCCGGAGTGGTTTTGCGGGTATCGAGTATCACGGCCCTTGTGCCACGGACGGCTTCGACATAGCGCCGGGCCATGGTGGCAACGCCACTGAGGCGCTGGACGAAATTCAGCGCGGTGCGTTCGGCGGTGAGGATTGAAGCCGCGTTGCCTTGAACCGTGAGGACGGTGTCACCTTTTTCAAGCGCTGTGCCGTCAGGCTCTTTTATTTCCACATTGAGCGATGGATCGACGCGATGGAAAACCTCGGCCGCGACTTGGATACCTGCCAGACAGGCGGACTCGCGGGCTACGATTTCAGCATACGCTTGGGATTTCGGCAGGGTGAACCATTTCGCTGTGATATCCCCCGCACCGATGTCCTCCTCAAGGGCGAGGTCGATGATGTCGGGTGCGTGCGCTTTCATGAGCCCTGACGGTGTTGATTGATTCAAACGGGCACCGAAGCAGATATGGCAGGAAGCCCCAGAAGCTGGCGCTGCCAATTCATAAGTGCGGAGGAGGAAAGATCGGCTGCCGTGGCATCCAACGCGGCGCGCGGAGCGATGATGGACGAGTCGAGATGAAGCTCGGCGGCCACGCGGTCGCGGATTTTTTTGAGGTCCTCGAAGCGGTCGAGTTGCTCGCGGGATGGACGCTTGCGGCGAACCTTCTCGATCTTGGGCCACTCCTTTTCGGGAATCTGCATGGCGAGGGCAGTGACAACTTCAAAGCTCTTGCGACGCCTGCCGTTCATGCGTGGCACAGAGAATGAGCCGCCGTTGGCGACTTTTTCCGCAACGCGGATCATGTCGTCGTTGCCGATGACATGGAAGGGCGGGCGGTCCCAAGCGCGGGCCTCCGCATCGCGCCAGAACCACAGGATGCGAAGAACGGCTTGGGCGCGGGGCGAGAGCGCGGAGGAACCTGTGATGCGCCAGATAGTGCTTTCATCGCGTTCCTTGACCTCACGCGCGGAGGCGATCATGCGGTCGCGGGATTCCAGAAACCAATCAAGCCTCCCCATGTTGCGGAGGTCACTCTCGAGGGTATCGGCTATTTCGAGAAGGTATCTCGTGTCGTTGATGGCGTATTCGAGCATCTCCTGCGGGAGGGGACGAATGGCCCAGTTGGCCTTTTGGGAGGCTTTGGACAACTCGATGCCGAAGTATTCCTTCACAAGCGCGGCGAGACCGAATGCGGTTTTTCCCACGAGGCGAGCGGCGATCATGGTGTCGAAAAGATCCACCGGCTCAAAATTCCCGGTTCGGCGGAGCAGACGCAAATCGTAATCGGCGCCGTGAAAAACAAGACGCCGCGAACAGACCAGATCGTAGAGCGGCTGCAGATCAATCTCTGAGAGCGGATCGACAAGGACATGATCAGGACCGCCGCTGATTTGGATCAGGCAGACTTTTTCAAAATAGCAGTGAAGACTGTCCGCCTCGGTATCGATGGCTATACGGTCGCAGGCCGCAAGTTTGCCAACCAAATCCTCGAGGGCTTTCGCTTCGGCGATCAAGGTTCCGCGATGAATTTTTCAGGCGGCACAAGATCTCCAGCATGGCGCGCCCGGGGTTCACGCACCTGGGTGGTGCCATCGGTAGGCACGGTGACAAATGGCCCTCCTGCGAGTGGCGCAGGCTCGGTAAAGGCGACGCCGGGAAGGTCGCTGTGCTTTCCCTGGAGCGGGAAGTCTTTTCGGAGGGGGTGGTAGGGATATCCGTCCCACATGAGGATACGACGCAGATCGGGGTGATCCGAAAATTGGATACCCATCATATCGTAGACCTCGCGCTCGTGCCAATCCGCCGTTGGCCAGATATCCGAGACGGTGGGAACGGTGCAGTCGTCCTCGCTGACGGAAATTTTAAGGCGCAGGTGGACGCAGTCTTTCATCGAGTAGAGCTCGTAAACCACCTCGTAGCGGGGTTCGTTTCCAAAGTGGTCGACGCTTGAGACATCGATGAGGTAGCTAAACCCGAGCGTGTCGCGTGCGTGCAAGCAGACCACGCGCAGGGCGGAGGCTTGAATGCGGAGCGTGCTCTCGTCGCGAAAACGGGATTGGTCTATAACGGCTGCGGGGAAAGCCTCGCGCAGCTTGTTGGACATTTCGTCGGATGTCATATGTTCTCCAGCAATTCCTTTTTCTGATCCGCCAGCGAATGCTCGCCCATGATTTTTTTCTGAAGGCGCATGAGACCGTCCAACAATGCCTCGGGGCGTGGAGGGCAACCGGAAATGTAGACATCCACCGGAATCAAATGGTCGATACCCTGCAGAACCGCATAGCTGCGATACATCCCGCCGGACGAGGCACAGGCGCCCATGGCGATGCACCATTTCGGCTCAGGCATTTGATCCCAGATGCGCTTCACAGCGAGGGCCATTTTGTAGGTCACCGTGCCTGCGACGATCATCACATCAGCCTGACGGGGCGAGAAACGCATCACCTCCGCACCGAAGCGGGAGATGTCGAAGCGCGAGGACGAAGCGGCCATGAGTTCAATCGCGCAACAGGCCAGTCCCATAGGCATTGGCCAAAGAGAATTGCTGCGCATCCAGTTAATAGCGGCATCCACCTGTGTGAAGATCACATTTCCCTCAATCTTCGCATCGTAGGCAACCGGGCTGAGTGTTGTCGACATGGGCACCAAACTATTTTCATTCCGCAATTCGGCAAGCCAAATCATGAAGGAGGAGGCTTGCGCGCGCTTGGGCGATGCGAAATGTTCAGGCCAACCGCACTATGAAACACCATTCGCTCATTCTCCAAGCACTCGCCTTGCTCTTGGTCTGTGGGCATCCCACCGAGGCCAGGAGCGAGGAACCCTTGCGCCGCATCGCAGCGGGCTCCTGCAACAGGCAGGATTTGCCACAGCCACTCTGGAGCTCAATTCTCGCCTTCAAACCCGATCTATGGATTTGGCTCGGGGATAACATTTATGGAGATACGGACAAGATGGACGAACTCAAGGCGAAATGGTCCGAACAAAAAAACAATCCCGGCTACAGAGAACTCCTCGCAACCTGCCCCGTGGAAGGCATCTGGGACGACCACGACTACGGGCGCAATGACGCCGGCAGGGAATACGAATTCAAAAGGGATTCGCAGCGGCTGTTTTTGGATTTTCTTGGCGAGCCGCTGGAAAGCCCGCGACGGGCACAATCCGGGATTTATGCCGCCCGGACATTCGGCCCCGAAGGTCGGAGGGTTTGTTTGATTCTTTTGGACACTCGGACGCATCGAGGAGCGCCGCGCGCGGGCGATGACATCCTTGGCGAGGAGCAATGGGCGTGGCTGGAAAAAACTTGGCAAGCCAGCACGGCCCAAGTGCACATCATTTGCTCGGGAAGCCAGATTCTGCCGACCGAGCACCGCCACGAGAAATGGAGCGATTATCCCAGTTCGCGGGAGCGTCTTTTGAAATTGCTTGGCTCATCGCGGAAAAGCGGCGTGGTCTTGCTCAGCGGCGACCGGCATTTCGGAGAAATCTCGCGAATTGAGAGTCCACAGGGTGGACAGACCTTGTATGAACTGACAACGAGTGGACTCACGCATTCCTATCGAAATTTCCGGGGTGAAAAAAACAGCCTCCGTCTCGGAGAGCCTTTCGCCGAACTGAATTTCGGCACCGTGACGATCGATTGGGACAACCGTCAGATCGAACTCGCCATTCGAAATGCACAGGGGGAGAAAAAACAAACGGTCAGCGTCCCGTTTTGAGCGTTAGCCAAGAGAGATTTTTTTCTTGCCAGAGCAACCATCCTGATTGACGAAGTTGCTTATGAAATTCCTCTCCTCCAACCTGCTGATCCTCGCACTTGCGGTTTTCTGCCAAGTCGCTTCTGCTCAAACGACGGAAAAGCCAGCCACTCAACAAGCAGCAAGCTCACCAGCGACTGCTCAAGCGCCGACGATGAATTTGGGAAATATTCGCGTTGTCAAAGTGGAAGGACGCGAAGTTCAACTCGTGGATGCCTCGGGACAGACATCGCCACTGAAAGAAGGCGCGTTTATCAGGCAGGGAGCCAAAATTCAGACAGGCAAGGAAGCCAGCGTCGTTCTCCTCTTTGACAATGGAACAACAGTGAATATCAAACCCGAGACGGAATTCGCGGTTGAGAAATTTGCACAAGACCCGTTCGATGCGAATGGCGTTGATTACCAGACATTGAAATCCGAACCATCCAGTTCTGTGACACGCTTGAATGTTCCAGAAGGCACGATTGTCCTTGATATTGCGAAGCTTAAGAAGGAATCGAGTTTCCAGATCGCCACTCCCGTGGGCTCGGCAGGTATCCGCGGAACAAGTCTTGGGATCACTTCAAGCAAAAGCAATCAGGCCAATCCTGTTACGGTGGCCGTCTCCACCGGCGTAGTTCAAGTCAAGACCGCTACAGGCTCGCGCGCCGTGAGTGGAGGTCAGAGCTTCGGTATCGGAAGCACAGGTGGCTTCAGCCCAAATCCTCCGGGTGCCGCTGGCCTTCAGACGGCCACCAGCCAATCAGCCACCGCCATGAAGACGGCTGTTCCTGCCACACCTTTCCAAGGCGCGCCGCCACCAGCACCGGCTCCCGCAGCACCTGGAAGCTCCCTCACTGCCGCCCAGCAACAAACTTTGCAAGCCGCCTCTGAACAAGGCAGCGAGGCTCTGGCGGCCGCAGTTGAACAACTCGCAAAATCCGATCCCCAAGCAGCAGCGGAAATCGCCGCAGCTGCCGCTGACGCCCTGCCCGTGGCTGCAACGAGTGTGGCAGCTGTGGCTGCAACCGTCGCGCCCGCCGCAGCAGCAGCCATTGCTGCCAATGTCGCCCAAGCCGCACCTGCTGCCGCAGCCCAGATTGCCTCGACCGTTGCAGCAATCGTTCCTGCAGCCGCCGTTCAAGTCGCTCAAAGCGTCGCCAGTGCGGCCCCGCAAGCCGCCGCAGCCGTGGCCACAGCCGTCGTAGCCGCTGTGCCAACAGCCAACGCGACAGCCATCCAAGCCGCAACCCAAGCCGGTGCCCAACAGAGCACCCAACCCGGAGGCGGAGCCGCAAATCAACCAATGAACACCGGCGACCAAGGCAGCTCGACACAAGGACAAAGCCTCCCAGGTTCGACTGGCAGTAATACCGGAGGCAGCGGGACACCACCTCGCCCTCAACCTACTCCGACCCCGACTCCCGCCCCAACTCCTACTCCTGCCCCGACTCCCATTCCAACCCCTACTCCGCCATCAAGCTAGGAGTTTCTAAAATCCCATCGAAGCGAAGCCGTCAGTCTCCTGACGGCTTCATTCTTTGTTGAAGGAACGGATTGAGTTCAGCGGGTCACTTTCACAGGCGTCCCGAGTGGGGCATTTTCGAAGAAACGCTGGGCGGCACCGCGGGGCATGCGAATACAACCGTGCGAGGCCGGGTAGCCTGGCAGGTAACCGGCGTGCATACCGACGCCTCCGTGAATTCTCATAAAATACGGCATGGGCGCGCCACGGAATGAGGTTCCGGGCGGACGCGTGTCGCGGTTTGAGGCGACATTGGCGACCACCACCTTGCCTTCGGCATCGACAAAATCGCCGTAGAGGCTCGAAACATGGTTTTTGTTTTTTTGAACGATTATGAAGCTGCCTGTAGGCGTTGTGTAGCCCTCACGCCCACTCGAAATCGGGGAGCGACCGACCTCGACGCCACTTTTTAAAAATGCAGCCGACTGGGTGGTGAGATTGATCTCGATTGAAGGGTTGCCCATGATTCCATCACCGTTCCAAACCCAGTCCTGACGCGGTTTCGGTTCGGTTTTTTTCCCGGACTGAGAGGCATAGGCGATCTGGTTGTCGTCAGTCAGATAAGCTGTCGAATAAACACCGATTCGGGAATCGCCCGCACTCCGTGAGGACGAGGAGCAGCCGATCGAACACATCAAAAGAACCGCAAGCGATCCTACAATGACACCATCTGAAACATGTAGCCGTTTCATACCACTACAAACCTCGGTCAGGAGTGGTATTCCTGCAAACTCTTCACGCCATATCCGTGCTTGAGCATGGCGCGAATGGCTTGAACGCTCGCACGGGCAGCGCGCAGGGTGGTCATGGTCGGCACACGGGCGGCGGTGGCAGCGCTGCGGATTGCGACCTCGTCCTCTCGCGGCACGGCACCATTCGGGGTGTTCAAAATGAATTTCACCTGACCGTTTTTGATCGAGTCGACCACATTCGGCCGGCCTTCGCGGATTTTAAGCATGACGGGAACTTTGAGACCGTTTTTGGCGAAATAGGCAGCGGTTCCGGTGGAGGCATGGACTTTGAGTCCGAGTTCCACGAGATCTTTCGCGACTTCGAGAGCCGCCGGTTTGTCTGAGTCCTTGACGCTAATAAAGACATCGCCTTTCAGAGGCAGCGCGGGTTGCGCGGACATCTGGCTCTTGGCATAGGCGATGCCAAGATCGGGATCGATGCCCATGACTTCGCCGGTGGACCTCATTTCCGGGCCGAGAATAATATCGATGCCGGGGAATTTGATGAACGGAAAAACAGCTTCCTTCACGGAGTAGTAGGAAGGAATGACCTCCTCGGCGAAACCGAGTTCGCGGAGTGTTTTTCCAGCCATGACCTTAGCGGCGAGCTTAGCGAGCGGAACGCCCGTGGCCTTGCTCACAAAGGGAGCCGTGCGCGAGGCACGAGGGTTGACTTCGAGAATGTAAACGACCTCGTCCTTGACGGCGAACTGCACATTCATGAGTCCCCTCACCTGCAACTCGATGGCCATGGCCTTGGTGGCGTTTTTGATTGTCTCAAGGACCTGTGCCGAGAGAGAGAAACTCGGAATCACACAAGCGCTGTCACCCGAGTGGATGCCCGCCTGTTCGATGTGCTCCATCACGCCGCCGATGACACAGATTTCACCATCCGAGATGCAGTCCACATCGACTTCGGTGGCATCTTCGAGAAAACGGTCCACCAGCACAGGGCGCTCGGGACTAGCTTCCACAGCGGTGCGGATGTAGCGCCGGAGGTCGGGCTCGTCATGAACGATCTCCATCGCACGGCCACCCAGAACAAACGACGGGCGCACAAGCACGGGATATCCGATGCGGGCGGCAACATCGACCGCCTCTTGCTCGTTCGTGGCAGTCCCGCCTTGGGTCTGGCGCAGGCCGAGTTTATCAAGCATCGCGGAGAAATGTTTACGGTCTTCGGCCATTTCGATGCTTCGGGGCTGTGTGCCAATGATGTTGCAGCCATTAGCCTCCAGGCCTGCGGCGAGGTTCAGCGGGGTCTGACCGCCGAACTGCACGATGACCGCATCTGCCTTTTCGCGTTCATAGATGTTCAGCACATCCTCGAGGGTGAGAGGCTCGAAGTAGAGTTTGTCACTGGTGTCGTAATCGGTCGAAACCGTCTCAGGATTTGAGTTGACCATGATGGTTTCCCAGCCGAGTTCCTTGAGCGCAAAAGCGGCATGAACGCAGCAGTAGTCGAATTCGATGCCTTGTCCGATGCGGTTGGGTCCACCGCCCAGAATGAGCACCTTCTTTTTATCGCTGGCGCGGGTTTCGTCCTCATCGCCATAGGTCGAGTAGTAATAAGGCGTGAAGGCTTCAAACTCGGCCGCGCAGGTATCCACGAGACGGTAGGTCGGCACGATGCCTGCGGCCTTGCGGGCCTTGCGGACTTCGGGCTCGGTGGATTTCGTAAGATGAGCGAGTTGGCGGTCGGAAAAACCAAAACGCTTGGCGCGGCGGAAGTCGGCTGCACCCAAGGGCGAGGGCAGTGCGGCGAGGCGCTTCTCTTCTTCCACAATGAGGCGGATGTGCTCAAGAAACCAGCGATCGATCGAGGAAAGCTCGTGAACCTCCTCCACACTCAAACCAGCAAGGAAGGCGTAACGCAGGAAGAAAACCCTCTCAGCACGCGGCGTGCGGAGCTTTTGACGGATCATTTCGACATCGGGCTCGATGTCCTTGCCATCAGCTCCGTAGCCGAGGCGGCCAATCTCAAGAGAACGCAGGGCCTTCTGGAAGGATTCCTTGAACGTGCGTCCAATGGCCATCGCCTCGCCCACGCTCTTCATCTGGGTAGTGAGGGTCGGATCGGCCGTAGGGAACTTCTCAAAAGTGAAACGCGGAATCTTCGTCACGACATAGTCGATCGCGGGCTCGAAGCAGGCCGGGGTGACGCGGGTGATGTCGTTTTTCAACTCATCCAGCGTGTAACCGACAGCCAGCTTGGCGGCGATTTTGGCAATCGGGAAACCGGTCGCTTTCGATGCCAATGCGGAACTGCGCGAGACGCGGGGATTCATTTCAATAACGACCATGCGGCCGTTGGTGGGATTGATGGCGAACTGGATGTTGGACCCGCCTGTTTCAACACCGATGGCGCGGATGACAGCAAAGCTGGCATCGCGCATGGCTTGGTATTCTTTGTCGGTGAGCGTCTGGATCGGAGCCACCGTGATCGAGTCGCCGGTGTGCACGCCCATGGGATCAAGGTTCTCGATCGAACAGATGACCACGCAATTGTCAGCACGGTCGCGCATGACTTCCATCTCGAATTCCTTCCAACCAAGCAGCGATTCCTCCACCAGCACTTCGCTAACGGGGGAGAGGTCGAGGCCGCGGCGGCAGATTTCATCAAGCTCCTCGCGGTTGTAGGCAATGCCACCGCCAGCGCCACCGAGGGTGAACGCCGGGCGAATGATGAGAGGAAATGTGCCGATCTCGACTCCAACGGCGCGCGCCTCTTCAAGCGTGTGGGCGACACCCGAGCGGGCGCAGTCGAGACCGATCTCGAGCATGATGTTTTTGAAAATGAGCCGATCCTCGCCGCGCTTGATGGCCTCGGCATTTGCACCGATAAGCCGCGCTCCGTGGCGCTCGAGGGCGCCGTTCTCGACCAGCGCCATGGCAGCATTGAGAGCGGTCTGGCCACCGAGTGTCGGCAGGACGGCATCTGGCTTTTCGCGCTCGAGAATTTTTTCAATGACCTCTGGAGTGATTGGCTCGATGTAGGTGCGCTGGGCAAACTCCGGATCGGTCATAATCGTCGCGGGGTTCGAATTCACGAGCACAACATCGTAGCCCTCCTCGGCAAGCGCTTTGCAGGCTTGAACGCCCGAGTAGTCGAATTCACAGCCTTGTCCAATCACAATGGGACCGGAACCAATGAGGAGGATTTTTTTGATCGAAGTGTCTTTCGGCATGGCGCGGGAGACTATGCGAACCCTGTCCCGCAGGGCAACGAAATGGTTCGACTAAAAATGAACCGCGCTTCACAACCAAAACATGGAACAGCGCAAATACAGCACCGGCACCAAAGGCCGCTTGAAAAAACACAGCGACGAGTGCCGCGAGTTCATCCACTCACACTCCCCGAGCTTCAGCCTAGCCAATGAATTCATCGAATCCATCGACCCCGAGCGCGAGGACAAGGCTTGGCAGCGATTCATGTCGCCCGAGAGCGTCCTTCCTGAACTAGAGGCCTGGCTGCAAGGCGAGCCCCCGCCTCCCCAAAAAAACACGCTTCACCCGAGCCTGCACACGGCCTCCCAATTGGCGACGGATGGGGGATTACCCAAGCCCGAGAAAGAGGAGTAGCGGTTTTCCCGATACCCGTGCTCGGAGAAATTCCGTCCCCTCATCGGCAAGGAACGCACCCTTTTCTTGACCTCACGGGAGGGCTTCAGTAATTCCCAGCGTCCGCGTCGCCGTTTTTGCGCGCCGCGGCCCATACCATGAGAATTCTCCGAAACGCCAAACACCTCTTCATCGCCCTGTTGCTCCCCCTCCTTGCGCTTGCGACCGGTCCTTCAAAACTTCACGCCCAGGAACCCACCGATTCCGCCGGCCCGATCATCAAAGAGATCGCCGTCGAAACAGTAGGCGCTCCGAGTATTTCCAAAGACCGTGTCCTTGCGAATCTCGCCACAAAGGTCGGCAAGCCCTACAGCGAACGGACCGCCGAACAGGATGTGCGCGCCCTTTACCAAACCGGCGGCGTTTCGAATGTGCGCCTCTTCGCAGAACCACTCGGCGATGGCGTGAAAGTGACCGTTCTCCTCCAAGGCCGCCCGGTTGTTGAAGAAGTCATCATCGAGGGAGCCCAGGACATCCCGCTCAACCGCGTCCGCCGCGACCTCGGGGTCAAACCCGGCGATGTCGTGAACGATGAAAAAATCGAGCAGGACCGCCAAAAAATTCTGACCCTCTATGAGGATCGGAATTACTCCGATGTCAGCGTGCAATATCGCGTGGAGGAAATCCCCGGCAAAAACCGTGCCCGCGTCATTTTCGCCATTACCGAAGGTCCCAAGCTCATCGTCAAAAAAATCGTTTTCAACGGCAACGACTCGGTTCTTTCCAAAGACCTCCGCGCCGTGATGAAGACCAAACCACTTGATCTCCTCACCTTCTTCAACAAAAGCGGACGCCTTACGCCATCTCAGGTTGAAGAAGACCGTGCCGCCATCCGCACGCTTTACCAGAACAGAGGCTTTGCCGATGTGGATGTCGCCCAAATCGAAACACAACCTCTTGAAAAAGGCGGCGTGGAGTTGGTGGTCAATATCACTGAGGGCACTCAATACAGAGTTAACAACATCGCCGTCGACGGCGTGAACATCGTTCCGACGGGTGAAGTTGGGAACCTACTCAAAATGAATGCCGGCCAGCTTTTCACCCCGAAAGGGATGAGTGATGACATCAAAGCCATGCGCGATTTCTACGGCAGTCGCGGCTATGTCGACATGACGATTGCCCCCGAGGTGTTGCCCGCCGGTCCGGGTGCAGTGAATCTCACCTACCGCTTGGACGAGGGCGTCCAATCCTACATCAACCTTGTCAACATCCAGGGAAATACAAGGACTCAGGACCGCGTGATCCGCCGTGAGTTGGCAGTGAAGCCCGGCGAGGTTTACGACACGACACTTGTCGATGTGAGCAAGAAACGCCTTGAGAACCTGAACTACTTCTCCAAGGTCGAAACCCAACCCACCGATACTGTCGTTCCCGGCCGAAAGGACCTGAATGTGATCGTAGAGGAAAAACGCACCGGTTCGTTCAACTTCGGCGCGGGCTTCAGCACGATCGACAGCTTGATCGGCTTTGCTGAAATCCAGCAGTCCAACTTTGATGTCACGAACTGGCCCAACTTCACCGGCGGCGGTCAGCGTTTCCGCATCCGCGCCCAATACGGTCTCCTGCGCCAGGACTTCGTAGCCTCCCTCACCGAGCCTTGGTTCCTCGGCTACAAACTCTCCGCCGGTGTCGAAGCCTACTATCGCAATGCGGACTTCCTCTCGGCCGTTTACGCCCAGGAAAATGCAGGCTTTGCCCTCCAAACCCGTCAACAAGTCTGGCGCGCGCTTTCCGCTCGCACAGAATACCGCTTCGAGCGCGTTGTGATCTATGATGTTGGTGACGATATTTACGATGACTACTACGGCGGCGAGACCGTCTTCGGTGGCTTCAGCGGCAATGGAAAATACGGCCCTGTGATTAAGGATGCCGCTGGCACCTACTACAAAAGCGCTCTCACCGGAGCACTTGTCTGGGACACACGCGACAGCCTTTTCCTCACACGCAAGGGTGAGTTGGTGGAATTTACCGGCTTCCTCTCCGGCGGTTTCCTCGGAGGCACCGTGCAAGATTACGGCCTCTCGCTCGAAGCAGCCAAGTATGTGCCGCTTCCATGGGACTTGATCTTCCTCGCCAAGGGGCAACTCGCCGTCACCAACGGCTGGGGACCCAACCAGTCATCTGACGACGCCGGCTACGGCAACGGCGTTCCCATCTTCGACCGCCTCTACCTCGGTGGCGCCAATAACATGCGAGGCTTCAACTTCCGCGAAGTCGGACCTGTGGATGTCGATGACAACCCCATCGGCGGTAACTCCCTCGCCTATGTCACTCTCGAACTTACCTTCCCCATCATCAGCCGAGTGCGCGGCGCGGTCTTCACCGATGCCGGTTTTGTAAACGCGGATGCCTATGACTTCGGAGCCTCCGGAGCCAATGTCGATGTGGGTATTGGTCTCCGACTCGACCTGCCAATCGGCCCGATTCGCGTCGATTACGGTATTCCCGTTGTTTACGACAGCTGGAACGGACCTCCCGGAAAATTCAACTTCAACATCGGATACCAATTCTAAAGCGAAAGGTATCAGTTATTCTGCGACCTTGACCAAATACAGCAGCCGTGCCATTTACCCACGGGCTCTCATTTTAACCCAAAATCACAAACCAACCACAATGCTCAAATCACTACTCTCAGCCGCCATCCTCACCACCGCCGTGCTCGCGTTCACGCCATCGGCCAACGCGCAAATGAAGATCGGCATTCTCGATATGAATGCCGTTTTCACCCAATACTACCGCACAAAGGATGCCGAGGCGAAGCTCAACGAATCCCGCGCCGCAGCTAAAAAAGAACTCGATGACCGCCTCGAGACCCTCAAGAAGGCGATGGAGGAGATCAACAAAATCAACGCCGACCTCGAAAAACCCGAGCTCAGCAAAGACGCAAAGGAAAAAGCCACCAAAACGCGCGATGAAAAAGTCGCCGAGGCCCGCAATCTCGACCGCGAAATCGCCGAGTTCCGTGGAACCCGCGAGCGCCAACTGCAGGAGCAATTCGTCCGCATGCGCAAAGACATCATCGACGACATTATGAAAATCGTGAACGACAAGGTCAAAAGCGCCGCTTATGATGTCGTCCTCGACAAATCCGGCATGAGCATGGGCCAAGTTCCCGTTGTCCTCTTCTCAGCTCCCAACCTCGATTTCAGCAAAGAAATCATCGACACGCTGAACAAGGACGCCGGCAAGGCGGCAGCAGCAGCCAAGAAACCCTAATGACACTCCGTGAACTCGCCGGGCGCATCAACGCCCGGTTTGCTCCGGAAGCGGGGGATGTCGAGATTTCCAATGTGGCATCGCTGGCCGATGCCAATCCGGGCGACATCTCCTTTTTCGGGAATCCGAAATACATCAACGCGCTCAGGAAGACACGCGCCTCGGCGGTGCTTCTTCCCGAGTCCTTTGAGGAGCAAATTCCAGCCCACGGCCTTTTTGTTGCCGATCCAGCCGCCGCATTTGCCCAGATTCTTCCTCTTTTTACCCCCCAACCCATCGTTCGCGAAGCGGGAATCCACCCGACGGCAGTGATTTCGCCAGATGCGGAGATCGGCGAGGCTTGCTCCATCGGGGCCCATGTGGTCATCGAAGCGGGAGCAATAATTGGAGCCCACTGTGTGATTGAAGCCCAATGTTTTATCGGGCAACAAACCACGCTCGGCGAAAACTGCCACCTTCACCCGCAAGTCACAGTCCGCGAGCGCTGCCGTATCGGCAACCGCGTCATCCTCCACTGCGGAGTTATGATCGGGGCGGATGGATTCGGATACGAGTTCCGCGACGGAAAACAACAAAAAATCCCACAGACCGGCACTGTGCAGATCGATGATGATGTCGAGATCGGCGCCAACTCCGCTGTGGACCGCGCCCGTTTCGGCCGCACTTGGATTCAACGCGGCACCAAAATCGACAACCTCGTCCAGATCGGCCACAATGTGACGATTGGCGAGCACTGCATCCTCTGCGCCCAAGTCGGCATCTCCGGCAGCACCCGCATCGGGAACTATGTGACCCTCGCTGGCAAGGTCGGCCTCAGCGGCCATATCGAGATCGGCGATCAGGTAATGATTGGTGCAATGTCTGGTTTGGCAAAAAATGTGCCGCCCAAGACAATCATGTTCGGCGCCCCAGCCCAGCCCATCCGCGAATACAAGGAAAACTACGCGCTGCTAAAAAACATCCGCAAGCTCTACAACCGCGTCAAAGCCCTCGAGGCAAAGAATCCGGAGTAGTGTCTCCATCCCGCCGCATTGATGACCACGCTTGAAGTCCTCAACGCGGCGACCTCCTACCTCGACAAGCAAGGCGTGGAGAGCGCGCGGCTGAATGCCGAGTATCTCCTTGCCCATGTCCTCGGCAAAAAAAAGCGTATCGACCTCTACCTCGAGTTTGAGCGTCCGCTCGGCGAAAAAGAACGCGCCCCCCTGCGCGACTTGGTAAAGCGCCGCTCCGAAGGCATCCCGCTTCAGCATCTTCTCGGCACCGCCGAGTTCTGCGGCCACACCTTCACCTGCGACGCCCGGGGACTCATCCCCCGCCCGGAAACCGAGCAACTCGTCGAACTCATCCTCAAAAGTTCACCCGAAGCCGAATCCATTCTGGATGTCGGCACCGGCAGCGGCGTCATTGCCATCAGCCTTGCACTCGCACTCCCAGCAGCCCGTGTCTCCGCCTGCGACCTTTGGCCCGAGGCGCTTTCCCTCGCCAGCGAGAATGCCACCCGCCATCAACTCGGCGACCGCATCACTTTCTTCCAATCCGACCTCCTCACCAATACCACAGAAACCTTCGCCATCATCGCCGCCAACCTCCCCTACATCCCGAGCACCGATATTCCCCACCTCTCGCGCGAGGTGCAAAAAGACCCTCTCACCGCGCTGGATGGTGGCCCCGACGGTCTCGAGCTCGTCGAGCAGCTCATCACTCAAGCAACATCCCACCTCGTCCCAGGCGGCCTGATTGCGCTCGAGATCGGGCATGACCAAGCAGAGCGCGTCGCCGCACTACTCGCCACGAACAATTATCGGGACATCGCCGCCCATCGCGATTATCAAGACATTCAAAGATTCGTTTTAGCACGACATGGATAAAATTCTGGTTCACGGCGGACGCCGCCTCCGAGGCAATGTCAAAATCAGCGGCTCAAAAAACTCCGCTCTCCCCATTCTCGCCGCCACCCTTCTCACCAAGGAACCCTGCACCATTTCCCGTGTCCCCGACCTGAGCGACATCCACTACATGCTCACCATCCTGAGCGAACTCGGATGCGAGGTGGAGCGCGCCAGTGGCACCGTGCAAATCAGAGCCGAAAAAATCACCACCCAGGCTCCCTACGACATCGTGCGCAAAATGCGCGCCTCCGTTTGCATCCTCGGCCCCTTGCTCGGCCGCGAACACGAGGCCACCGTCTCGCTCCCCGGCGGCTGCGTCATCGGTGACAGGCCGATCGATCTCCACCTGCGCGGCTTCGAAGCCCTCGGTGCAGCAGTGAAGGTCAGCGGCGGCAATGTGAAGGTCCTCGCTCCCAAGCTCACCGGAAATACCGTTTCCCTGCGCAGCACATTCGGCTCCACAGTCCTTGGCACCGGAAATGTCATGATGGCCGCCGTGCTGGCGGATGGCACCACCGTCATCGACGGAGCCGCAGAGGAACCCGAAGTCGTCGATCTCGCGAATTTCCTCACCGCCATGGGGGCAAAAATCGAAGGCGCCGGCACCCGCACAATCACCATCGAAGGCGTCAAAGAACTCCACGGCGCCGAGCACGAGGTCATTCCCGACCGCATCGAAGCCGGCACCTTCCTCGTCGCTGGAGCCATCTCGGGAGATGATGTCACCCTCCACCGCGTCAATCCTGAGCACCTCCACGCCGTCATCTCCCCGCTCCGCGAGGCTGGCTTCCACATCGAATCCAACGGCAACAAAATCTCCATCGCCCCCGGCACCAAACGCCGTCCCCTCAAGCTCGACACAGTCCCCTACCCCGGCTTCCCCACCGACATGCAAGCGCAGATGTGTGCCCTCCTCGCAAACACAGACGGCATCAGCGTCGTGAGCGAACATGTCTTCCCAAACCGCTTCATGCACATTGCCGAGCTCAAACGCATGGGCGCGAATATCGACCTCCAGGGAGCCACAGCCGTCATCACCGGCGTCCCCCAACTCAGCGGCGCACCCGTCATGGCCAGCGACCTCCGAGCCTCTGCAGCCCTCGTCCTCGCAGGACTCCAAGCCGACGGCATCACCGAGGTCAACCGCGTCTACCACATCGACCGCGGCTACGAATCCATCGACGAAAAACTCAACGAACTCGGCGCCGAAATCGAACGCGTCAAAGCCTGAGCCCCGACAAAAAAACAACCGCCGGAAATTATTTTTTAAAATCCCGGTTGACTCCCACTCAATCTTCGCCTTTACTCTGCACCCTGCTTTCCTTGCAGCCATAGCTCAATTGGATAGAGCATCTGACTACGGATCAGAAGGTTTGAGGTTCGACTCCTCATGGCTGCACCACTCTCCCCCAACTTCTTACACGCGGTAATGTTTTTCGCTCTGTTAATCGGAATTCCGCTTGTGTGCCACTTTTTGAGTTGTCCGATTGCGCTTACTCGAAGCGGAGTGCTCTGGCAGGCGGGATGAGTGAGGCTCGGCGAGCGGGGAGCCAGGCGGCGAGGAGGGCGGCGGGGATGATCCAGAGGGGGGTGGAAAGGAGGACGCCGAGGGGGTAGCGGAGTTCAATGGTCCAGCCGAAAAAGGCTTTGTTGATAACCCAGGTGAGGACCATGGCCATGGAAGCGCCGCAGAGGAGACCGACGATGGCGGAGAGCAGGCCGATCATGGCGGCTTCTGAGAGGATGAGTCCGCGCACTTGGGCACAGGAGGCACCTTGGGAGCGGAGGATGCCGATTTCGCGCTCGCGTTCCACAACGAGTGTGGTGAGGGAGAGAAGGACTCCAGCTATGGCGACTACCACCGCAATGGCTCTCAGGACTGATGTGACGGCGAAGGTTTGGTCGAAAATTTCCATCACGCGCCGGCGCAGGTCGGAGTTCGTATAAATCGAAAATTCCCCCTCGCGTCCGAACGCCGCTCGGAAATCCTCTGCGAATGCTGCCGAGTCGGCGGGATCGCGCAGGCTGATCGAGAGGGAGTGGAGCCTCTCGTCATTCCAAAATTGGCGGAAGTTCGGACGGTCAATCATCACCAGCCCGCTATCGCGCGTGAAATCCTTGATGACGCCGACAACGCGGAATGTAGCCGGGCCCTTGGGCGAGGAAAATTCCAGCGTGTCGCCGGGCTTCGTGCCATGACGGTTGGCAAAACTCTCGGAGACGGCAACCATGCCGGGTTGATGGAAGAGGGAACGGGCATCGGGGGGACCTGCGACGAAATCCAATTCGCCGCGCGCGCTACCTGCGATGATGGCGAGATTGGCGGTTTTTTCATCCCATGGCACCGGCATCTCGCGAAAAGTGGCGAGTTCCTGAACCCGGGGATCGCGCCGCACCCATTCGACGGCGGCGGATGGCAGGAAACTCTGGAGGCCAGCAATTTCATTGGCGGCGGGGGCGATGAAAAGATCGGCGACAAGCGTATTGCCCAGCCAGGAAGTCACACTGGCGCGGAAGGAATGGATCATCACGGAAACGCTCACCGTCATAGCTACAGCCACAGCCAACGCAGCGATGGTGACGGCATTCCGATGCAGGGAGCGGCCGAGGTGCTGGGCGGCGAGGCGGACCATCCAGCCCGGCCCGCGAACAAGACCGACAAAGAGATTTACCGACGCTGGCACGAGCAACGAAAAACCAGCTATCAGCAAAGCGACCGAGGCGAAGCCGAGAAATTTTCCTCCCCCTTGGAGCGCGCCCCAAGACAGAACGGCGGACAGGAGAAGACCGACAGTGCCCCAGATTCCCCAGTGGCGGGATTCATGGGAAAAAGAGTCCCCTCGGGATCCAGGGCGGAGGACGAGAGCGGGGTCGCAGGCTGCGGCTTCGGCCGCTGGACGCCATGCGGCGAGGAGCGAGGCTCCAAGGCCCACGGCAAAGGCCAGCAGCACCTGGGAAGGAGCGAGAACAGGCCGCTCAATGGTCACCAAGGCATAGAGTGAGGAAACGGTCTGACTCACGGGGGCGGCGAGAATTCCGGCCAAGGGGCCTGCCAGCACGAGGCCGAGCGAGGTGCCCAGGAGGCCGCAACAGAGGCCCTCGCCGAGAAATAGCGCCATCACCTCGAGCTTCGTGGCCCCATTTGCCCGGAGGATGCCGATTTCGTGGCGCCTGCGAACGACGGTGGCCGAGAGGCTGTTGTAGATAAGGTAAACTCCCACGACCATGGAGACGAGGCTGAGGGCGGTGAGGTTGAGCTGGAAAGCGGCGAGCATCAACTCGGTCTCGGCACCACGCCGCGCGGGCGGGCCGATGATGGCATCCGGCGGTGCCAGTGAACGAAGGGCGGCAATCACGGCATCCATCGCAAGAGGATCCTCAACGCGAATCTGAATCGAAGTGAGGCGACCGCCCAAATCCAGCAATTGCTGCGCCCAGCCGATATCCATCGCGGCGATGCGGGGATCGGACGCCACTGCGGCGTCGTCTGTTTTTAGATCAAAACCATGGCGCAGGACTACGGAGCGACCGGCCGCGAGAACGCGGAACTCATCTGGCAAGTCACGACCAGGAGGCAGGGCGATGACCTGCGGTTCGCGTAGCCACATTTCCAAATCAAGCGGCTCACCGGCTGGATCGTGGAGTTCAAAGACTCTCAGGTTGGAACCCGTGAAGGGATCCACTCCAAGAATGCGCAAGTAGTCGCCGGGAATCTCCGGGAGAGTGGCGATCCCTTCGACAAGGGGCGTGGCAGAGGTGATGCCGGGTGTTTTGGCGACCAGTGGAAAAATCTCTTCGGGCAGGTCGCCACGGATTTCGAGATTGGCGCGACCGGCGACGAGGCCGACGGCATTTTGGAAGCTCGCGAGTGCGCCGCGATTCGCCATTTGAATCGACAGGAAAACGGCAACACCGATGGCTATGCCGAGAATGTTGAGCAAAGGCAAAAGCGGATGCGCGGCCCATGGACGGACGATCTGCCTCCAAAAAAGAGCCGCGAACCGGGGAGTCATTCGGGATTTTTCACCGCAGCGCGGTGCAGAGCCTCTTGAAGATGTTTAATGGCGGGTGTGGAGGTGATTTTTTCACCATCCTTCCCGTAGACATAGAACGAGTCCATCGCCACATCCATCTCGGTCGTGATGCGGGAGATTTCGATGCGAAGCCCGCAGTCGCCCATGGCCCGCAACAGGTCGTAGAGAAGCCCGAGTCGATCGGGGGTTTGAATATCGATGAGTGTGTAAACCGGATGCGACTCGTTTTCGATTTTGATGCCCGTGGGCAGGTCGAACTCCTGCGAGAGCCGGTAAGTGAGAAGACGCGTCTCCTTGCTCAGCAGCGGACGGAAGTCATAGTCCTCGTGGTGCAGGGCCTCGGCGAGATGCTTCTCCACGGCCACAATATCGCGCGGACTGGTGATCGGCATGAGATTCGTCCCGGCGACGCGGAAGATGTCGAGGGCGAGGCTGTCTGTGCGGGTAAAAATATCGGCGCTAAGAATATTAAACCTTACCGCCAGAAAAGCTCCGGCGATGCGCTCCAGAAGGCGGGGACGGTCCCATCCGCACACCCAGACTTCGGTGTAGCCCTTCTCCGGACGCGGAATCCATTTGAAAACCGGCGAGAGCGCGGTGTCGTTGTCGGCGTCGCGGTTTTCAAAAAACTGACGGAACAAGCGCATGTGCTCCGCGACTTCGAGCGGTTCATACATTTGAAAATACCGCGTTGGCATGAAGTGGAAGTGGGCATCCGCCTCGTCGCGGAACCCCTCGCCGAGCATTTCGAGAACCATGGATTTCTGGGCTTGGCGGTCGCGGCGACTTTGTTCCATGGCATCGACACCGCCTTCGAGCCATTGACCGGTGCGGCGATAGAGCGTCCAGACGAGTCCCTCTTTCCAGTCCGACCAATTTTGATCACTCGTGCCCATGCCATCGGCGAGGGTGAGGAGCATGAGCGCGTCGAGATTTTTGCGGTTGCGAATGATGCGACCGAACTCCTCGATGGTGGCGGAGTCCTCGAGATTCCGGCTCTGGGACATTTTGGAGAGCAGATAGTGGGAATCCACGAGCGTGAGGAGCATGCGGCGACGGTCTGGCGTGAGCTGCAGCCGGCGTGCGACTTTGTGGGCGAGCACCGCTCCGGTCTCCTCGTGATGCCGCGTGTTGGCGGCCTTGCCGACATCATGGAGAAGGATGGCAAGATAGAGGATGGAAGGATCCTCGAGCTTCTGGAAAATCTGCCGGTAGCCGGCGAGTTTTTTTTCGGCGGCAAAGAGAACGCGGTCCAACTTCTCGATACAGACGAGCGTATGCTCATCCGCCGTGTAGCGGTGGTAGAACTCATGCTGGACAAGGCAATCGAGTGCACCGAACTCCGGGATATAGCGGCCGAGGACTCCCAGATCGTGCATCAGGCGGAGCGTGCGCCCAACCTCACCCTTCCGGGACAAAATGGCGAAGAAGGTCTCCCGCGCGGCGACAGCGTATTGAAAGGTGCGATCAATGAGGTGCAATCGACGACGGATGAGATCCACGAGCTCGGGATGGAATTCAAGCTGCCGGACCTGCGCATGGTGGAAGGCCCTCATGAGACGATAGGGGTCGTCGTTGAAAATATCCCGCGATTCGGGTTCGATCCGACCGTTGCGAATAATGAAGCGGTCGAGCTTCTCGGGTTTCTGGCGGACACCAAAGAGACTGAAAATGCCCTGCGGGCGCGTAATTGGCCTAGCCTCCATTTTTTGGAGGGCGTCTTCCGTTACGAGATAAATCGTTCTGGCATGGCCGTAGTAGTCGCGCATGAACGCCTCAACCTTGCGGAGAATATTTTTCTGGGGGTAGCTGAATTCATTGGCGACGCGGCCTTGGAGTTGAAGCGTCAAGACATCGGCTGAGCGACCGTTGAGGTATTGCATGGCGGCGCGGGTGCGCAGCATGAAGTCGTAGCTTTTTTCAAGGCGGCGCCTGTCGCCATCGCGGAGGATTTTGGCTTCGACAAGTTTGGCCGTGGTGTTGATGCCAAGCTTGAATTGGGAAATCCAGAGCAGGCTCTGGTAATCGCGGAGCCCGCCGGTGCCACTCTTGATGTTCGGCTCCTGCATGAAGACAGTGCGGCCGTATTTTCCGCGCAAATCGGCCTGATTGGCGAGGCGCCAGGCTATGTATTGATCAGCCAGTCCGCGCACGCACTCCTCTTGGAACCGTTCTTTGAAACGGTTGAAAATCTCGCGCTCGCCGGCGAGTAGACGGCATTCGAGCATCGATGTTTTGGTAATAGGATCCTCATTGCATTTTTCCACCGCTTCACTGATCGAGCGTGTGGCGTGCCCGACCTTGAAGCCGATATCCCAAAGGGCGACGAGTGTCTGGCGGATGATCTCCTCCACCTCTTTATCAACGGTGCTTTTGTCCTGCAGAAAGAGGATATCCACATCGCTCATGGGAGTGAGTTCGCGGCGGCCATAGCCACCGAAGGCCACCACAGAAAGACGGCCTGCGAGGGATTTTGTTGCAACGCGGCGCACGACATCCTCGAAAAGCTCGCGGAAGAGAATATCCACCATATCCGATCGCTGGCGGGCGATCTCGCGTCCCCCACCCCCGGCGTCGTGCCAGGCGCGCAGGCGCACCTCCTCCTCCTTGCGGAAGTTTTTAAAGAGTTCAACCGGGTCGCTGTTTCCTGCGCGGGCACTCTTGGAGAGCTCCAGAGCGGATTTTTCAAGGGTGTGCGGTTCAGGCGGCTGACTCATGGTGCGGGCGGACGGATTACGATTTCGACTCGGCGGTTGATTTGTTGCTCTTCGATCGAGCCTGTCGCGGGAGCCACAAGGCGCGACTCGCCGAAGCCGCGCGTTTCGATGGTGTCAGCGGGAATGCCCATTGAGGAAATCAACCATTCCTTCACGGTCTCCGCGCGGAGTTCGCTTAGGCGGAGATTGTAGTCATCCGGCCCGAACGAATCGCTGTGGCCTTCGATGAGAAAACGCGAGCGGGGATTGCGCAGGAGGAGCTGGCCGAGTTTTTGCATGCTGGAAACGGCACCGGGTTGCAGACGGTAGGCGTCGTATTCAAAAAGCAAATCACCTGGCAGCAGGATGGGCGCGGTCTCGGGCGTAAGGGGACCGGTGCGGGCAAGAAGCTCGTCCAGGTTTGTGAATCCACGCCCGTCAGCAGGCTGTGCAGGCTGGCTCTTTCCCGCTTCAGCGGTGGCGACCGGCTGAGGGAGGGCTGCCAGTGGATCGCTTTTCAGCGCGGGCATTTCCTTGAGCATGTCCTCAAGCGGTGCATCCGCAGCCATCGGAAGGGAGCTGGGCATCGCTATTGTGGGAGTCACAGGATCACCGATGACCGGCTTCTCATTGAGGATAGCCGTGTCCAAACGCGGAGGATTTTTGGCATCCGGCGCTTGGGACACACTTTTCTCAAACGAGAAGCTCTCCTCAGGCAGAGGAATGGAAATAGGCGACACACGGGTCTTGGTGTTCTCCTCCCGCTCAGGCTGCAAAAGGCGCGGATCGATTTCGACTCGCTCGACCTGAAAAGTGCGCGGGACGATCTTTTCGTAAAACTCCTCGCTCATGCGATCCACCGGAAAATGCCGCGACCAATTCCAGAAGAGAAGGTGCAGCAGAATCGAAACAATCAAGGCCGGCCAAAGCCAGCGCCCCCACGCATCGCGATTGGCCGCTGGTTCTTGCTTGGTGAGGCTCCCCCGACGGTTCATTGCAGGCAAACTATAGATGGCGACGACGGATTTCCATCAAAGAAAACAACTGAAAGCAGACGCAGGACTTCTTTTTACAACACACATTGAGGGTGAGCTGATGAAAAGGATGCGCTCCCTTGGCTTCACGCATCAGATCAAACCCTATGCTTCAAAACCTCTGATATTGTGCGGTGGGGAGGAATGAAAATCCCGCCTTTCAAATTGCGCCGCGCTTCCAAAAAAGATGAGATAATCCCCATACCTGCTCAACGCCTCCAGTCCTGAAATGAACGAATCCGAAACAATTGAGTTCAAAAAAAGCCTCGCCGAGCTTGGCGAGGGCCTGAATTCCTTGGCGGCCATACTCAACAAGCATGCTGCTGGCGAACTCTGGTTCGGAATCAAAAACGATGGCACGCCAGTTGGCATGGAGGTCACCGAAACTACCCTGCGGAAGGTATCTCAATCCATCGCCGCGCACATCGAGCCAAAGATCTTTCCGGAAGTTTCCAATGTGCTCTTGAGTGGAAAATCCTGCATTCGCGTCAGTTTCTCTGGAAATGAGAAACCCTACTACTCACATGGTCGCGCCTACATGCGCGTTGCCGACGAAGATCGCCAACTTTCAGCCAAGGAAATCGAGTCCATTATCCTTCGCAAGAACCGCAGCCACCGCAGTTGGGATTCGGAGCCGATCCCAGACGCCTCCTTCAAGCCTGATACCGCAAAGGTCCGTTCCTATGTCCGCAAGGCAGGACTCCCTTGGACCAACACCCCAACCGCTCTCCAGAGCCTCGGCCTTCATGTCGATGGCCACTACCTGAACGCCGCGCGCGTTTTCTTTGCAAAGCCGCCCGCACTTGCACTCCGCTGCGCTGTTTTCGCCACTTCGACCACAGCGACCATTATCGACCAGCATGATTTCAACGGCGATATCCTCACCCTTATCGAGGAAGCCGAAAAATACATTCTCAAGAACATCCGGATCGGAATGAAACTCGATGGCCTGGCCCGAGTCGATGTCCCCGAGATCGACCGCGAAGCCTTCCGCGAAGCCATCATCAACGCTTTTTGCCACCGCGACTACCGGGATCCCGACGAAGTCCGCATCGCCATTTTCCCCGACCGTGTTGAGGTGCGGAATCCCGGCAGGCTCATGGAAGGCGTCACCCTGCGCACACTCAAAACCGCCAAAGTCTCCCGCCGCCGCAATCCGCTTATCGCGGACCTGCTCCGCCGAATCCACCTCATCGAAGCCTGGGGCCGAGGCATCCCTCTGATTCTTGAAAAAGCCCCCCATGCCCGTTTCTCTGAAATCGCAGGCGTCTTCATCACCGAGTTTCCTCGCCCACAGGCCGCTGGGGATTCTGTTACAAAATCCCAACCACGGCCCGATGCCACAGGGCAAGTCACAGGGCAAGTCACAGGGCAAGTCACAGGGCAAGTCACAGGGCAAGTCAGCGAAGAGGTGAAGCGCCTTCTTGCCATCGTCCGGAAAGAAATGTCCCGGCAAGAAATCCAATCTGCACTAGCTTTACGAGGACGCGAAAACTTTGAAGCGCGCTACCTCAAGCCTGCCCTAGAAGCGGCCTTCATAGAACGCACCATTCCCAACAAACCCAACAGCCGCCTGCAAAAATACCGCCTCACGGAAAAAGGCCGGGAATTCGCCACCACAATAAATCCTCCGGCCAATTTTGAAGTTTAAAGGCTGCGTTTTGAATGGAGGATGAAAATCCAATTTTAGAAAGGAGCTGCAGTTCTGCACTGGATGTCAAAACGGCCCTCTTTTCCCAATCGCTCTTACGCGAGAACAGAGCGACCCTCTGAACGCCGCTTGTGAGCTTGATATTCATCATCAGCAATCATGCGACCACCGCGCATTTGTTACCGTCGAATTACGATTTGCTCGCAAGACACTGGCGGATGGGGGGGGATTCGAACCCCCGATACCTTTCGGTATACACGCTTTCCAGGCGTGCGCAATCGACCACTCTGCCACCCATCCATTAGCGGGAGGTTGTTGATAACCGAGAATGGCGGGGTTGACAACCGTGGCGTTTGTTTTTTTCGCGGGCTGAAGATCGGGCGACTGCGTGGAATCAGGCTTTCAGCACGGCCTGTCGCTTTAATGCTTCATTCAGCATGACGAGGTAATCGGCGCGGGCGATTTCGCGGGCGCCGAATTTTTCGAGGTGCGGGGTCACCCACTGAGTGTCGAGCAGGAGGAATCCGCCGTCGCGCATCAATTCGACCAAACGGCAGATCGCGACCTTCGAGGCTCCGGGAACGCGGTGGAACATGGACTCCCCGAAAAATGCACCACCGATTTGAACTCCATAGAGTCCTCCGGCGAGTTGGCCGTCGCGCCAGATTTCGACCGAATGGGCATGGCCGAGGTCGTGCAGCGCGGTGTAGCTTTGAAAAATCCCGTCGTCGATCCAGGTTTCCTCCCGCCCCGCACAACCCAACATGACCTGCTCGAAAGCGGTATCGATGCGCAATTCCCACGCGGGATCTTTGAGAGTCTTGCGCGTGCCATGCGGAATCCGGAACTCATCCAGAGGAATGATCCCTCTCGGGTTTGGCGAGAACAGGCGCGTCTCGCCATCCACCGCCATGGGAAAAATCCCCTTGCGGTAGAAATCCAGCAACAGCTCTGGAGGAATCATGTTTGCCATGGTGGGGCGGAGGGAATAGCCTTCGCCCCTTATGAAAGGCGTCTTCTTCATTTTGTCATTACAAATTTTACTCCTCCTGAGCGGTTGCGCGATTTCCGAACAATCCGCGGAGGATGTCGGAGAGCAATTCCAAGAGGGAATCCAGGGCCGTGGAAAAATCGTGCCAAACAACGCCCTCTCCGACGACTTCGGCCCCGAATTCAGATAACGACACGCCATGCCGCAACAACCCGCCGGGGATAAAATCCTCATTCTGGATTTCGGTTCCCAATACACACAAGTCATCGCCCGCCGCGTTCGGGAATGTCAGGTCTACTCGGAGATCGTCCCCTACCACACCAAAGCGTCCGCCATCGCCAAGCTGAAGCCCTCGGGAATCATCCTCTCGGGCGGTCCAGCGAGCGTTTACGCACCCAAGGCCCCGCAGGTGGACCGCAAAATCTACGATCTCGGCATCCCTGTGCTCGGCATCTGCTACGGCATGCAACTCATCGCCCACGGGCTCGGCGGCAAGGTCGAGCGTTCGACCGAACGCGAATACGGCCCGGGAAAACTCAAAGGCGACGCCAAATGCGCCCTCTTCCACAAACTTCCGGCAACACTGGATGTCTGGAACAGCCACGGCGACAAAATCACCAAACTCCCCACTGGCTTCCGTCCGCTTGGAAAAACCGAAAACTCCCCGCACGCAGTCATCGGCGACACCAAGCGCAATATCTACGGCCTGCAATTCCACCCCGAAGTCGTCCACACACCGCGCGGCGGCGAGATTCTGGCAAACTTCGTGCACCGCATCTGCGGCTGCAAATCCAATTGGACGATGGAATCCTTCATCGATCGCACCTGCCGCGAAATCCAAGAACAAGTCGGCGATGGACGCGTTATCCTCGGCCTGAGCGGCGGCGTGGACTCTTCCGTGGCGGCTGCACTCTTGCACAAAGCCATCGGCGACCGCCTGACCTGCATCTTCGTGGACAACGGCCTCCTGCGCGCCAACGAGCGCGCCGCTGTGGAAAAACTCTTCGCCGGCGAGTTCCGCATCCGCATGAAAACGGTGGATGCCTCGAAGCAATTTCTCACAAAACTCAAAGGCGTCACCGACCCCGAGAAGAAGCGCAAAATCATCGGCAACGAATTCATCAAAGTCTTCGAAGCCGCCGCGAAGGATCTCAAGAAGGCCGACCCCGGCCACTACCGCTTCCTCGCGCAAGGCACCCTCTACCCGGATGTCATCGAGAGCGTTTCCATCTCGGGAAATCCCGCCGCACTCATCAAGAGCCATCACAATGTCGGAGGCCTCCCCGAGCGCATGAAATTTGAGCTCGTCGAGCCCCTGCGCCAACTCTTCAAAGACGAAGTCCGCCGCGTCGGCGAGGAACTCGGTCTCTCCAAGGAAATCGTCCACCGCCAGCCCTTCCCTGGCCCCGGCCTCGCAGTTCGCATCATTGGAGAAATCACCGCAGAGCGCCTCCGCATCGTGCGTGAGGCGGATGCCATTGTTATCGAGGAAATGAGAGCCTCCGACTGGTATTACAAAGTCTGGCAATCCTTCGCCGTCCTCCTGCCCGTGCGCTCCGTGGGCGTGATGGGAGACGAGCGGACCTACGACTACACCATCGCCCTCCGCATTGTGAGCAGCCACGACGGCATGACAGCCGACTGGGTGCGCATGCCACAGGAAATCCTCGCCCGCATCTCAGCCCGCGTCATCAACGAGGTCAAAGGCGTGAACCGCCTCTGCTACGACATCTCCAGCAAACCACCCGCCACCATCGAGTGGGAGTAATGCCAGTGTCACTTTGAAATTCGACTTTGCATCGCAATAAAAGGGGGCATGGCCGTCTCGGCCGTGTGGAGACTGGTTAGCTTTCCCGGGAGCCACCCATCGGACCAAGCGAGCATACTGCCGCACACAGGCGGGACGCCTGTGCTCCTCTCCAAAATCCAAAACCAAACTGCTTTTGGCATAATCCCAACAGGCGGCTCGGCAAAAAAACTGCCATCCCTGTAAGACAAAACCCATCCGCTGACTGCGACCAAAAATTTGGACGATCGTCCAAATTTTTGGTCGGGCCGGGGCAGCGTTTATTGGCTGCTGATGCGGATGATGCTGACTGTGGCTCCGCTCTGGGAGCCATCTTTGTTAAGGAAGGGGGTGGCGCGTATGAGGATTTTTTCGCCGTCGGGTGTGGGAAGGAAGACTTCGACGAGTTTTTCGCCTGCGAGAATGCGGCGGGCGACTTCAGCGGCGTGGGCGAGGAGTGGGTGCGCGAGGTCGGTGATTTCGCGGCCGATATCGTGGGGGAGGATGCCGGTCTTTTCTGCCGCTCTTGGCGTGAATCGCCGGATGCGGAGCCCATTGTCGAGGAAGATGGTGGCAATGGATGTGCTGGCGATGAAGTTGTCGAGGTCCTCGTTGGCTTTGGTGATGTCGGCGATTTTGGTTTGGTGCTCGTTGTTGAGGGTCTGGAGTTCCTCGTTGACGGTTTCGAGTTCTTCGTTGGCGCTTTGAAGTTCCTCGTTTGAGGCCTGGAGCTCTTCGTTGGATGTTTGGAGTTCCTCGTTCGAGGCCTCGAGTTCCTCGATGGCAGCCTTGAGCCGCATTTTACTGGCGCGGAGTTCCTCTTCGAGGTCGGCGATGCGGAGCATGCTTTCCTTGAGGTCGAAGGGCGGGTGTTCAATGGGGAGGTTTTTTTCCATGTCTTCAAGAAAGACCAAAAGAAAAACCCTGTCCTGGCCGGGTGAGCGGAAGGATTCGACAAGGACATTCACGGAGCCTTGGGGTGTTTCGACGGGGCCGTATTTGAAGGGGCGTCCCTCGTTCAAAACCTTCCCGACGGCAGCGGTCAGACTTGCTGCGAAATCGCGCGGGAGGAGACTGGTAAGCTTGAGGCTGGTTCGCCCTTCGGCCAAGGCGACATACTTCGCCGGAGCTCCAAAGCTGTAGAGGATATCCATCTGGTCGTTGAGCACGAAGCAGGTGCGACCGAGGCGCGAGAGGATGCGGTTTGTGAAGGATTCGGTGAGGCGGGGCTCGTTGGAAAGCGAGTGGCTGGGCAACGCAGGCACACTCACAGGTTGGTCGGCTGCGGCGCGAAGGATGCCGAACTGCAACGCTTCGGGCAGCGCGCTGGGGATGGTGTTTTTTTTCCGGAAAAGGTGATCACGGGCATCCAGGGTCTCGAAGTCGTTCTGGAGCTCACCGAGGCTTTCGCTGAGACCGAGGGCGAGAACGCCTTCGGGGCGGAGGGCGTAGTGGAGGATCGAGAGCACGCGCTGCTGGGCGACGGGCTGGAGGTAGATAAGCACATTCCGGCAACTGACGAAATCGATGCGCGTGAAGGGTGGATCCTTGAGGAGGTTGTGCTTGGCGAAGACGATGCGTTCGCGAACGGTGCGGCAGATCTGGTAATGATCGCCGTGGCGGGTGAAGTATTTTTCGAGAAGGTCGGGGGGTATATCGGAGGCGATGGATTCGGGGTAGATCCCCTGCCCTGCGATCTCGGTGGCGCGGCGATCGAGGTCGGTGGCGAAGAAGCGGCAGGGCAGGTTGATTTCGCCCAACTCGCGTAGCACCTCCTCGAGAATGATGCCGATGGAGTAAACCTCCTCGCCTGTGGCGCAGCCGGGCACCCAGAAGCGGAGGGAGCGCCCGCCGGCAGAGCGCACGAGGCGGGGCAGCACATTTTTGCGGAGGTTCTCAAAGACTTCGGGATCGCGAAAAAACCGGGTCACGCTGATGAGCATATCCTTGGCGAGATTCTCGCACTCGGCGGGGTCTTTTTTCAGAAGGTCGACATATTCCTCGAAGTTGGAAATGTGGCGAATGCCCATGCGGCGCTCGATGCGGCGGTTCACCGTCTCGTTTTTGTAGGCTCCGAGATCGAAGCCGGTGTGCCTTCTCAGCAGGCTGGTGAGCTGGCGCATGGCACTCTGGTCCTCATCGAGGGACTCCGCAACGACTGGTGGAATGGAAATCTCATGGCGCACAAGCCGCACCACCTCGTTCGCGAGCTTGGCAGGAGGGAGGACATAATCCGCCGTGCCGGTCAAAAGCACACTGGCAGCCATGCCGCCGAATGCCGCCGAGGCGGGTTCCTGCACGCAGACGATGCCGCCGGCCTGCTTCAAGACGCGCGCCCCCTGTGTTCCGTCGCTGCCGGCACCGGAGAGGATGATGGCGAGGGATTCCGGTTCGCAGGCAGCGGCGAGGGATTCCAAGAGTGTGTCAATGAGGATGGGCGTGCCATGCGCGGGCAGTGGACCTTTTTCAACAAGGCGGCGGCCCTCGATTCCAAACAAATGGCCGGGAGGGAGGACATGGATTTTCCCCGGCTCGAGGCAGGTGCCGGGATCGGCCCACACGGCAGGCAGACCGCCCTCGCGCGAGAGGATATCAACAAGGTGGCTCTTGCCTGCGGGTGGAAAATGGCTGGCCACCACGAAGGCGACCTGGAGGTCGCTGGGAATCTCTCCAAAAAAAGCACCAAGGGCTTCAACGCCTCCGGCTGAACAACCGACGACGGCGATCGGGAATTTTTTCGAATCGGAGGAATGTTCAATCGCTGATTTGGTCTGACCTGACATCTATGGCAAGCTAACGGAAAAATTGTTTTCCGCCATACTTTGTCTTGCAATCCAATCAGCTGCCATGGCGATGAGATGGCTGGCAGTGGTGGCATGAAGCTTTTCTTTGATGTGGGAGCGGTGGGTCTCGATGGTCTTCGGACTCAGGTTCAGGCGTTTTGCGATATTCTGGGTGCTTGCACCATCGCCGATGAGCTTGAAAACCTCGAACTCCCTCGGGCTGAGTGAATCAGGGCCGGACTGCTTGTTTTTCGAGCGGTGGGAAAGAAACTCGAGCAAGTGGCCGGCGATGGCCTCGCTGACATAGATGCGACCGCGAAGGACGGTGTTGATGGCCTCAAGAACCTTGTCGCTGTGCTCGCTTTTCATGATATAGCCGCGCGCGCCGATCTCCAGCGCCCGCCTGGCGTAACTGGTCTCGGCATGCATCGAGATGACGAGCGCAGGAATGTCGGGGCAGCGGGAGAGGAGGTCCTGCACCAACTCAAACCCGCTGCGTCCTGCCAATGAGACATCGGTGAGAACGAGATCCGGTTGCAGACGGATGGTGGCATCGAGCGCCTCGCCAGCTCCTCCGGCTTCGCCGCACACCTCGAGGTCGGACTCTCCGTTGATCATCATTTTAAGTCCCATGCGGGTCATGGGATGGTCATCGACGATCAGAATGCGTTTTTTTCGGGGTTTCTTGGTTTTGGAAGGGGCCTTCGCTTTTTTCATTTGGGAAATTGACAGTTTACGCGAACTCCGCCGGCAGGAATACGCTCCAAGGACACGCTGCCTTGGATCGCATCGGCACGGTGGCGCATGATTTTCAAGCCCATACCGTTGCCGCGCGCGGGGGCGGGATCGTCGTCCTTAATGCCGTTGCCGTTGTCGGTGATGGATAGCTTGCCTTCGATCAAATCCAAATCGACACGGATCTGGGTCGCGTCGCCGTGCTTGATGGCGTTCTGGATCGCCTCTTGGGCAATGCGGAAGAGGTTGATGGCTTTTTCGATTTCAAGCCGCTGGGAGCGGCCTCGGGATTTCACGGTGCACTTGACCTGGAAAAGGGCGCTGGTGTTTGCGGCGAGTTCGTCGAGAGCGGCTGCGAGGTTTCCCCCCTCGAGTTCCAGAGGGGCGAGGCCGCGCGAGAGCAGGCGTATGTGATGCACGGCGCGCTCGATGGCGCCTGTGAGGTGATCCATCTGATCGCGCAGCACAGTGCCTTTTCTGCGCTTCTTGGAAATGGCCTCGAGGGAAAAACGGACGCCGGAGAGTTCCTGGCACACGCCATCGTGGAGGTCGTGCCCGACACGGCGGTGCTCCCGCTCGCTGATGGAGATCAATTCGGACTCCAACTCCTTGCGGGCGAGAATCTCTCGCTGGAGCTCTTGATTTGAGGATTCCAGCTCTGCCGTGCGCTCGCGGACTCTATCGGCAAGGCCAGTGTTCAACTGCTGCATTTCCTGCTCGGCCAACTCGCGGGCGGTGACATTATTTGCCACCCAGAGGATCGACTTGGCATGGCCATCGGCATCGAGGAGTGCGGAGAGGTGGCATTCGCAAAAGATAAGCGACCCGTCCTGGTGCAGCGTGCGGCATTTCACAAAACTGCTCGCCACCTGACCCAGCTTGAGGCGCTCCAGAAGCACAGAAAAACCCGGGCGGTCGTCCGGATGTATCAAGTCCAGACAATCAATATGGCTGGTTTTCAAATCGCGCCGCGTCCAGCCGAACATGTCCTCGGCCTCGCCATTCCAGATGAGGCACCTGCCTTTTGGATCCCACTCCATCACAGCAAGAGGTGTATTGTTCATATGGTAAGTGAGACGCTGGACGAGTTCTTGGATGTGACGCTCGTCGCGCCGAGTTGCGGTGATATCCCTTACAGTGGCAATAAATTCCATTTTTTCGCCTGCTGCAATATCATGCGAAGTGCGGATGTGGAGGGTCCGCAACTTGCCCATCAACTCGATTTGCACCTCACGATCAATCCCCGAAGCACTTGCCAAGGCATCCTTCGCGATCGACTCCCAAAGAAGCGAGCAATGCTCCGGAAATCCCACTTCGCGGCAGGATTTCCCAAAGAATGCCTGCGGTTCCATGCCAGTGAGATCCCGCATGCGTGAATTCACATACAAAAATCGTGCATCGGCATCCATGCGAAGAACGACATCTGGCATTTGCTCGGCGAGGATACGGAATTGCAGCTCGCCGCAAGATACACATTCCGGATAAGGCAGGTGGCTATGGAGAAGCTTGTTCATGGGTGATATTTAAGTTTTTCCAAAAGCAGTCGGCGCCTCAGAATAACCCTTTCCCGCTCAAACCTGTCCGGCGCAAGGGGGGGGGGTAAAAATACGCATTTATGGCCATTGACCGCATTCACTTACCAATCCCTATTGAAGTCAAGCAGCGAGCGGGTCGGGAGATTAGCAGAATATGGCATCGGGTTTTTCCCGATAAGGGGTGGACTCGTTGTAGAGTCGAACCTCCTGCAAGCGGGCGCGGAGATGGGCACCGAAGTTTTCGATAATGTCGAAGGCGCTTTCCATGCGCTCGGAGGCCGAACCGGGGCGCCATTCTTCGATAGGAACTGTGGCGGCCCGGGGAAGCTCCCTCGGCGGCATGAGGAGGGGAATGTCCCTCAGAGGGGCGCATTGTGTGGCATCCACCGAGGGATGGCTGAAGAAATCGATGCCGTTGCTGGAGGATTTTTCGCGGAGCCAGGAGGCGAAGGAGACGGCGCCAGGCGTGGCATGGTCGCCGAGGAGGGTGAAGAGGGCGGTGCCGGAGTCGGCATGTTGGCTGAGCCACTCGTCGACCCAGAGCGGCATGTAGGCGGGTTGCTCCTCGCGACCGGAGGCTGAAACAATGACCACATCGGCCCGGGCAGCAGCCGAAGCCGATTGGACGCGGGATTCGGAGATGCCGAGTCCGCTCATTTTCCAGACATTGATCTCCACGGCGGCATCGTGGGGGATCTCGCTGCGAAGAATCTCGCAAGCGCGGAGGGCGCGCGCGGCGGAGACGACATTTTCATAGAGGATCACAATGCGGAAGGGGTGGCTGGTGGAATCGGCCGTGGATGCGATTTCGGTGACTTGGTCGAGGAGTTGGTCCATTGCGGTGGTGTATTTGAGATTGGTTTTTCTGGTTTGCTGAAGGCCGCCGGCACTTGCCGTGGCACGCAGGCAGATATTTCATTCCCCGCCGCCAACCGCGATAGGGTGATCACCTCATGGCGCGCGGAGGCTCTCTGCGACTAGGTCTGAAGCCTATGCAAAACGAAATTCACCCGCACCCTGCAGCATCCCAATTGGAGATGTTCGACATCGTCCCCGACCAACCGCTTCCACCGGCGACATCGGATGACGCATCGCTCGCAGACTGGCTCCGTGAGCAATCGGAGGACAAACTCCGCGAGCTTCTCGAGGCCCTCTCGGAATTCTACGGGGAGAGCCGCTCATGAGCACGCAGACCGCACCCGCCCAATCCGCCGGGCCTGAAATCACAGTCGTCCACCCGCGCAAAAAACGAACCACCCGCGCCGAAAAGCTGGTGACGGAACTCTTCGCGAGGGCGGATATCGAGATCAATGGTGAGCGACCCTGCGACATCCAGGTGAATGACGAGCGTTTCTACCGCCGCATCCTCAAGGACGGCACATTGGGCTTCGGCGAGTCCTACATGCAGGGCTGGTGGGATTGCGACGACATCGAGGAAATGTGCGCCCGGGCCATCCACGGCCGCATCGAAACCTCCATCCGCCCGAGTCTGGGCGCGCTGGTGGAAGTGGCGTTCTCGCTTTTATTGAACCTCCAAAGCAAATCGCGCTCCCATGTCGTCGCGCATCAACACTACGACCTCGGCAATGATTTTTTCGGAGCGATGCTGGATCCCTCGATGCAATATTCGTGCGCTTATTTCCATGGAACGACAGACCTCGCGGCAGCGCAGGAACTCAAGATGGAACTCATCTGCAAAAAACTCGCGCTTCAGCCCGGAATGCGCCTGCTCGACATCGGCTGCGGCTGGGGTGGGTTAGCCAAATTCGCCGCCGAGAACCACGGCTGCGAAGTCGTGGGGCTCACGATCTCCGAAGAGCAGAAAAAATACGCCGAGTCCCATTGCCAGGGGCTACCGGTGGAAGTCCGCCTCCAGGACTACCGCGATGTGGCGGGGCAATTCGACGCCATCGCGAGCGTGGGAATGCTGGAACATGTGGGCCCAAAAAACTACCGGCGCTACATGGATATCGCGAGCCGTTGTCTCAAGCCGGGAGGGCTTTTCCTTTGCCACACCATCACGGCGAACGAGCCAGGCATCGCGTGCGACCGGTTCATTTCGCGCTACATCTTCGCCAACTCGGCCATCCCGACCGCCGCGCAAGTCCTGCAGGCTGCGGAGCCGTATTTTGTGAACGAGGACATGCACAACCTCGGGCCCTACTATGTGCCAACGCTGCGCGCGTGGGAGGCCGGGTTCATGCGCTCGCGGGAGGAATTCCGCCAACGCTACGGCGAGGAATTCGTGAGAATGTGGAGGCTCTATCTCCTGAGCTGCTCGGGAGCGTTCCGCGCCAGAAGTCTGCAGGTTTTCCAATTCCTCTTCTCCGCAGGAGGCATCGAAACCGCGCGCCCACTGCGCATTTCCTAACCCGGGCGTTTGTCTTGCCCGATTGAAATCAATCCACATAGTGAAATCGCTTATGAACACCGAGTCATCGCAGCCCACCGAACATGCCGTCCCCTCCACCGTCCGCAGTTGGGTGGAGGAAATCGCCTCCCTCACCCAACCCGATGCCATCCATTGGTGCGATGGTTCCGAGACCGAGGATCTTTCCATGCGCGAGGCCATCGTCGCCTCGGGTGCGGGCCTTTGGTTGAACGCGGAGAAGAGGCCAAATTCCCTACTCGTCCGCAGCGACCAGCGGGATGTCGCCCGCGTGGAGGAACGCACATTTATCTGCTCACGCTCGAAGAAGGACGCCGGCCCCACAAACAACTGGGAGGCTCCGGCGCATATGAAAGCGCGCCTGAACGGCCTTTTCGCAGGATGCATGCGTGGCCGCACCATGTATGTCATTCCTTTCAGCATGGGACCGGTCGGCTCCCCTATCGCGCAATACGGCATCGAGATTTCCGACAGCCCGTATGTGGTGGCCAATATGCGGATCATGACCCGCCTGAGCCCGGCGGTGTATGGCGAAATCAAAAAGTCCGGCGTCTTCGTGAAGTGCCTTCACTCGGTGGGATGTCCCCTCACCCCTGGTGCAAAAGATGTCACTTGGCCGTGCAATCCAGAGAATACCTACATCACCCACTTCCCCGAGGAGCGGCTCATCATGAGCTTCGGTTCTGGCTATGGCGGCAATGCCCTGCTGGGCAAAAAATGCTTCGCCCTACGCATCGCCTCCGCCATGGCGCGCGACGAGGGTTGGATGGCTGAACATATGCTCGTCCTCGGCGTGAAATCCCCCGATGGAGAAAAGACCTATGTCACCGCCGCCTTCCCGAGCGCTTGCGGAAAGACAAACTTCGCCATGATGGTTCCCCCACCCGACATGCGCGAAGAAGGCTGGGAAATCAGCTGCGTGGGCGACGACATCGCCTGGATCAAGCCTGGCCCCGACGGATACCTCCGCGCCATCAACCCCGAGGCGGGATTTTTCGGCGTCGCACCGGGCACCTCGTATTCGAGCAATCCGATGGCGATGGATTCGATAACCCGCGACACCATTTTCACCAATGTCGCCCTCACTGATGACGGCGATGTGTGGTGGGAAGGCATGACAAAGGAGGCGCCCGCACACCTCATCGACTGGCTGGGCCGCGACTGGACGCCTGGGCAAACGGACGCCCAAGGCAAGCCGGTCCTGAGCAGCCATCCGAACAGCCGTTTCACCGCACCGGCAAAGAACTGCCCGCTCATCGACAGCGATTGGGAAAACCCCGCCGGCGTGCCTGTGAGTGCCATGATCTTCGGTGGACGCCGCTCCACCACGATGCCGCTCATTTTCCAAGCCTTCAACTGGGTCCACGGGGTGTATCTCGGCGCCACCATGGGCTCGGAGACCACAGCCGCCGCAGCCGGTGCGGTGGGCCAGGTCCGCCGCGACCCCATGGCGATGCTGCCCTTCTGCGGCTACAACATGGGCGACTACTTCACCCACTGGCTCGAGATGCGCAAACACATCAAATATGTGCCCCGCATTTTTCATGTGAATTGGTTCCGCAAAGACTCCGCTGGAAAATTCCTATGGCCCGGATTTGGCGAAAACACCCGCATCCTGCGTTGGATGGTCGAACGCTGCCGCCTCGGTGCCCACGCACTCGAAACCGCGATCGGCTGGCTTCCCGATTACTCCGACATCGACATGAACGGCCTTGAAAACACCGTGACCCCGGAGGTTTTTGCCGAAGCTCAAAAAATCGACACCACAGAGTGGCACCGCGAACTGCTGCTCCAAGACGAGCTCTTCATCAAACTCTACAGCGAACTGCCAAAAGAAATCATCTTCCAACGCGAACTCCTCATGGCGCGCATTTAAGAGAAATCCTGCATTTTCCTGATCCTGCACGGCAACCGACTTGGCAAAGAGGCCCGAGATTTCCGTGGGGAACAAGGATTGGGAGCTTCATGCCCCAGACAATCTCAGAAAAAAAGAACCCTCTTGCTCCCGATTGGGAGCGACTTTTCAAAACGGCTTATCATTTTAACCGCTCTGCTTCAGCCAACTCACGGGACCAATCGACCGCAATTTCCGCGCCCACGAATTTCGTGAAGGGAATGATGTTGCGGGCGACCGAAGCTTCTTCGAGGGCATCCATGTAGGCTTGCCTCCGTGTGACCCGCAGAATCGTCCATGGATATCCACCGGAGGCCAGCATGGTATTCATGAGGAATCTTCCGATACGTCCATTCCCATCGGAAAAGGGATGGATGTAGACAAAAAGGAAATGTCCGAGGATCGCCCGCACGGAGGCTTCCGGCTCCGAGGCGAGTGCCTCATGAAAAGCCTCCATGCCATCAATCACACCAAGCCCCGGCGCAGGCGGCACATGGCTTGATCCCCGGATATAAACAGGCTTCTCGCGATACCCCGCCACATCACCCATTGAGAGTCGTCCCACTTGGACGAAGGGCTTGTGGAGTTCCGAATACCAGTAGGGGAGATCCGACTCGACTGTCTTTCCGGGGAGATCTCCGTTGAAGATTTTGCCGATGCTTTGAAGCACGGCCTCATGGGCCATGCTGTATCCTTTGGCAGCGAGCCGGTTGTTTTCCTCCCAGATCGACGGATTATCGGGATCGTTACCGGCCGCTATACGAGCTACCAACTCCGGAGTGACCTGAAACCCCTCGATGGAGAGCGAGTGATAGGCGTCGTATTGGTAGAGATGATGAGCCTTGTCCAGATAGCTCTTGGCATCGGCTTTTCCAGTCGCTGCAGGAAAGTGTTCCAGAACCATGGGACGCATTTGCTCCCAAAGAAGCCGGATCCGATCCGCATAGGGGCTCTTGGGAATGAGGCGGCTCGAGAGCAGCGGCTCAGCATCGGGGAACGGATTGGTCGCCTTCTTCCAGCCCGTGAGGGCAATGAGTCCCCTGACTTGGTCTGCCTTTTCCTTGAAACCCAGAGTCTCCAATCCGCCAAGGATTCTCATGGATCCCGCCTCGTTATCCGTCTCGATGATTCCGGAGGCGAGCTCTGCCGCCGGAGTGGTGCGGAGCAGAACCTCGGCCTGTGGCCGGTTTGTCCGGAAATAGGTCGGAGAGACCCTTGCCAAGGCATAGCCAACAGGCATCAGATTCAGTCCCCGGTAGGTGGCGCGCTGCGCAGGAAGCTTCCCGGTGTAGGTCAGCAAGGAGCAGGAAATGTTGGTTTCCGCAAACTGCAGCGTGACGGTATTATTCCCTCCACGCGCCAGAAGTGCCGTTGCCTGAACTGGCGTTGCCGTCTCACCGCTCTGGAGATCCAGAGAGATTTCCGGGCTGAGGCAATAATCATTCCCCACCCGATCCTCGAGATAGAGACTCAGGAAAGCCCAAAAGTTTCCATGCCATAGTGCCGTCTCACCACGGGGTGCATGGGGAGGAATTAGAAAATACCATCCCTTCATGATCTCCAGCAGACACCCTTGTTGGATCAGAAACGTCCTAACCCCAGCAGGCAAATCCCGGCCACGCACGACTTGCTCTCTTGCCACTTTGAGAGCGGTTTCCAAAGCTTTGGCCAATTTGGCGTGCGTCTTCATTTTTTATTGAATGCACAATGAATCTTTTTATTGAATCCGCAATAATATTCTTATTGTTTGCGCGTTTCATTCTTTCTGAAAGCATTTTGAAAATCCCTTTTATACCCCTACAAAGGTTTCTCCTCGTATTTGAAATCCTGAACGACGAGCGGGAGTCGCCCGTTCCCCATCAGGTCGGGATTCCTGACGAAGAAGAAGGTGATCTTGAACTTCGCCACTTCGCGGAACTCGATCTTGTTGAGAGTCCCAGTGCGGATGAGGTTTCCCTCAGCCTCAACATCGACGGCCTCATACGAAACTCCTGCCCCGTCTTTCATCTTCCGAGTATCGAGAATGTCGAGTTTCCCAACTTCCACCTTCTGGTGGATCTCCTTTTCTTTGAACTCCGGGTTCTGCTTCTTGTAGAGGGCTGCTGCTTTTTTACGCGCTGGCTCCTCCAGATACATCCGCTTGAGGAGATCGGGAAGATCCGGCCCGATCGGGTTGCGCTGAAGCAGAGCCAGACAGGCAAGACGCACATGGTAGGCCTGAAGTCCGGCTGCCTCTTCAAAGCCCAGAAGGGGCGAATAGATCAGTGTCCCGCCCTGATCGAGGATGACGACCTTTTCCTTCTGCTTCATCGCCTGGATGGTCAGGTAGGGAGAGCTGACGGCCAAGGCCCCACAGATGAGGGCAATTGCCATCCAGAATCTCGCGGCGACGATGTTGTTAGTGATGGAGGTGACGGCGGTGAGTTTCATGAGTTGGTTTTATCGGGTTTGGATGAGGAGGGCTTCGCCTTGGAGGGATGAGAGTTGAAAGCCGCCTGAGCGGCATGAGGAGTTGAGAGGCTCCCCTTGTGATGAGAAACCGTTCCCTTGGACTGATCGGTGACTGAGAACGACTCGGGCGTGGTTTGTTGGGCCACCATGGCTGGATTCGCCGGATTAGTGATCACGCCGCCTTCTTCCTCGGGAGGAGGAGGCACGGATCCTCCAGGGCTTGAGGAAGCAGAACTTCCAGCAGGGTCATTGCTCATTCCTTTGCCAGAGCTTGCGGCACTTGCCGCACCAGCGACTGCTTGACCCGATGCCATAGCCGCCTGAGCGGCAGTCGATCCCCCGAAGGTGGCCGCGGCTCCTGCGACTGTTGCCCCCGCTCCAGCTACAAATCCAACGGCCTGAAGTGTGTTGCTGATCCCGGCACTCAGAGCCGAGGTGGTGCCGCTGGCCCCCTTCATGATGGCTCCGGCTACGAAGGGAACCGAGAGGTAGAAAAAGAGCGTCACGATTGATGCGAAGGCCATGATGAAGGGAAAAAGCAGCCAGTTCTGAACGAGGATCGCATTCTGGGCCACCTGGACGATCCCACCAGCAGTGATCGGAGCGAAGAGCAGATCGCTGATCGCCACGATCACGATGTCCACCAAGCAGATTCCCAGATACCAGAGCATCACCGTGAAGGAGGTCACTGCGAACTGGATTCCGAAGGACTGCATTGGTGAGAAAAACAGGAACCCCAAGAGCAAGGGTGACACGGCGATCAGTCCGGCGATGGCGAACTGCTGAAAGAAATTCATCACAACCATCATGAATCGCCCGATGCCCTGAAAGAAGTAGCCCACAGCGGCCGGGACGATCTTCCCGAGATCGGTCCAGGAATCCGAAGGTTGATTCTGGATTCTGGAAGTCAGGAGTTGGATGAACTTCGCATCCTGGGCATTGGTGAACTTCTGGCGCATCTCCTGAAACGCCTCCATCCCCTTGTTCATCATGGTCGGATACCCCGCAATCAGGGCGACAATGATCGTCACCTTCAGAATAACGCCGAGGATCGACTTGGCATCTGAACCAGCTTTCCACCCCATTTCGCCGATGCCCAAGATGCAAAGCACGAAGGCGAAGGGCATCATGTAGGAGCGGATCTGACCCGCCGCGTCGAATAGATTGGAAAGGGCCGGAATCATTGGTCAAAAGCCCGGAGGCAGGTCGCTTTGGGAGCTGGTTTTTGCGGCAGATGCCTCCGCATCTGAGCCCATCTTGGCACTCTCCCGATTACGGGCCCGGGAGATTTCCTCGGCAGCGATCGCCTCGGTGGCAGCCCGGTTCTCATTGAGCATATGGAGCAACTTCACCTGGTGCTCTGCCCCATCCATGATCCCGTCGAGATCCTTGAGCGAGGTCTGAGCCGTGGTCAGCGATCCCTGAAGCTTCTGCACCTCGGCATCGTCCTGGGCACTCTTGAGCTGATCGTTCAGGGCGGCGATCTGGATATTGAGTTCCTTCCGCTTGGTCTGCGCCTGCTGGAGCATCTCTTGGAAGTTCGAGTAGGCGTTTTCCACCGCTCGGAACCGTTTTAGAGGATCCTCCTCATCACGGAATGAAGCCGTCCCCTCAAATGGAGTCTCGATCCGCTTGTAGGCATTCAGGTCGATGGGCCGATACATCTGCTGGATCGCCACGGACTGCTTCGCTCCCTGTTGGGTAATGTTTGAAAGATCGCTGAGTGTGTCCGTGATTCCCGAGTTCCTCAGATAGGAGGAAAAGAGCCCGCTCTGGATCATCCCGGAAATCGCAGCTGGATTCCCGATGGCCTGCTTCACCTGCTGAGCCACCTCCAGTTCGCTCTTCACCGTATCGAGTGTCTGAGCGAGGCTGGAAAGCTGCTGCGCCCACTGCGTCTGCTCCCAAGCATACTTCAATTGGTCGAAGACATTCTTTGCCATGGTCGCCTGCTCCACCACGGGATCGGAGACGACCCACTGCGCCCTCGCAGGAATCACTGCTGCCAAGAAAACGAGAGGGAGATACTTGTTCATGGCCTCAGTTCACGATGGGGATTCCGATTTCATAAGGAACCATCTTCACCTTGGCATCGGGATCAGGTGGCACGGTCAGCTTATAGATGGAGATAGGCTTTTCAGGGTTGTTCCCTGGCTTCTGGCGGCTCTGCTCGATCCAATACTGGCGCTTCACCGTATCAGCGGCTCCACGCTCATAGCCTTTTTGGAACTGGGATCGTCCGGCGCAGCCGGTTGCGAGTAAGCAGAGGATTAGGAGAGGATGTTTCATAGGTTGGTTTCATGGAGGATTCCGGCCACGATGTCTTCGTGACTGCGGAGCTTCCGGCTGCGTTCGTCGAAGTCCTGCCCCGTCGAGGAGGAGCAGAAGAGCATCTCGGGAGAGACCCGGTTGTGGATCGTCCCACACCGCGCCTGCCGCACATCGAGGTGGTAGTAGGTCAGGGCGGCGTATTTGTTGTTGTCGGGGAGGTGCTCTGGAAGCGGATAGCGCGACACGGCCTCCTTGGTGGCCTCCGAGAGATCGATGTCCCGTGCCACATCCTCGATGTCCCGCCGGTCGTTCATGCGGGTGAAGAAAAATTGCTTGGCGTTACCGAAGACGATGGGACGGATGCCTGAGTTCTGAAACCGGCTGTATTGCTGGACGATTGAGATGATCCAGGTCGAGAACTTCGAGAGCTGAGCATAGAACTCACTCACGAGTTGCTCCCCTCCCGGCACGTCGAGCGTTCGGGCCACCTCTTCAAAGATGACCCGCTTTCTCGCCCCCCTGGGGAGGGTGATGATGTGCTGGCGTCCGTAGTTGGCGATCAGGAATCCGGCCAGTTCCTTGAGCTGCTTGTTTGACTCAGGGATGTAAGTCAGGTCGAAATGCGCCACCCGCCCTGTCATGGACAAGGTAGAGTGTCCACAGAGGAGCCTCTGCTCATTCCAAGGGGCAAGAAGAGTTGCCAGATGATTGATCTCGTCCCGGTTGTGCTCCATGAAGGGAGCCACCAGCATCATCTGCTGGAGCATGTCGTGTGTCGGATAGTCCGTTGGCTTAAAGAAAGCGAAGGCCGTATTGCGGACATGGCGCTCCATGTCGTGCGATTTAATGAATCGAGAAACCTCCTCAGGTTTGGGAGAGCTCAGGAGCCCCTCCCGCTCCGCTTCCCCCGCCGTGTGCTTCAGTTCCGTCCAGGCTTCCAGGAAGGTTGCCGAGAGCGGCATGTGGCGGGATTTGAATTCCAAGACGGCCATGGCGTGCCGCGCCACCATGTCGAGCCGGGTTCCATCCTCAGCGATCCATTCCTCGAAGCGATCGGTATACAGCTGCTCGATGTATTGCGAAATCTGGGCCAACCGGAGGTTCCTTCGATCCTCATCGGCAGGATTACCCGCCATCTTTGCCACGAGAGCCGCCGCAGTCGTGATCTGGAGATTAGTCAGCGGTGCCCCTTGAGTATCGAGGTAGTTTAGACAGAGATCCCCATCGGGCTGGATGACGATTGGAGTGCTCCCCAGAGCCTGCGTCCAAATCCCGTAGGAGAGTCCCTCTTCCACGATCAGCGTGAAATCGTAGTGGGGATCGGTCTGGGACAGGAGATCGCACATGAAAGCCGACTTCCCAGCCCTCGTCATCCCGAGCAGGACTGCCAGCTGGGGAGTTTCCGAGAGGAAGTTTCGCACTCCGACAAGATTCCTATTCGATCCGTCGTAAAGAGCCTCTGCTCCCTCCAGATGCCCCGTGAAGGTCGAGGAAAACGGCAGCATATCGGCGAGCCATTCATCCAGCCCGCTGTCGGCATGGTGGGTGTAGTTGCCCCAGATCCATCCCGGCCAGGTCTGATACCAAATGTTCTTGGTGGTGGCTGCCGAGGAGAGATTGCTCGTCCAGCACTGGGCATCCTCCATTTGACCGAAGGCCGTCTCGATCTGCCGAGTCTTGGAAACAAGCCCCTCCTCCCTCTCGTCCCAAACATGAACAACGTAGTCGTAGAGGAAGGGAACCGTATCCCCTTGGGCGAGGTTGCGAATGCGCTCCTCCTTCACCTCCTTGGCTGTCAGGAGCGAATGCTTTCCCTCTGCCGCATAGTCACCCCGCACCCGTTTGAGGGACTTTTCCGCCTTGTCGATTTCCCGCCGGATATTCTGGGGGTAGAGATTGACCGTGATCGCGTAGTCCAGAAAGGGAAGCGAGGTCAGCGCCCAGAAGATCCCTCGCCTTGTCCTCTGAGGACGCCGCTTGAGGATCACGAGATTGTGGTAGAAGCCGTCCGAATAGAACCCAAAGTTTTTCCCCGCCTGCACCCCTTGGTGCCAGCAGTTCTGATGGATAGTTTCCTCCTCCCGGAACTGACCGATCGGGTCATAGCCATCCCTGCGCAGGTAAGAGGGATTGAAGAAGGTCGCGTAGTGCCGGTAGAGATCCTTCGTCCCCATGGCTGTGACCCCGCATCCATGGCCCTCGAAGAGAGAAGCAAGCACTCGTCCATGTTGGGCGAAGGCCTCGTTGTATTGGGAAAGAAGCCTCTGGTAGTGCTCCTCCAGACCTTTCCTTGAAGCTGATACTGGCGGGTCGGCATCGATTTTTTTAGATAGGAAGAGCAAGAGCTTTTCCCGTCGCAGTCCGCCGGACTGCATCGCCTGCCAGTAGCGATTGAATCGTTCATTACGGGTGATCGCCGACCATGAAGAGGGATCACACCGCGTATCGGTCACCTCCTTGTAGGCCAGGAGTTCCTCCCGGTAATCAGAATCCACCGACCAGCGGATTTGACAGCGGGTCGATTCATCCAGCGAGTGGAGGAACTGACGGACTGATTCATAGAAGTCATCCAGCGTGTGATCGCTGGCCTGCCGCAGATCCGGGGCATCGATCACATACCCCTTTGAAAGTGCGCCCCGCCGATCCAGCTCGTTCCAGATCAGAAGGTCTTTCGAGATCCAGCCGTTAGGAGCCTTCATGAAGTAGCGGGTTACGGGGTTGTCTGACCGGAGCCATCCACCCGTTTCCAGAGAGGAGGGTTTCAAGCAGGTCGGTATCGAATGACTTCGGCTTTCCTTGACGCAGGCCAAAGATGTAGAGCGCCGTCACCACAAAAGGCAGGGCACCGATTCCCACGCAGACCGCCGGTGGGTGCCTGTGTGAGAGCATGAGGGCCAGACCGAGGCCGATCATCCCGCTCGCGAGCAGAAAGAGGATATTCATTCCCTCGATCCCCCAGATTTTGCCGTCGCTGTCATCACCCGCATGGGTGGGAATCACGCTCCGACTCATTGCCCCACGCTGATGGTTGGCATCCCCCCGGCGCTGAAAAGCGCTTGGGCGATCAGGACTGAGAGACCAAGGAGGAGTCCTCCCACAATCGACATCTTGCCCATGTCGGCATTACCGCTGCGGACCTGCCATCCGCCATGGGCGATGACGATGACTGCGATAATGTAGAGGAACTTCGCGATGATCCCGAGACCTTGGGATAACGCGCCGTCGAGTGAGCTTGCTTGAGCAATGATGAAGTGGTGCATAGGAGCCACACCATAGAATCGGAATTTCGTCCCCTTGCTCCCAGTCGGGAGCAATCGTTCAAGCCATCCCGTAGCGCGATGCTTTCGCGGATCCGATGGCCTCGTGCAGGCGGCGTGATTTCCGAATCATTTCGGGATATAGATCGCCCACCTCGACCTTGAATGCCCGGGCCAGATAGATCATGTCCTCGTCAGAAACCCATACAAGACGGGCCTCGATCTTGGAAACACGGCATCGCGTCCCTTGGTCCATTCCGAGGATTTGGAGCCGTGTGGCTAAGTCATTCTGAGACCAACTGCGCTGATGACGGAGATGCCGAACTTTTGGGCCGATGAGATTCAGGTTTTTCACCCGGGGCGAAACAGCCTCCCCCGCCTTACCTGTCACTTCCTCTGTGATACAACCATCAGCGCTGACTCTTGGGACGCGGGAAGGATGACTGGCTTTTGGACGCACCCAGCCAGTCTTCCCAGGACAACTCCAGCAACTGCTCCCAACTGGGAGCAACATATATCACTACACCTTCCAAAGCTGATTTGATGGGTATGACCCGACCTACATAATTCCGAGCACTTTCGGCAGCGAGCGCCGATTTTTGGGGTCATTCCACAGGGTTTTTGTGAGCTTGGCGTGAACGATCAAATGAAGAATCGCGCGCATTTTTGAGCCGCACCAGACTAGTCAAGATGTTGGCTCCGCTCATCACGCTCTGGCTGAATGAAGTCTCCCGAGTTGCATCGGTTCTATGCGGCCAGGCCGTAGTTCCACGCCGCTGTTTGTTCATATTGGTTGGTTTGATCCGGTCGAATGCCAACGAAAGCGGTTTGACAATTTGATCGATTTGATTGCATGTAATCAATTCCGCTCATTCTTACTTATGAAAAACTATCGCCTGAACCGCTTATTCAACTCCAAATCCGGCCGCTGCTTTGATGTCGCCATCGATCATGGCTTTTTTAACCAACCTGGCTTTCTGACAGGAATCGAGGACATGGCGAAGGCTGTGGAGACAGTTGTTAAAGCCGCTCCGGATGCGGTTCAGCTCACCACCGGGCAGGCACGCCATTTGCAGAATATCCCGGGCCGTCAAAAGCCTTCGCTCGTTCTCCGCACGGATGTGGCGAATGTCTATGGCCGCGAGTTGCCCGTCGAGGCACTGAGCGCGATGATCGAGGAACCGAGTCTTCAGGCCGTTCGACTCGATGCCGCCTGCATGTGCGTGAATCTTTTTCAGATTCCTGGAGCGCCGGGAGTCACGAACCAGTGCATTGAAAACATCTGCGCGCTCAAACTCGAGAGTGACCACTATGGCATGCCCATGATGGTGGAACCTCTCGTCTTCCGTCCGAACAGCGAGGCGGGCGGCTACATGGTGGATGGCGATCTTGTGAAAATTCAACATCTCGTCCGTCAGGCGGTGGAACTCGGCGCGGATGTGATCAAGGCCGATCCGACCGACGATGTTTCGATCTACCACAAGGTCGTCGAAGCCGCTGGAGGCATTCCTGTTCTTGTTCGCGGGGGTGGCAAGGCGCCGGATGCGGAGATTCTCGCACGCACTGAGGCGCTGATGCAGCAAGGCGTTTCCGGCATCGTGTATGGCCGCAATGTGGTTCAACACCCGAACCCTGCCGGCATGGTGGCTGCGCTCATGGCCATTGTCCACGACGGAGCTACCGCGACCGAAGCCGCAAAATTTCTTAAGTAAAAATGAGCAACACGACTCGTATCGGAATCATCGGTGGCGGTCTCATGGGCCGAGAGGTCGCCAGCGCCCTCTCCCGCTGGTTTGTTTTGGAAAATTATCCTGCCCACGCGGAACTCACTGCCGTCTGTGATCTGGCGGAGAAACAACGCGAGTGGTTCCGCCGGATTCCTTCGGTGAAGCTTCTCACCGCTGACTATCACGAACTTCTGGCCAGCCCGGATGTGGATGTCGTCTATGTCGCCGTGCCGCACAACATGCACGAGACGATTTATCTCGATG